>WRKX01000080.1 GCA_009777925.1 Betaproteobacteria bacterium | reverse complement strand
GGCAATCAGGCAGATACAAGACAAAAGCCCAGGAACAAAACCCCAGGAACCAAAGCCCATACCACACCAAAACACCCAACAACACGCAAAGCACCCACTATTATCGGTCGCCAAATTGTTAAAGAACGCCCCGCAAAAAAAGCAGAGGGAACCCGGCATTTTAAACAAAAGAAAAAAAATGTCAACTATTTTTGGAGTTTTGAGAAAAGCCGCCTCTCCCGCGCCCCATCAGGCAGAGACCCAACACGCAAAGCCCCAGCATACCCAGCGCCAACCCCATACGGCTATGCCAGAGAAACGGCACGAGAAAAGAGGAAATCAACACGTTGAACATCGTATGGATAGCGCTCTGGCAGGAAGAAGCCATGCCCCTGTTATCAGGGAAAAGATCCAGCGCAAGCAAGGTGATGGTGGGCATGGCAATGGCAACGCCTATGTTGTAAACTAGAAAGGGCGAAACTGTAATCCAGAGAGAATCCGGCCTAACCTCGGAAATGAAAAGATTGCCCAGCGCGGAAATACCCATCAAAAGAAAGGCAAGCCAAAGAGCGTTACGGCTATCCCAGTTCCCGGCGATACGGCCGGAAATCCATGACCCAATCATCATTCCGATCGTACCTGGGACGAACAGCCAGTAAAAATCGGTCTCACCCAGCCCCAAGTGCTCGCGTATAAAAACCGGCGCGGAGAGTACATAAAGGAACACCCCCCCAAAAGAAGCGCTTATGCACAAGGAAAGCCGGACAAAACTGGCGCTGGAAAAAATCTTTATGTAGTTCCTGAAAAGCTGCTTGAGCGCAAAAGGATGGCGTTTTTCCGGCGGCAATGATTCCGGCAGGTAGAACCAACATACGACAAACATGATCCCCGAAGTCACGGCTACAAAGTAGAAAATGGCGCGCCAGTCAAACAAATACAGTACCCAGCCTCCAATGATCGGAGCAACGGCAGGCGCAATGGCGAACATAACCGCGACGTTCGCCATCATGCGTTGCGCATCTGAACCCACGTAAAGATCACGCACAATCGCGCGGCTGACGACCATTCCTGCCCCGGCAAAAAGCCCCTGCACTATGCGCATTGTCCAGAGCATTTCGATGCTGTTCGCAAACGCGCAGCCTACAGAAGCCAGGGTGTAGGCAAAAAGGCCGAAGAGGATGACCCGCTTGCGTCCCAAACTGTCAGAGAGCGAGCCATGCAACAAGGTCATAAGACTGAAGGTCAGCATGTAAAGGGAAAGGGATTCCTGTACCGCTTCCATTCCCACTCCCAGTTCCGCGCCGATTTCCGGAAAAGCCGGCAGGTATGTGCTGACGGAAAAAGGGCCGATCGCAGCCAATCCAGCCAGTATCAGAACCAAGCCGGGATGATTTGCGTGTCTTAACATGCTCATTTCGCCTCCGTGAATGGACGACGATACTGCAAAGCTTCTGCCAGATGAACCTTTTCAACACCGGGAGATCCGGCCAGATCGGCAATCGTGCGCGCAACCTTCATCACCCGATGCCAGGAACGCGCAGAAAGTTGAAGCCGAGCCGCTGCCTGCTGCAAAAGCCCTTTTGCCTCCGCGCTCATTCGGACACAGGCTTCAATCCGCTCAGGCAGAAGTCGGGCATTGACCAGTCCCTGCCTTGCCATTTGCCGCTCAAGCGCCTCCAGAACCCGCGCACGCACAACGGCGGACGATTCGCCTTTGCCTGTCTCTGCCATGGTTTCGGCTGGCAGCGCGGGAACCTCTATCAGCAAATCCATGCGGTCGAGAATCGGTCCGGAAATACGTCCCCGATAACGTTCAATTCTATCCGGTGTACAACGGCAACGCCCATTAGGATGTCCCTGCCAGCCACACGGGCAGGGATTCATCGCGGCAATCAGTTGAAACCTTGCGGGAAAGGTAGCGTGTCTGGCGGCGCGCGCAATGTGGATTTCTCCTCGTTCCAACGGTTCGCGCAAACTTTCCAGCACCTTGCGATCAAACTCCGGAAATTCATCAAGAAACAATATCCCCTCTGTTGCCAGGCTGATCTCGCCTGGGCGGGGCGGGCTGCCGCCTCCGACCAGGGCAACGGCGGAAGCCGTCGCATGCGGAGCGCGAAAGGGGCGAACACGAAAACGCGCCGGATCAAAACGTCCCGCCAATGAGAGTACGGCAGCCGATTCCCGCGCCGCTACGTCATCCAGCGGCGGCAACAATCCGGGCAGACGTTCCGCCAACATGGATTTTCCGCTGCCCGGTGGCCCGTACATCAAAAGGGAATGCCCGCCCGCCGCCGCTATTTCCAGCGCGCGCTTGGCCTGGGTCTGCCCTTTAATGTCCGCCAAATCTGGAAAAGAAAAGGCAGTAAGGCCGGATTCAGGTCGTCCCGGACGCAAGGTTTCCTGGCTCCGCAACCACGCGCAAACCTGTAAGAGCGAGCGAGCGCCCAATATTTCGCCCATCCCTGTCAATGCGGCCTCATCAGCGCTGGCTTCCGGCAGCACAAATTTTCCCTCGCCTGCAACGCCGCCAGTAGCCGAAAGCACCATAGCGAACGCGCCGCGTATCGGCTGCAATGCGCCGGAAAGAGAAAGTTCGCCCGCAAATTCGCAATCCTGAAAGCGATCTGCGGGAATCTGCCCGGAAGCGGCAAGAACTCCCAGGGCGATGGGAAGATCGTAACGCCCGGACTCCTTGGGCAGGTCAGCAGGAGCAAGATTGACGGTAATGTGTCCGTCAGGAAAGGTAAAGCCTGAATTGCCGATTGCGGCCTCAACCCGATCCCGCGCCTCCTTGACCTCAGTATCAGGCAAACCTACCAGATTGAATCTCGGCAATCCCGCCGATAAATGCGCCTCTACCTGCACCCGTGGCGCGTGCAAACCATCAACACCTCGACACCACAGGCTGACAAACGGCACACAAAATCCTGGCTGATTAAAATTTAAGCGGCCTCTGTAGCTTGCTCATGTGCCTGTCCCCGCGCCTGCTCCTCCAGAACGCGCAAACGTTGTTCCAAGGCATAAAGGCGCTGCCGGGTGCTGGCAAGTACTGCGGCTTGCGCGTCAAACTCTTCTCTTGTAACCAGATCCATGTTGGAGAAAAAGCCCATTACCATCGCGCGCGCGTTCTTCTCCATGTCCGCAACCGGGCTATTTGACATAAATGAATTAACATTTTTCAAAAACTCATCAAATGGTCGAGAATCAAACATAAATATTTCCTCTGTTATAAAAGTGCCTATAGTTTAGCATTTTCTGTCCGCCAGACCAAACCTCTCATCCTGTGTCATGACCATCATGCTTTGAATTTGTCATGCCAGAAGCCGTGCCACTCGCGCCACACCTGATGTTGCGCTGCAACAACACCTTTACCGAAATCGAATTGTGAGCAAGAGAGAAACTTGATTGGCTACGTAGGTCGCCTCAAGCCGGAGACGGACATTATCTCCCATGGCGCTTTTAGCAGCCAGTTCAAAAAAAAAACCACCATCTGCAATGCGTATGGTATAAAGCGGGCGTTACCCTAACGAATCGGCATATCGGTGAAAAACGTGTGCTTATAGCCAATGCTGTTCACTTACTTAGAGAGATTTTGGCTCAAGTGCATACGTCGTCATTGCGAGCGTCTGCTACGCGATCCAGCAGGGCTGTCACATACAACTGGCTTCTGGATTGCTTCGTCGCTGGCGCTCCTCGCAATGACGGACTGTAAAACCAGTTGTAAGGAATTAAACCGAAACCGCTCTGACGCAAAAGGTAAGCAGTCCGCCGACAGGCGGGTCTGCTTGAGCGCAAAGTCAGGCACAGTCCTATTCAGTGCGTGATTTGTAAAGCATAACACTTCACGCACAACGACGGGTTAGGCTGCGGGCTTTGCCACAAAGGCTTGCTTTCCATGTCGATCAAACCCCGCTTGCTCGTAGAACCGTAGCGTGCCTTCATCCTTTCGCCCCGTAAGCAGCATGACTTTGTAGCAGCGTTGACGCCATGCTTCGTCAAGCGCATGCAAGAGAATAGCCCTGCCCCAGCCATGACGACGATGTGCAGCATGAGTGACAACATTCTCGATTACGGCATAGGGGCGGCAGGAACGTGTGAGGTTCGGGATGACTGTAAGCATACAGCTTGTAATAAGGGAGCCAGAAGCGAAGCCACCAAAATACTTGATTCGCGGATTGGCAATAGCCTCCAACCAAACAGCCTCGACTGTTGCGTCGGATGGCAGCGGATCGTCACACTCATGCAAGTGTGCGTACAAGGCAAGCAACGAATGAAGGTCGTATGATTGTAATTCGCGGATGTTCATTGCGGCCTAGCTGGAATTCAGGAACGATTCAATTTCTTCTATAGCGCCTTCAAAGTCGCTGTCTGAAAACAAGAGATCATGGATTTTAAGAAGCATTGCCGAAGTTCCAGGCTTCCATGCCTTTTCATTCAGGCGATCAAGCGCGGCATAGACTGCCCTGTCATCGTAATTCTCGCAAGCATTTTTAATGTTCAAAAGCTCCGCGCTCAAGTATTCCGTGTTTTCTGTTACGTCCTCATTCAATGGTTCAGCCGTGCTGAATTTCTCTATCAATCCGTTAAGCGCCTGGATAAAATTATCCGTGTTGGCTGCTATGAATTCCATATCGCCCTTTCGCCCCGCTGTCTCCAACTCAAACGCCAGGGCGGATTTTTCATGTTCTCTGATATTCGCCAGGCCAGACTTCATGCCATGCACGGTGATCGTAAAGCGTTTGATATCATCGCTTGCAAGCGCTTCCTGCAAAGCGATAATCGCTTTTTTTGCATCGCGCCGAAAGGAATCAATGATTTTCGGATGAATGGGGGATAGTTTGTCCTGCTCGATTTCTTCCGTTCTGGCTTGATATTTCCCTGTTTCCTCAGGATGTCTATCACGGACGTAGCGATTCAAAACAGCATCGAGTTCCCGAACGTCTATCGGCTTTGAGACGAAATCATCAAACCCGTTTTGTTTGAACATCTCTGCGGTACCAACCAAAGCATTTGCCGTCAACGCCACGATTGCGCCTTTATAGCCCATCGCACGAAGTTTTTGTGCTGCCTCTATTCCATCCATAAGCGGCATCATATGATCCATGAAGATAATGTCATAAGTTTTGCCCGCCCCCACCTTCTCGATCGCCGAAAAACCACTGATCGCGGTTTCAACCTTCAATCCGTAAAACGACAGAAACCCCTCTGCCACATACAGATTTGATTCCACATCATCCACTACCAGAACGCTCCCATAGGGCATCTGCTCTCGACCGATTTGAAGACGCCCCGCAGTATGTCTGCTTCCTCTGAATGAGAAATTGCGGAGCTGTTCCAATAACTCTTTGCCGATGGCATCACACGTCATGCCTTTTTGTTTGACCGTTACCGTGAATACGCTGCCTTTGCCGTACTCGCTTTTAACTTCTATAGCGCCGTCCATCAGTTCTATCAGCTTTTTTGTGATGGTAAGGCCGATCCCTGTTCCTTCTGTGGTGCGATTGGATTCAGCATTGAAGCGTGTGTATGCCGAAAAAAGCCGCTTCTGATCCTCCGGCTTGATGCCCTGGCCTGTATCTTCGATGATGAATTGCAAGGTGACATTTTCATCTTCCTGCGAATGCAAGATCGATAGTTTCACATATCCTTTGTCGGTGTATTTGATAGCGTTTGAGAGAAGATTATTCAGAATTTGCTTCAGGCGCAATTCATCGCCAATCAGTCTGGATGGAAGGCTTTCATGTGCTTCCAGTTTGAATTCAATTGGGTCAACTCCGATCCGCACGACATTAAGCTGTACTGTATCGCTGATAAAGCTTGGCACATCATATTCCTGCGGGTCTAGCTCCATTTTTCCGGTTTCAATTTTTGACATATCGAGGATGTCATTGATGATTCCCAAAAGACTGGTGCCGGAAGTATGAATTTTACTAAAGGCAGTGGCGTATTTTTTCGGCAAATCCTTCTTTTGCATCTCGATTTGCGCGATACCTAGAATTGCATTCATCGGTGTGCGTATTTCGTGCGACATGGTGGCAAGAAAACCGCTTTTTGCCCGATTTGCCGTTTCTGCAGATTCTATAGCGATTTCAAGGGAGTGCATCGTCTCATGCAAGGATTTTAAGAATTTGAATACAACAAAATTGAATATAATCACGATGAGCAGTATTAAAATGAAAGTCACAAAAAACAAGGCTGTCATGCTATTTTTATAGTCTCCCAGTCTGAGGCTATTTGGCAAAACCGCGATGGAATACCATTCGAGTGCCGGAACTATGCCGATGGAAATAAGCCCGTATACGCTATCGTATGTGGTGCGCGTTTTGCCAGGCTTTAGAGCCGCTGCTGTAGATAAAATGTTGACGCCGCTACCGCCTAATTCTGCCTCAATCCGCTTTTTTTCAGCCACGAGTTCGATGTTCCTTGCACCGGTAATTTCACCTTCATGATTGAAAAAGTAAATGTCCGCCTCCGTCTCCTGGCCCTGATATAGCATATCAATAAAACCAGAAAGATCAAAAGCTGTGCCTACCATTCCTATTGGATTGCCCTCGTCATTAAATACCGGCGCGTTGACCCATAGCTTGATCACCTTCAGATCAGGGTTATAATTGATATTGAAATTATAGACTTCCGTTTCAAGAAGTGTCTTGTGATACCAATAATTGTCAGGATTATCCGCATCTACCCAGTAAGGATCGACAAGTTTGGAGTCAATATAGGAGTAAAACAACCTGTCTATATCATTCACCCAAAAAACCGCTTGTCCCGTGAAGGACTTTGTGTAAGAGAGGATTTCATCGTGGGCGATTTTCCTGAGTTCTCTATTTTTGGGCGTGGCAAAATAGCTCCTGACCAGTGGTGAATTCGCCAGTTTAAGCACAATTGCGACTTCAGTTTTTACGTAAGTTTCTATTTTTATGCGTTCAAGCTCTAATACCTTGGGTAATTCATTTGCCTTATTCATCCGGTTGATCTGTTGCATGGAAAAGATAAAAGTAACACTTCCCAGGATGGATATGCTCAGAAACAATATGGCAGAAAATGCGATAAATTTTCGCATTGTGTGGTTGCCTACGATAGTTTTCTGTTCCGTTTCCTTAAGGAGTTTCATATATCACCCTGAGACAAGATCTGATGCAGCGTTTCTGCCACGTCCTCAAAGTCGCTGCCTGAAAACAAGGGATAACGGATTTTCAGGAGCATTGCCACCGGCAACAGGATTGCCAGTGGCAGAGCTAATCCGTGATTCGTTTTGCTCTGCATCGTATACCTACACCTGATTTTTAACGCTTAACGATTGAAGCCAAAAATCTTTCGCAACGCCCAGGAATGCCTCAACGATCCTGGGATCAAAATGTGTGCCACTACCTTCCTCTATGATCTGGACGGCTTCGTCATGGGAAAGCGCCTTTCTGTATGGCCGATCAGTTATCAGCGCGTCGTACACATCCGCTATTGCCATTATTCTGCCCTCAAGCGGAATTTCTTCGCCCACAAGTTTTCTTGGATAGCCCGTACCATCCCATTTTTCGTGGTGTGAACTTGCAAAATTTTTGGCATGAAGCAAAAAAGAATCATCTTCTGTTTGCTCAATGATGCGCTCAATAATGCGCTCTCCCTCTCTACAGTGCCGCTTGACGCTTTCAAATTCATCTTCGTTCAGCTTGTCCGGTTTATTGAGCACTGAATCACTGATTGTGATTTTACCAACATCATGCAACTGCGCGGACGGTAGCAGCAGGCGTCTGTCCCATTGTGATATTTCTTCGGTATATACTCCGGTTCTGATAAGCTCATTCAGAAGGAGCTTTATATAAACCTGTGTCCGCGTTACGTGTCCGCCTGATATGTTGTTTCTGCTTTCCACCACATCCGCTATTGCGTTGATGGTAGCGTTATGGATTCTTTGAACGGATCGTTGAGCGTTTTTCATCATCTTGTCCGCTTCAATGTGCATTTCGATCCGCTTCAAAAGCACCGGAGGAGAAAAAGGTTTGCTGATAAAATCAAGGGCGCCCAGTTCAAACCCACGAATCTCCATTACTGCGTCATTTTTTGCCGTGAGGAAAACGACAGGAATGGATCTTAATTTTGGGTTGGATTTTAATAGCTGTATCGCCTCAAAGCCATCCATTTCCGGCATGTCAATATCCAGCAGGATCAAGTCCGGCCTGACTTTTTCCGCAAGCGAGAACATCTTTTCGGCTGACGGCAGGGTAAACGTTCTGTAGGTGTCGGCCAGGGCGAGTTTTGCGCTTGCCCGGTTTGTCTCAACGTCGTCAACGACAAAAACTATTTTCATCATTGAATTTTCAGAAAAATGTGGCATAACAGGTTCTCCATGGTTTCAGACTGGCGCCATAAAAATTGCTTTTTTATGACGGCGGTTGCGATAAGGAAAAGCATGGTCATTGACGCTCGTAAGTGTGCGTCCGCGCCGCAAGAGAGCGTCCTGGGATGATGATGAATGTATGCGCGTGCCGGGAATGAAACCACTATGACAAACAGGCGAAATCTCCCCGTGTATAAGGAATATTGCGCCAGACTACTGCCAAAATACGAGCAGCAACCCAAGCTGAACGGCAAAAAATGTTTCATCGGCTGCAGTCAGTGATCGAAGACGACAGGTTATTTTCGAGCAACTTGTAAGGCTTTGTAATATAACACCATCTGATGGGAAAACAACCATTCAGTATTGTTTCAGCCCAAGATAATCACATGAATGCTATTGTCGTTGATCCCTGAAAATACTCGCTTTCTATTCTGTTGTAGAATAGATATTTTGCAATCCTCCCCATTGAGAAAATCCCATCATGTTTTCCGCGCAAAATACGCTCGCCAAAATTGATCCTGAATTGTGGACTGCCGTACAGGCCGAAAACCGTCGTCAGGAAGAACACATCGAACTGATCGCTTCCGAAAACTACGTCTCCCGCGCAGTCATGGAAGCGCAAGGTTCGCAGCTCACCAACAAATATGCCGAAGGCTATCCCGGCAAGCGCTATTACGGCGGCTGTGAGCATGTCGACGTTGTCGAACAAATCGCCATTGACCGACTGAAGGCGCTTTTCGGCACGCAAGCCGCCAATGTGCAGCCCAATTCTGGTTCGCAAGCCAATCAGGCAGTGTTGATGGCCTTCGCCAAACCGGGCGACACCATCATGGGCATGAGCCTGGCCGAAGGCGGGCATCTTACCCACGGCCTGCCGCTCAACATGTCCGGTAAATGGTTCAATGTCGTCGCCTATGGACTCGACGCAAAGGAAGCCATTGACTACGCGGCCATGGAGACATTGGCGCGTCAGCATAAACCGAAGATTATCATCGCGGGCGCGTCCGCTTATTCGCTGAGAATTGATTGGGCGCGCTTTGCGAAAGTTGCCAGGGAAATCGGCGCAATTTTCTGGGTAGACATGGCACATTACGCCGGACTCATCGCTGCCGGTTTCTATCCCAATCCCGTGCCGCACGCCGACGTAGTGACCACTACCACTCATAAAACCCTGCGCGGGCCGCGCGGCGGCGCGATCCTGATGCGCGCCGAACACGAAAAGGCGATCAATTCCGCAGTCTTCCCCGGCCTGCAAGGCGGCCCACTGATGCACGTCATCGCCGCCAAGGCCGTTTGCTTCAAGGAAGCGGGAACATCCGCATTCCGTCTCTACCAGGAACAGGTTATCGCAAACGCTCAGGTCATGGCGCGTGTACTCGGCATGGAGCGAGGTTTGCGTATCGTATCGGGCGGGACGGAGAGCCATGTCTTCCTCATGGACCTTCGCGCAAAGAACATTACCGGCAAGGCTGCCGAGGCCGCGCTGGGTCAGGCTCATATCACCGTCAACAAGAACGCCATCCCGAAAGACCCGGAAAAGCCGTTTGTCACTTCGGGCATTCGTATTGGCTCGCCCGCGATCACCACGCGCGGCTTCACCGAAATCGAAGCGGAAAGAACCGCCCATCTGATTTCCGATGTGCTGGACGCGCCCGAAAACCCGAAAGTTATTGAACGGATACGTAAAGAAGTTGCGGCTCTCTGTTCACGCTTTCCTGTCTACCGCAAATAGCGCAGCGGGTAAAGTCACATGAAATGCCCTTTTTGCGGCGTCTCGGACAGTGCCGTCACTGACTCCCGCATCAATGAAGAGGGCGATACCGTGCGCCGCCGTCGGCGCTGCACCGCCTGCGACAAACGGTTCACCACGTATGAACGGGTGGAAGTGCGGTTGCCGCAAGTCGTCAAGAAAAATGGTGGCCGTGTTCCTTTCGAGCGGGAAAAATTACGCGCCAGCCTTGCGCTGGCGCTAAGGAAGCGCCCGATCACGACAGAAACCATTGAACACGCGGTCGAGGGCGTAGAGGAAAGGCTGCTCTCTTTGGGCGAACGGGAAGTGCCAACCCACCAGCTTGGCGAATTGGTCATGGCCGAATTAAAACGACTCGACAAGATCGCATATATCCGTTTTGCTTCTGTGTATCGCAATTTTGAGGACGTAGACGCTTTTTCCAGGGTCATTCAGGAAATCTCCCCCGACAATGGTCAGTCCTCCTGATTCCGCTTTCTTTTCCGCCGCCGACCATGCCTGTATGGCACAGGCTCTTAAGCTGGCGGAAAAAGGCTTGTTGACCGCCACGCCCAATCCCCGCGTGGGTTGCGTATTGGACAAAAATGGGGCGATCATCGGGCAGGGCTGGCACAAACGGGCTGGCGAAGCGCACGCGGAAATACACGCGCTCAAGGAAGCGGGAGAAGCCGCGCGCGGCGCGACGGCCTACGTCACATTGGAGCCATGCGCCCATTTTGGCCGTACTCCGCCTTGCGCTGACGCTCTCATTGCCGCCGGATTGTCGCGTGTCGTCGTTGCAATGGAAGACCCCAATCCCAGAGTTGCCGGACGTGGCCTGGACAAACTCCGCGCTGCCGGAATCACGGTTGAGCGCGGCCTTCTCGCCGATGAAGCGCGAGAACTCAACAGCGGATTCATCTCGCGCATGACGAAGAATCGTCCCTGGCTGAGGCTAAAGGTTGCCGCCACTCTCGACGGCAAAACCGCGCTGGAAAACGGCGTCAGCCAATGGATCACGGGTATTGCCGCCCGCGCCGACGGGCATTTTTGGCGGGCGCGCGCCTGCGCCATTCTCACCGGCATCGGAACCGTCAGGGCCGACGATCCAGAGCTTAATGTGCGCGACCACCCTTGTGAACGCCAGCCGCTACGTATTCTTCTTGACCCCCTGCTGGAAGTTTCTCCCGCTGCCCGCATTCTTCAGGGCGAGCCTGCGCTGATCGTCACCGCTGATACCCACAACGATATCCGTATGCAGCAGTTCGCCGAATCAGGCCACCGCATTCTCCCCCTGCCCTCGGTGAATGAGCGCATTGATCTCCACTGCCTGATGCGCGAACTGGTAAAACTCGAACTTAACGAAATTCATGTAGAAGCCGGGAGTACGCTTAACGGGGCGCTGCTTGCCGCCGGATGCGTGGATGAGCTCCTGCTTTACCTCGCGCCCCTGGTTGTCGGCAATGCCGCGCGCGGGATATTCAATCTCCCGGCTTTAACTTCGCTCGACAAGGCGGCACAATTCGAGATTCGGGAATGCGTCAAGGTGGGCGAGGATTTGCGGGTTGTAGCGAGTCTGGTCGGCAAGGGCAAATATAGTAGTTCGCCTGAATAAGCGACTCCTATTCACCCGGCAATTAAGGGTTGCATCATATTTGCCATTTCGGCCCATATGGGGCGTGCATCGAAAAGTCAAACCTTAATTGCCGGTTCAATAGAGCGTGTCGTCAATAGATTGTATAATATCTTGATTTTGGGCAAATAGGAGAAATTTATGCAACCGGCGCACAGACGGCACGACATTTCCGATACAGTCTGGCAGATTTTGGAGCCTCATCTGCTCGGTCGTAAAGGAACCTGGGGAGGAAATGCCCGCGACAATCGCAAATTTAT
>WRKX01000079.1 GCA_009777925.1 Betaproteobacteria bacterium | reverse complement strand
TCATCTACACGACCAATGCCATCGAATCGTTGAACGCGAGCTTGCGTAAGCTGACGCGAAACCGCAAAATCTTCCCTAACGACGAAAGCGTGTTCAAGGCGATGTATCTGGCAATACGGCAATGCGCTGACAAATGGAAGACGATTCATCACTGGAAGTCAGCTTTGCAGGTCTTTCAAATCGTCTTCGGCGAAGACAGAGTTCCAGTAAATGAGTTATGAAACAAACCAAATTGACACAGTTCGATTTACACACCCACGTTACGCCGCCAGCAGATTTGCATACCGTGTCCGCTCCTCTTCCGAGAAGCAGCAGAAAATCACTTCCCGTATGTCCGACAAATATGCCAAAGTCTCCTGCACAGCCGAAAGCGCGCATTGTGCCGCCAAGGTCGGCGGATAACCGTAAACGCCGGTGCTGATACAGGGAAAGGCGATGCTTTCCAGCCCGGCCTGGGCGGCAAGTTCCAGCGCATTACGGTAACAGGCGGCAAGCAGCGCCGGTTCGCCGTGTCCGCCGTCGCGCCAGACAGGGCCGACAGTGTGAATGACGTGCCGGGCGGGAAGGCGAAAGCCGGGAGTAATTTTGGCTTCGCCCGTGACACAGCCGTTCAGGGCGCGGCAGCAGGCCAGCAATTCCGGCCCGGCGGCACGGTGAATGGCTCCGTCAACCCCGCCGCCGCCCAGGAGGGTATTATTGGCGGCATTGACAATAACATCAACGGCCAATGTCGTAATATCGGCGCAAATGGCACGCAGCGTGGCAGGCATGATGGAATCGGGAGGAAGCGCGGAATTCATATTATTGCTAGTTTGCCGGGAATGGGGATGGTAAGAACAATGGAGGCGCAATGCCCAAGCCAGACGTTTTGCAGGCTTTCTCAGGTAACGTAGCGTTCAAATATTTCATGACCCAGGACTTTATCTGCCGGTAAAACGGAAGTGATGTCAGCAGCCCGCAACAATTTCATGCAATACTGCCGCACAAATCACGCTTCATCCGCCACCTGGCCGACAATTCTGTCCCACCATTCCTGCGCCCGCTCTTCGCCATATTTTTTGAGCAGGTAGTCATAGCCGACGTGCGCAGCCGACTCCTGCATATGGCGGTCGTTTACCGCAACAGCCAAATGATCAAGCCCGCGTTCGTTATCCTCGGCAAGCAGGATATACCCGTAGTGGTATTCAGCCTTCGGAAAAGGCCCGCCGGGTTGCCGCAACAAGCGCTCCAACAAGGCTTTTGCCTGTTGCGGAGATTCAAATTCGGAACTCAGGAGCGCGTATTCATGCAAATCCTGCAACTTCAGGCTATCCAGCGGCAAGCCGGATAATTCCTGTAACCGAGCCTTGGAACTAATGACGTATTGATGCTGAGCCTGCCATGAGGTTTTTTCCCTTTCCCACCAGTTACGATCAAATTCGGCAATAAGTTTTTTTGCCGTATCTCCCAACAACGCTTCGGCGGCTGTGTTTTCAACGCAAGGGGGTAACTCCGCTTTTTCTCCTGTTGCCTCGACACGATAGCGCAATGCTGGGTGCGTATCATCCAAACCAGACTGCTTCCTCCATGCGGCGTCCAGGTGCTCTTTGGTTGCCCATTCCGAGTAACTTGCCTTGAATGCGCTACGCATGGCAGCGTATGGCAGGAATGCGGGTTCTTCCCTGCTATCCGCCTGCTTATACAGTTTCGACCAGAACTCTTTGTAAAACCAACGTCCGAGTAACGCGCCCCGCACCAGACCTTGCGCGTTGGTTTTGCTACCAACCAGTTCCGTTGCCGTTCGATCGGCCGCGTATTCGTCCTCACGCGACAAAACAAAAGTGTACGCGTTGTAATATGGCACAAATGCGCTCAACATGAAAGCTATGCTCTTGTAAACCCAATATACATCCGCTCCGCTCTCAACTTTGTCATAGAGAGCCAGGAAAGTCTGGCGTTGCCGATATATCCAGGCTCCTGCCTTACCATGATTTCCGCATACATGACCATATTCATGCGCTACCGTTGCCAGCATTTCCTTCGGCGACACTCCCAACAGGTAGGGCAAACCAAGAATCAGATAGTTGGTGTGACCGCCAAACAATCCCCAGCGTGGATGCTGGTAGATTGCCGCATTGAAGTCATCGTCAACCAGCACATGATGAAACGGTGGCCCATTCAGTTTTTTGCGTATTTTGTCGAGTACATTAAACAGCGCCGGCGCTTCTTCTCTGGATAGATAACGGCCTTCGGGCGGGGCGAGTCTCATAAAAAACATACGTAGCACAACAAAAAATATCAGCGCCATTACCACTCCGAACAACCCGACGCGTATCAGGTCGGACGCGCGATTCTTTGTGTAGGCAGTATGAATGCCAAAATAAATTAACAGCGCAATCGTCGCCAACATGCCAAACAATACGACATAGGCGGCGTTGCTGATAAGAAAGGTTTTTGCGCGATAGGTGCCGGGATTGACGGTAGCATCAACTTCCAAACGCCTTACCAGTAAGCTGTATTGATGTTGATTCAAACATCCCCCCATTTCTTCGATGCGGCAGTGTTATTGGCGCAAATGGCATGCAGTGTGGCAGACATAGTGGAATTGGGATTGAGGGCATGAAGTTTACATTATCCCACATTTGTTGGGTTAGAGATAATAGCAGCGCAAGCCCTTTCTCCCCCCTTCTCCTGCCAATGCCCAAACCCATGCCCGCCTCACTGCGTCAATTTCTCCAGCTGTTCCGAAAGTTCCAGCCAGCGGCATTCGGCCTCTTCGATCCAGTCCTGCAAAGCGGCCTGGCGTCTGAGCAAGTCCTGCAATTGCGCGTTGCCGCTGCCGTTATTCGCGCCGTAAAAGGCGGGATCGGCAAGGCGCTCTTCAAGCTCTTTTTTCTCGCTCGTCCAACCCGCCAGACTGTTTTCGATCTGCCCTATTTCCTTAACCAGAAGCCTGCGCGTGGCAAGCAGCGTCTGGCGTTCCGCCTCGGCCTGGGCGCGGCTTCTCCGCCGCGCTTCCCGTTCGGCCAATACGTCGTCTGCGCCTTCTTCGCGCCGGGCGCGTTGTTCCGTCAGCCAGTCGCGGTAGTCGTCAAGATCGCCATCGAAAGGCCGCAAGCATCCGCCGTCAATCAGCAACAGGCGATCACAACAGGCGCGCAGCAGGGCGCGGTCGTGCGACACCAGCACCATCGCGCCGTCGTATTCCTGAAGGGCACACATGAGGGCATAACGCATTTCCATATCCAGATGGTTGGCAGGTTCGTCCAGCAGCAGGAGATTGGGCCGTTGCCAGATAAGCAGAGCCAGCGCCAGACGGGATTTTTCGCCGCCGGAAAACGAGCCACAGGGCGCGGTGACCAGAGCGGAGCAGGCATCCCGCCCGTCACCGCGAAAGTCGAAGCCGCCCAGGTAATTGCGTATGTCCTGCTCACGCGCCGAAGGGTCGAGCCGTATCATGTGCTGGAGCGGGGATTCTTCGGTGCGCAGAGTTTCGAGCTGGTGCTGGGCGAAATACCCAACCGCCAGCCCCCTACCCTCGCGTTTCTGCCCTGCCGTGAGGGTAATTTCCCCGGCCAGGAGTTTGATGAGGGTGGATTTGCCCGCGCCGTTGCGGCCAAGCAAGCCCACGCGCTCGCTGGGGCGCAGAGTGAGTTCAATGTCTGTGAGCACTGTTTTTTCGCCGTACCCGGCGGCTCCTTTCTCGATTTGCAGCAGCGGATCGGGCGCGGCGGTGGCGGGGCGAAAAGCGAAGGAAAACGGAGTGTCGACATGCGCAGCGGAAATGATCTCCATGCGCTCAAGCGCCTTGATCCGGCTTTGCGCCTGCCGGGCCTTGGTCGCCTTAGCCCGAAAGCGGCGGATGTAGTCCTCCATGTGCGCGATTTCGCGCTGCTGGCGCTCAAAAAGCGCCTGCTGCTGCACCAGACGCTCGCCGCGCTGACGCTCGAAATCGGTGTATGAACCGTTGTAGAGCGTCAGTTGCCGCTGTTCGATGTGGGCAATATGATCTACACAAGCGTCGAGAAATTCGCGGTCGTGCGACACCAGCAACAGGGTTCCACGATAGTCGCGCAGCCATTGTTCGAGCCAGATGACCGTATCCAGATCGAGGTGGTTGGTAGGTTCATCGAGCAGGAGCAGATCGGAGCGGCACATCAGCGCCTGCGCGAGATTGAGGCGCATCCGCCAGCCGCCGGAAAATTCCGCCACGGCCCGCCCGGCATCCGAAGGGAGAAAACCCAGGCCGTTGAGCAGCGCCGCCGCGCGCGACCGAGCCGAATAAGCGCCGATTTCCTGCAAGTTCGTATGCAATTCAGCAATGCGTATCCCGTCGTGTGCCACCTCGGCCTGAACCAGGTCGGTTTCGATGCGCCGCAGTTCAGTATCGCCGTCGAGCACATACTCGATGGCGGCGCGTAGCAGCCCCGGCGTCTCCTGCGCAACATGGGCAATCGTCCAGCCGGACGGAAATGTAAGGTCGCCCCGATCCGGGAGCAACTGGTCGCGCAGAAGCGCGAAAAGGCTTGACTTGCCGCTGCCGTTGGCCCCGGTCAGACCAATCTTCCAACCGGGGAATAACTGGAGAGAGACCCCATCTATCAGGATGTGCCCTCCCCTTGCGAGACGCAAATTGCGAAAATGAATCATGTCTGGATATAGTGACTCATTCAAATAAAACGACAATCAAAGGCACAATGTTGGGGTTCGCGTCCCGCTCGCCCCAACCTACCCAATCTATCCATGAAGTCGTTTTATTCACGCGAACCACTACCTATCCTCCGCGCCATAAAAACCCATCGGCGCGAAAAAGGCGCGGATGGCAGGGTGCGGCAGCGCCGCGACTTCGGCTAACGTTCCCCGCGCGAGAATCTGCTGTTCCGCCAAAATAGCCACCTGACTCTCCAGGCCCGCGATGGTGTCGAAATCGTGCGTCACAAGCACAACGGTAAGGCCAAGGCTCTGTTGCAATTCCCGCACCAGCGCGACAAAACTCCGGCTGCGGGCAGGGTCAAGCCCTGCCGTCGGTTCGTCCAGCAGGAGCAATTCCGGTTCGACCGCCAGAGCGCGGGCAAGCGCAACCCTTTTTATCATGCCGCCGGAAAGCTCGGCGGGCATCAGGGGCGCGTGTTTTTCTTCCAGTCCCACCATATCGAGTTTCAAGCGCACGATGTCGGCAATCCACGCCTCGTCCATGAAACGTAATTCGCGCAGGGGAAAAGCAATGTTGTCATAGACGGAAAGCGCGGAAAAAAGCGCCCCCTGTTGAAACAGCATGCCCAGACGATTGCGCACAGCGGCAAGCGCGACGGAATTGGCGCTGCCTATCTCGTGCCCGAATAAGCGGATGCTGCCTTCAGCGGGCAGTAGAAGACCGAGAATTTCCCGCAACAGGGTTGTCTTGCCGCTCCCGGAACCGCCCACCAGCGCGATTACTTCGCCTCTCTCCACCCGAAAATCCAGATTCCTGTGAACGACCACATCCCGATAACGGCTCCAGACGCCGCGCATGTCAATGACCGGCACAGAATCCCGCGTCTGTCGCATACTCATCCCCCCCACGGCAAGCCTACGCCGCGCGTGAGGATAGCGAATACCGCGTCCGCCAGAATCACGAGGGTAATAGCGGTTACAACAGAAGCGGTAGTATGCCGGGAGAGGCTTTCGGTATTCGGGCGCACATTGAGACCAAACCAGCAGGCCAAAAGCGCAATCAGAAAGCCGAAGACCACCCCTTTGCCGAGGCAAATCCAGAGGTTGGCAATCGGAACCACATTGGGTAAGGGCTGGAAAAAATAAAGCAGGGATAAATCCAGTTCCCAATAAGCGGCCAGCGCCCCCCCCAACAAGGCAGCCATGCTCACCCAAACCACCAGTAGCGGCATGGCCACCAATAGCGCCGCAACCTTGGGAAAAACCACCCGCACCGTACCGGAAACGCCGAGCGCGGCAAGCGCGTCTATTTCTTCCGTCACCCGCATGACCCCGATCTGGGCGGTCATCGCCGAACCGGAACGCCCGGCAACCAGCACCGCCGCCAACACCGGCCCTAACTCACGAATAATGCCCATTCCCAGCAGATTGACAATAAAAATATCCGCGCCATAGATTTTCAGTTGCGCGGCGGAAAGATAGCTTATAGTCATACCAATCAGGATTCCTACCAGCGCCGATACCGGCAAGGCTTCAAAGCCGGCACGGTAGAGATTGGCGGAAAATTCTTTCCACGGAATCAGGCGCGAGTGGCGCAGCAGGCGCAAAGTGGTCAACACCAGCGCCCCCAATAACTCGATCAAGCCAGCACACAACCGGAACAGGTCGCGCCATCCCGTCAATGACCACAGCCCCACCCGCTCAATACAGGATAATTTCATTTGATCACGTTGCAGAGGTTCAGAGATCGGCGCTACGGCTACCCGTTCCAAGGTCGGGCGCAAGGCGTCCGGCAGGGATAACCGGGCCGGAAATTTCCCCTGCCAATGCCGCCACAGCAAAACCGCAACCGCGCTATCCAGACGAGAAACACCATCCAAATGCCATGTTGACACTTCGCCCCCCGCGTAAGCCAAAGCGTGAAACAGGGTTTTACGGCAGGAAGAGGCAAGAGCGCCCAAAGCGGCCAAAGTCCACTCTCCTCTTAAAACGGCTTCATTGCCCACGATGACAAGTTCAGGAAGGGAATCCGCCGCGCTCATTTGTCTTTCTTCCTGCCGGAAGCAACCGACTTGACCTTAAAACCAAAGCCAGCCTGTCGCCAGATTTGCGCTTCTTCCGTCAATGCCGCCGCCGTCCAGGGGTTAGCCTCCAGCCAGCGCGCCGGAATCTCAAACGTAAAACCTTCGCTGTCGCCCCGAGCCATGTAAGCGGGCAGGTTTCGGTCTCCCCGGTCACGATGCAGCAATGTCGCCAGGCGCAAACAAAACAATTGCCGCCAGCCCATATCCGCGCGCGGCAGTTCGAGAAGCCTGTTCAGCTTGCCCCTATGCCCCAGAACCAATGTCGCCAGACGGGCGCGATCCTTGTTGGAAAAACCCGGCATGTCGGCATAGGTCAGAATATACGCGCCGTGCTTGTGATAGCCGCTATGCGCCACGGAAATTCCTATTTCATGCAGCATCGCCGCCCAATCAAGAAAGATCACCTCATCGTCAAGCTCGCCCGCCTTGCCGTTGCGAAGCCTGAACAAAATATCCAGCGCGGTTTTTCGCACCCGCTCCGCCTGTTTCTTCTCCACCTGATAACGACGAACAAAGTGTTTGACTGTCGCCACGCGCATATCATGATGCTGAAACCGCCCTAACAGGTCATACAACACCCCTAAACGCAAGGCTCCGTCCGCATAATTCATTTGCGTCAGGCGAAATTCCTCGAAAATCGCCATCATGATCGCCAGTCCGCCCGGCAGCACCGGCAAACGATCCGCCCGTACTCCCGGTGCATTGAAAGCATCAATGGAACCGGCCTTGCACAACATCGTCGCCAGTTTTTCCAGCCCCTCGCGGGTGACGCCGGTCACGCCGCCGGGATTCAACCGGTTGGATTCCAGCAAATCCACAAGCGCCCGCGCCGTGCCGGAAGAACCTACCACCTCCTTCCAGCCCTGCTCCGCGTAAACATGCTTGATCCGTTCCGTCTCCTTGGCCGCCGCCGCTCGCGCTATAGCTAGACGCTTTTTGTCCACTCGCCCGTCGGGAAAATAACGGAGGGTGTAACCCACACAACCCATGTACAGCGAATCCATCAGCATAGGCGATTCTTTCCTGCCGATAATGAATTCCGTCGAGCCGCCGCCGATGTCCACAACCAGGCGCTTATGCGGGGCGGCAGGCAGGGAATTGATTGTGCCGATGTAAATCAACCGCGCCTCTTCCCGTCCGGCAATGACTTCTATCGGAAAACCCAGGGCAATCTCTCCCGCCGCCAGAAATTCATGCGCGTTACGCGCCACTCGCAAGGTATTTGTCGCCACAGCGCGTACCGCGCTGCCCTTCAAGCTGCGTAGCCGTTCCCCGAAGCGTTCCAGCGTCGCCCAGCCCCGTTCCATTGCGGAGCGTTCCAGTATCTTGTCCGCCGTCAACCCGCCTGCCAGACGCACAGTCTCCTTCAGCGAGTCCAGGGGATAAATCTGGCCCTCCACCACGCGCCCGACTTGCAGGCGAAAACTGTTTGAACCCAAATCTACCGCAGCTATCGTTTCGTATTCCATCCAGGCACCAATCTAAGGCAATGGGGCGCATTCTAACATTGCCTCTTTACGGCAAAACGACACCCCATTATCGCGCCGGAATTACGCTCTTATGCGTCTCGGCAAGCAATTCCAGCGCAACCGCGCAGGCAGCAAAACCCATGCCGGCAGTCACGCACACCGAAGAACCGTAGCCCGCGCAACTCAAATCCGACGCGCTTCTCCTGCCCTCTATTCCGCATACTTCACGGCGCATGGCTTCACGGGAAAAAATGGCGGGAACGCCGAATTTCCTGCCGGGTTTTTTCTGGCTACCGCCGGGCGGAAAGGCATATTCCCGGCGCAAAATAGCCCGCGTTTTTGCCAGCAGCGGATCATGTTCGACTTCTGCCAGATCGCCTCTGGCAATGCGGGTAGGGTCGGTCTTGCCGCCCGCCGCGCCCGTAGTAACAAGCGGAATGCCAACTTGTCGGCAGTAAGCAATTAGAGCGGCTTTCGGACGGGTCTGGTCAATGGCGTCAATGACAAGCGACAGATCGGAGCCAAGCATGACCGCCACGTTTTCCGGGGTAATGAAATCTTCGATGGTTCGCGCTTCCATGTCGGGATTGATCGCTTTGACACGCAGAGAAAGCGCGTCCACCTTGGCTTTGCCATATTCGCCCGTTAGCGCCTGAATCTGCCGGTTGGTGTTGGATTCCGCCACCATGTCGAGATCAATCAGGGTTAGATGTCCAATTCCGCTACGCGCCAGCCCTTCCGCCACCCAGGAGCCAACCCCGCCAACCCCTGCCACACAGACGCGAGCGGCGAGGAAACGCGCTGCCGCCGCCTCGCCGTATAGTCGTTTGACGCCGGTAAACCGGCGCTCATTTTCTGTTGCCGTCATCCGGCGTTCATGCCGATGGTGCGCCGGATGATCTGGTTGAAAAGCCGCGTCCATTCAGCGTCGAACTGGTTATCGCAGGCGTTTACTTCCGCAATGGCGCGCAAAACCGAACGGTTTTTACCCCGATGACTGTGCTTCAACATGACCGCCTCGAAAGTATCCACAATTGCTATGATTTTCGCGCCGGGGCAAATTTCGTCATCTTTCAGATTCGCCGGATAACCGTTGCCATTTGGCATTTCATGATGCTGCGCGACCATTACGGAGGCTGCTTCCCAACCGTGCATCCGTTGCAGCAGGCCCGCGCCATAAGCGGGATGTTTACGAAGAGAGAGCTTGTCTTCGGCGGACAAACGCCCAACCTTGAGCCAGGCCTGTTCCGGCAAAAGCAACATCCCCAGGTCGTGCATGTAAATGGCCGCTTCCAACTGCACCGGATCAACCGGAGAATCGGCGGCCTTGTTGGTTTCCAGCGCAAGGCGCAGGATACGGTTGGTGCGTCCCTTGAAGAAAGGCGAGCGGTTTTCAAGCTGAATGGCGAAGGTGCGGAAAAATTGCAGGTCGCTTGCCACATCATGCTTTTGTTCCGAGTGCAGCTCCTGCGCCGAATCCGCCGAAAATGCCGTAACGTGGGAAATGCCGGAGAGCACAGAGGGAAAGCCGGTCACGGATTCGATCATCAGGCCGCAAATGGCGTCTACCTCGTCAGGCGGCGCCTGGGTTGCCTTTTCCAGATATTGCAACAAATCTATCAGCTTCAGGTCTTCCAGCGAATCGTGGTGAATCAGGTTTTCCACCGCCATCGAAAGACGATCCAGCGCGAGCAGGATTGCTTCCGAAAGCGCCCGGGAAAGGGGTACCTGTCCATCCAGAAAACGGGAAACCAGCGCCCCTACATGATGCGTAACCGCCACACCCAACTCAAGTTTGCTAAGGGCCGCGCCTCCCTTCAGGCTGTGCAAATCGCGCAGAATAAGGAAGGCAGGCTCAAAATCTCCCGGCGTTTCTCTCAGCCGCGCCATGTTGAGCGTGGTATTGAACGCCTTTTCCTGCACGTTGTCTGAAAATTCTTCCAGCATTTCCCAGTCTTGCACGACCGGCGCGATGATTTCCTTGATGTCCATATGTCCCTCTCTTGTGAAGATAAGAAATAGCTGCCTTAATTTTAAGTGTATCCCAAAACAAAATATCAGCATGTAACAGAAAGCAGAAATACAGGCTGTGTATTTATCTTGCCAGATACACAAAGTAATTGTTAGAATAAAGGGTTCTTTCAACCCTTGCCCTACCGGAATTGCATGACGGAGGGCTTTATCCATAAGGAGTGTTCATGCGTCATTATGAAATCGTTTTTATCGTGCACCCTGATCAAAGCGAACAGGTGCCTGCCATGGTAGAACGTTACCGCAACATTGTCACCAGCCGAAACGGCAAGGTTCACCGCCTCGAAGACTGGGGACGGCGGCAACTGGCCTACCCTATCCAGAAAATCCACAAGGCGCACTACGTGCTGATGAATATCGAGTGCGATAACGAAACCCTGGCTGAACTGGAACACGGCTTCAAATTCAACGACGCCGTGTTGCGTAATCTTACCGTGAAGATGAAACGCGCCGTTACCGATCCTTCGCCGATGATGAAGGAGGAAAAATCCCGCTCGCTCCTCGCCGGCGCAAGCAACGGCCCGGAAACGGCGGAAGCTCAGGAGGCTCCTGTCGAAGCTCCTGTTGCCGCCTAAGCGGCGCGGCGGTTTTTCGGCTTGCGCGCCAGGTGACTAACCAGCTTCGGATCAGCGGACGCCTGATTGCCAGGGAAGCCCTGCGTTATACGCCGGCGGGCATTCCGGTTTGCACGGGCGTTCTGGAACACCGATCCGAACAGGAAGAAGACGGCGGCATAAGGGATGTGGAGTGTGAAGTCCCCCTCATTGCCCTGGGCGATACGGCAAAATGGCTTGCCGCCGCAACGCCCGGCCTGGAAATGGCGCTGACCGGCTTCATCGCCGCGAAAAGCAAAAACCGCAAAACCCTCGTATTTCACGTGCAATCAATTGAATTTTTGGAAGGAAAGAAAAATGCCTAGATTCTTCAAGAAGAAAGACGACGACAAGAAAAAGCGTCACAGTAACGGTCTTTTCAAGCGTCGCAAGTTCTGCCGCTTTACGGCGGAAAAAGTCGAGCAAATTGACTACAAGGATGTCGAAGTGCTGAAGGAATACATCCAGGAAAACTCCAAGATCATGCCCGCCCGCCTTACCGGCACCAAGGCAGGCTATCAGCGCCAGCTTTCCACCGCGATCAAGCGCGCCCGTTTCCTGGCTTTGCTGCCCTATACCGACAACCACCAGTAAGGAGTTGCCATGCAAATCATTCTGCTCGAAAAAGTCGCCAATCTTGGCAACCTGGGCGAGGTCGTCAAAGTAAAGGACGGTTACGCCCGCAACTATCTGATCCCGCAAAAAAAGGCGCGTCGCGCCACAGCAGCCGCGCTGGAGGAATTTGCCCAGCGCCGCGCCGATTTGGAAAAGGCTCAGGCTGAAAAATTCGCCGCCGCAGAGGCGCTTGCGGAAAAACTGAACGGCTTTGCGCTCACTATCACCCGCAAATCCGCGATGGATGGACGCCTGTTCGGTTCCGTGACCAATAACGACATTGCCAATATCCTGAAGGAAAACGGCTTTACTGTGGATAAGGGACACATCCATATGCCCGACGGCCCCCTGAAGACCACCGGCGAATTTCCCCTGGAAGTCTCTCTCCATACCGATGTGCTGGCAACCATCAACGTGACGGTAAGCGGCGAATAAAAACACCATTCGGCTGTCTAAAGCAAAAACCCCGTTCAAGAAACGGGGTTTTTTTATGCTTTATAGAAGCGACGAACCAACCTGTATCCCGATAGGAATGAAATGAGCGCCTCCCCCTCGGATCGTACATAGGAGCCACAGAGAATGCTCTGCCCGCTTTACCCACCCCCCGGCTTGCTGCGCAAGCCGCCCTATTGATAACCCGCCTCTCGCAAGTAGTAGGCATGCGGGCGGGTTATCAACAGGGTAAAG
>WRKX01000078.1 GCA_009777925.1 Betaproteobacteria bacterium | reverse complement strand
CGGATTTCATCAGGGCCCGCAGCGGTAAGCTGTGCTGCATCAAGGCCGGATATAGAGCTGCAATCCATCTTGTTTGTCAGAACGTCAAAAAATGCTTGCACAAACGGGAGGCGCTCATATAGTTGGGGTGAACCTGCGAACCCCAACATTCGGGGAAGAAAACAATCGCATTGGCATGATAGTTTGATCGTAAGGAGATGAGGCGTATTTTATCATCATGGAATAGCAAAGTGTTGGGGTTCGCGTTCCGCTCACCCCAACCTACCGGGCTCTTTCACTGCCGCACCAGTTCCACGCGGCGGTTCTTTGCGCGTCCTTCCTCAGAGTCGTTACCCGCAACCGGCTCGGATGCGCCCGCGCCGCGCGAGGCAAAACGCTTGGCATCGATGCCCGCTTGTGCCAGCGCGCGGATCACCGACGCGGCGCGGCGGTTGGACAAATCCTTGTTGTGCGCGTCATTGCCCGTCGAATCGGTATGCCCCACCACTTGCAAACGCAGTTGCGGGTTGCTCTTCATCAACTTGCCGATTTCGTCGAGCGTGGGTTTCGATTCAGGCTTGATCGTGTCCTTGTCGGTGTCGAAATAGATGCCGTAGAGGTTTACACGGCCTGTCGCGTCCAGACTTTTTTGCATGTCTGAAGCATTGACGAAGGCGATCTTGTCAGCGTCCATCGCCTTGCTTTCCACCACGGCAACGAAAGCGCGGCTGGTGTCACGATCACATATGACCAAGCCCACATGCGTCGTCCCCTCGCTGGCCGCGCGTTTGGCGAGCAGATAGCGCGTGCTTCCATCCTCGCACGCGTAACCTATCCCGCCTGCGTTGAAAATCGAATCGCCATTTGGATCATCCCCATTCGGCCAGCGCGCAGCGTCATGGATTGCGCTCGCGAAATGGAGCGCTCCCTTTTCGGTTTTGTCCGTATAGCACGAGCCGTTGGCTGTGCCGCAACTGGCCAGTATTTCAAAGCCCTTGGCCTTCAGGCTACTCTCGTAATTGCGCTGCACTTCGAGCGTCGTGCGGCCCTCGGGCAAATCGTAGTAATAAAACGAGACATTGCCTTCCAGGCGCAGCACCTGCGGCGGATTGTCGGAAGTTCTCCAGTCCATCGGGACTTTGATCAGGTCAAGCTCATCAAACTTGGGCGCCTGGTGAAAGATCAGTTTCGATCCCTCGTACCGACCCACCAACGGATGATCCTTATCAGGCGGCGCAGCGGGTTTGGCCGCGTAGCCGGGCGCGGCGAAGGCAAGCGTTGCGGCAACCAACGCGATGCCCTGGATAATCTTGCGGAAAAACGAAAAGCTGATGGATTGATTCATGGCTTTTTCCAGGCAGTAAAAAAATGGAGACAAAGGGGCTTTGTTGAATAAATCGAACTGTGTCAATCTGGTTTGCATCATAACTCATGTACCGGAACTCTGTCTTCGCCAACAACGATTTGAAAGACATGCAAAATCAGCAAGAAATTAGCGACAGGCATTCATGCCTGTCGCTCAAAACGAACAAGGAAGGGGTTTGCATCCCCTCCCTTATTGCTACGGTCGAAACCCCGGCCTTCTCAGGCCGGGTTCCAACCTTCGCGTCGCCCTGAAGGGCGGGGTTTCAAACTGGAGTTAGTTTTACGATGAAGCGCTGAGTAATCCCAGCGTTTTGAATTTTCGATGATGCTTAAAGCTGGGATTCCACTTCGTTCCATCCCAGCCTATGACTTTACTGCGCTCGCAATAACGCTGTATATACCTGAGCCGAAACCTCTCTGAAACAAGGCGGCGCATACTCATTTTTTTCGCCCGCTTTTACGCGACGTTATTCGTTTTGTATCAAGAGGCGCGAGCACAAAGTCAATCCGCTTGCTTTCCAGATCGGCCTTCACCAGCCTGACCCGCACCCGGTCGCCCAGGCGGAAAGAAACGCCAGTGCGCTCGCCTTGCATCCGATGCTTGATCGGGTCAAACCGGAAATAATCCTCACCCAGGTCAGAGACATGCACTAATCCTTCCACATAGACTTCATCCAACGCCACAAAAATACCAAAGGCCGTAACGGCGGAAATCACCCCCGCAAAGCACTCGCCAAGCCGTTCTTTCATGTAGTAGCACTTCAGCCAGGCGACGACATCGCGCGTGGCTTCGTCAGCGCGACGTTCGGCATGGGAGCAGTGGAGACCGATATTCTCCCAGTCGCCCGGCTCATAACGCCTGCCTGCGAGTTGCTCCTTGATGGCGCGATGCACGAGGAGATCAGGATAACGGCGAATCGGCGAAGTGAAATGGGTATAACGCTCATAGGCCAGTCCGAAATGACCAAGGTTATCCGGGCTGTACATAGCCTGCTTCAGGGAACGCAGCATGACTGTCTGCAAAAGCTGGGCGTCCGGGCGGGCGCGGATTTGTTCGAGCAAACTCGCGTAATCCCTGGCGCTGGGCGTCTCCCCGCCGCTCATTTGCAGGCCAAATTCTGCAAGGAAACTCTGCAAATTTTTCAGCTTTTCCGCGTTTGGCCCGGCGTGGACGCGGTAGAGGCAGGGCTGGCCGCGCGTAGCCAGAAAATCGGACGCGGATACATTTGCCGCCAGCATACATTCCTCGATAATCCGGTGCGCGTCATTGCGGACTACCGGCATGATCCTGGCAATCTTACCGTTATCGTCGAAACGCATTTCCGTCTCGACCGTTTCAAAATCAATCGCGCCCCGTTTCGCTCGCGCTTTGACAAGCGCCTTATAAAGACTGTAGAGATTTTTCAGATGCGAAAACAAGGCTTGCTGCTTTTCCGTCTCCGGTTTCGCCGCGCCGGAAAGCCATGCCCAAACCTGATCGTAAGTCAGGCGGGCATGAGAGCGGAAAACAGCAAGATAAAAGCGGTAGGACTGAATGTTGCCGGTAGCTGTGATAACCATATCGCACACCATCGCCAGACGCTCCACATCCGGGTTCAGCGAGCAGATGCCGTTGGAAAGTTTTTCCGGCAGCATGGGAATGACCCGGCGCGGAAAATATACGGAATTGCCCCGCTCAAAGGCTTCCTTGTCCAACGCCATACCGGGCTTGACGTAGTGGGAAACATCGGCAATCGCCACCACCAGCCGCCAGCCTCGTCCCGCTTTTTCGGCATAGACGGCATCATCAAAATCGCGCGCGGTTTCACCATCAATGGTAACAAGCGGCAGCGCGCGCAGGTCTTCACGTCCCCGGTAATCGCTCTTTTTGACCTTTTCCGGGATTTTTTCGTTTTCTGCGCGGCTGTCAAGGTTGAAGCAAAACGGCAGGTCATGCTTTCGCAAGGCAATCTCAATTTCCATGCCGGGGTCGGCGTAATTGCCCAGCACTTCCGCGATTCTGCCCACAGGCCGTGACTGGCGGGAAGGTTGCTCGATAATCTCAATGATCACCACCTGCCCGGCTCGCGCTTTGATCTTTTTTTCCGGCGTAATCAGAATATCCTGCGAGATGCGTCGGTCTTCCGGGGTCACAAACACGACGCCATGCTCCACCATGAGCCTTCCTACCACCCTGTGATTGGCGCGTTCGGTTACTTCCACAATCGCGCCTTCCGGGCGGCCTTTTCTGTCTACTCCGATCATCCGCGCCAGCGCCTTATCGCCGTGCAGTACCTTTTCCATCTGGTGTTCGGAGAGAAAAAGATCCGTCCCGCCATCATCGGGTATCAGAAACCCGAAGCCGTCCTTGTGTCCCTGCACCCGCCCCACGATCAGACTTGCCCGCTCAGGGAGGATGTAGGCGTCGCGGCGATTTCTCAAAAGCTGCCCTTCCCGCTCCATGGCAAGCAGACGACGGGCAAACATATCTCGTTCGCGTTCGCTAATGTCCAGAAGGATATAGAGTTCCGAAAGCGCTACTGGTTTGCCTGTCTCTTCCAGCTTTTGCAGCACGTATTCGCGCGAAGGCAGCGGAAATTCGTAGCGTTCCCGCTCTCGTTTGAAAAACGGATCGGCGCGGCGAATCCGGGATAGTTTCTTATGGTCGCCTTTAGGATTTGGGGAATTCTTGAGTCTTTCCCTGGAATCCGCCCTGGCGACACGCCCGGATTCGCTTTGGGGAATCTCGGTATTTTTGCCCGCCATATTGCCGGTTTTGTGATTGGATTTTTTGTGCTCGTTCTTTTTGCTGTCGGTCTTTTTGCTTGACATTGCTTTCACTTTCCGTAGAATGCTCGTTTCTCCTCACCCATGCCCAGGTGGCGGAATTGGTAGACGCACTAGTTTCAGGTACTAGCGCTTAACGGCGTGGAGGTTCGAGTCCTCTCCTGGGCACCACCGGATTCATATACATCCTAGCTTCCAGTCCGTGCATTTCATCAAAAAAAGAATCCGCTCGACGCAAATCCCACATAGAATCAAGCCTCCAAACCAAATCCGCGAGTACCTGTCCGATGCCATAGTGTACCAGCATTGATACCCGATTTTAACGCCTTTACAAGCAGACAGCTGAAGGCGCTGTCATATGTCCAAAGCCGGATTGTGAAACTGCTTTCCAAACAGAGCGCAAAAAAACATGACACTGAAAATACTCATGATGTTGGCGTTTATCGCCGTAACGGTCTATATCGGTTTTTATGCCCGCAAGCACGCGCGGGATGTTGATGGTTTCGTGCTTGGCGGGCGCAAGGTCGGGCCGTGGCTTTCCGCGTTTGCTTATGGCACTTCGTATTTTTCGGCGGTGGTTTTCGTCGGTTATGCCGGGCAGTTCGGCTGGAAATACGGCATGGCGGCGCTCTGGATTGGTCTGGGCAACGCCTTCATCGGCAGCCTGCTGGTCTGGTATGTGCTTGGAGCGCGAACGCGGGCGATGACCCATCACCTCAAGGCGCAAACCATGCCGGAATTCTTCGGCGCGCGCTTTGCAAGCCCGGCTCTGCGCATTGCCGCTGCCACCATCATTTTCATTTTTTTGATCCCCTATACGGCGGGCGTTTTCAACGGACTATCAAGACTCTTCGACATGGCCTTCGGCGTGCCTTACGAGTGGTGCATCATCGTCATGGCCGTGCTGACCTGTGTTTACGTGGTCATGGGCGGCTACGTGGCGACGGCCATCAATGATGTGGTGCAGGGCTGCATCATGTTATTCAGCATCGTTGCCGTGATCGTCGCCGTCCTGGTGAAGTATGGCGGTTTTACGCAGGCACTGATTGATCTCTCGCTGGTGGCCAGCGACGCGCCGGGCATGGCAGGAATGCAGGGCGCTTACGTTTCGATTTTCGGAACCAACCTGTTCGATCTCGTGGGCGTGTTCGTGCTGACTTCGCTGGGCGTCTGGGGGATGCCGCAGATGGTGCAGAAATTCTACGCCATCAAAAGCACCGACGCGATCAAACGCGGGGCTATCATTTCGACCCTGTTCGCGGTAGTGGTGGCAGGCGGGAGCTATTTCCTCGGCGGGTTTTCCCGGCTGGCCGCAGGCAGTATTGAATACACGCCCGCCGGTTTGCCCGTCTACGATTCGATCATGCCCGCCATGCTCCAGGGGATACCGGATTTGCTCATGGGTCTGGTGGTGGTGCTGGTGTTGAGCGCCTCGATGTCGACCCTGAGCGCGCTGGTACTAACGTCCAGCTCCACGCTGACGCTGGATGTGCTCAAGGGCAAATACATCCAGGAGATGAACGTCAAGGGGCAGGTCATGTCAATCCGATTGCTCATCGTGGTTTTCGTGCTTATTTCGACAGTGATTGCGCTCTTCCAGTACAACTCGCCGCAGATATTCATCGCGCAACTCATGGCAATCAGTTGGGGGGCGCTGGCAGGGTCGTTCATCGCGCCTTTCCTGTACGGCCTTTACTGGCAACGCGCAACCGTAGCAAGCGTGTGGGCATGTTTCATCTTTGCGCTGGGGCTGGTATGCGGGAACTGGGCATATGGCCTGGTGTACGGAAACATGGCTGGCTTCATGAACCCCATCAACGCGGGCGCGCTGGCGATGCTCGCGGGACTGGTGATCGTGCCGCTGGTCAGTTGGCTTACCCCGCGCCCGGACGCCGAGCAAACAAGTACCCTTTTCAGGGAATCGTACCTGAACCTGCACGACATGAAGATTGACGCGGACTGAGGCAAAACCAGCCTTCCCGTCATTCACGTCACCGGAGTCATATAGCGTGAAACCAGATTACGATGTTCTGATTATCGGCAGTGGATTGGCGGGACAGGCTGCGGCTTTACATCTGGCCCAGCGCGGCGCGCATGTTTTATTGATCTGCAAGCGAACATTGGAAGAAACCGCTTCCTACCGCGCTCAGGGCGGCATTGCCGCCGTATTGGACAATCAGGATTCCATAGAAGCGCATATTCAGGATACTTTCATTGCCGGCGCTCATCTCAACGACCCTCGCGCCACCCGTTTTGTGGTGGAAAATGGTCGCCTGGCGATTGAATGGCTTATTGCGCAGGGCGTCCCCTTCACCAAGAATCATTCCGGCTATCACCTGACCCGCGAAGGCGGACATAGCGCCCGCCGCATCATTCACGTCGCGGACGCAACCGGAATGGCGGTGCAGGAAACGCTTACCCAACTTTTGCGCAAACATCCGGGCATCGAAATCCGGGAAAATCACATTGCCATTGAGCTGATTACCGGCAAAAAGCTGGGTTTGCCCGAAAACCGTTGTTACGGCGCTTATGTACTTGACGACAGCAGCGGGGAAATCCATACCATCGGCGCTCCTCATACCCTGTTGGCTTCCGGCGGCGCGGGCAAGGTTTATCTGTACACGACCAATCCCGACACCTCCACCGGCGATGGCATAGCGATGGCCTGGCGAGCCGGATGCCGGATCGCAAACATGGAATTCATCCAGTTTCACCCCACCTGCCTCTATCATCCGGCAGAAAAATCTGTCCTGATTTCCGAAGCGGTGCGGGGTGAAGGTGGTCTTTTGAAGCTGCCGGACGGCAGCCGCTTCATGCCGACGCACGACGCGCGCGCGGAACTAGCTCCCCGCGATATAGTCGCACGCGCGATTGACTCCGAAATGAAAAAATGGGGGCTGGATCACGTATTTCTCGATATTTCCCACAAAGGCAGGGATTTTATCCTCGCGCATTTTCCCAACATCTACGCGCACTGCCTGGCTCTGGGGATTGACATCACAGTTGCGCCAATTCCCGTTGTTCCCGCCGCCCACTACACCTGCGGCGGTATTCTAATTGACCTGGCGGGTCGTACCGACCTTCCCGGCCTTTACGCCATCGGCGAAGCTTCCTGTTCCGGTCTGCACGGCGCAAACCGCCTGGCATCCAACTCCCTCCTCGAATGCCTGGTATTTGCCCAGGCAGCGACAGAAGACATTTTCACGCAGGCTCCCCTCTCCTTCCCCAGCCTGCCGCAATGGGATGAAAGTCTTGTTACAGAAGCCAGTGAAACCATTGTCATCAGCCACAACTGGGACGAACTGCGCCGCCTGATGTGGAATTATGTGGGCATCGTCCGCACTACCCGCCGCCTGCGCCGCGCTCTCTACCGTATCCGTCTGATGCGGCATGAAATTGACGATTTTTATGCCAATCACCGGATCAGCCATGACCTGATCGAACTTAGAAACCTTGTCGTCAACGCCGAACTTATCGTTCGTTCCGCCTTGCGCCGCAAGGAAAGTCGCGGTCTGCACTTTTCCCTGGATTACCCTGCCCTGCTGCCAAAAGCAAAAAATACGGTGTTGAAGAAAAATGGGTAATTAGCGCGGGTTTTGCGGACGGCAATTGTTTTCCCGTCTCCAGCTTCCACTCGTCATTCCAGCGAAGGCGGGAATCCAGCCTACGTAGGTGATTCTTGCGAACCTCAATCTAACGCTGGCGTAGTTGATCGTTTGTTCGATCTTCGAGCATGAATGGGCGGCGTATTTTCCGAGCTGCAAAGGTCGCCCGGCCAGTTCCGAACGGTTGGTGGCGGGGCTGATTTACTTGCAGCACACATTCAACTGTTCGGATGCGCGGCTCAGATCAGTCGCTACTGCGCGGCGCATCTTCCGCCGGAATTCCTTTCTTCACCAGCACGTCCTGCATCACCAGATAGCGCAAGTCCGAGCCGAAAAACATGTTCAGCGCGTCGACGGGTGAGCAGATCATCGGTTCGCCCCGCCGGTTGAGCGAGGTATTCAAGACCACGCCGTTACCGGTTAGTTTTTCGAGCTCAAGCATCAGATCGTAATAGCGCGGATTAAATTCCCGCTTTAACACCTGGGCGCGGGAAGTACCGTCGTGGTGGACGACTTCAGGAACGCGGGTTTTCCATTCGTCGTGCACTTCAAATGTAAAAGTCATGAAGGGCGCGGGATGGTCGACCTTGAACATCTCTGGCCCCACAGTATCAAGCATGGAGGGACAGAAAGGCCGCCAACGCTCGCGGAATTTTATTTGGGCGTTGATACGATCCGCCACCCCCGGCACACTGGGACAACCGAGGATGGAACGTCCGCCCAGAGCGCGGGGGCCAAATTCCATGCGTCCCTGGAACCACGCGACAGGATTACCATCAGCTAGGAGCCGCGCGATTTTTTGCGGAATTTCCCCGGCGTCAATCTTTTCCCAATCGAAGCGCATGTCATGTTCGCGCTCAAAACTGGCAAGCGCGGCGATTACATCTTCGTTTGCATATTCTGGACCAAGATAGACATGTTCCATTTTTTCGATCGCCGCGCCCCTATGCTGTGAAACGTAGGCTGCCGCGCCTACTGCCGTACCCGCGTCGGAAGCGGCGGGTTGAACGTAAAGTTCCTTTACCTCCGGGCGGGCGATGATTTTCTGGTTGAGCTTGACGTTCAGGGCGCAGCCACCGGCAAAGGCTATCCTGCCGGTTTGCCGGATGATGTCGCCCAGATAGTAATCCATCATCTCAAGCGATAGCTTCTCGAATAACGCCTGAATGCTGGCCGCATAATGGATATAAGGTTCGTCAACTTCGTCTCCCTCGCGTTTTGGCCCCAGCCATTCGACGAGTTTGGGCGAGAAGTAATAGCCTCTGCCTTTTTCCTTGTAACGCCTGAAGCCGATTACATTGACGTAATCGCTGTTGATGACGAGTTCGCCATTCTCGAATTTTGCGAGTCGGGAAAAATCGTAACGGTTGGGGTCGCCGTAGGGGGCCATGCCCATAACCTTAAACTCGCCGTCGAGCATATCGAATCCGAGATATTCGGTAAGCGCGCCGTAGAGGCCGCCCAATGAATCGGGGTCGTAAAATTCCTTGATTTTGTGGATTTGCCCGTTTTCGCCCCAGCCGAAGAAGGTAGTGGCATATTCGCCCTTGCCGTCAATGCCGAGAATGGCGGTTTTTTCCGTGAAGCCGGAACAAAGATAGGCGCTGGCGGCATGGGCGAGGTGGTGTTCTACCGGCACGATCTCCGTTTTTTTTATATCAAACCCTAGTTGTACAAGACACCATTCGATACGTTTCCGATAGCGCCGATAACGCCGGTTGCCCAGCAGGATGGCGTCGAGCGAACGGTCGGGCGCATAGGCGTAGCGGCGCGCATAGTGCCAACGCGCCGCGCTGGCTAAGGAGATGGGCGCGAACGGAATGGCAACCGCAGTTACATCGGCGGGTTTAATGCCCGCATGGGCGAGGCAGAATTTGGCCGCCTCGTAAGGCATACGGTTTTTGGCGTGTTTGTCGCGCACGAAGCGTTCTTCTTCGGCGGCGGCAACCAGCTTGCCGTCGACGTAGAGCGCGGCGGAAGGATCATGGCTGACCGCGCCGGAAAGGCCGAGAACGATAAGCGGCCTGGCGGAATCGGAAGAAGAAAACACAATCGGACGGCAAAAATTGGAAAGAGAAGATTGTACCGTGTCAGAGGCGTGATATGATGCTCAATGGCGGGTCTCCCCGCATTGCAGGATGGTGAATCTGGTCAGGTTCGGAAGAAAGCAGCCACAGCCGTTATATGCAAGTGCCGGGGGTTGGGCTCGCCACTTTACTTTTTTACTTCATCCGGCGAACCGGAAAAAGACGCATGAGTTACCAGGTGCTTGCCCGCAGGTGGCGTCCCCGCAATTTTTCGACTCTGGTGGGTCAGGAACACGTCGTTCGCGCCCTGACCCACGCCCTTGACGAACAACGCCTGCATCATGCCTATCTGTTTACCGGAACGCGCGGCGTCGGTAAAACCACCCTCGCCCGCATCATTGCCAAAGCCCTGAACTGCGAGGCGGGCGTTTCTTCTGAGCCGTGCGGTCGTTGTCTCTCCTGTGAAGAAATTGACGCAGGCCGCTTCGTTGATCTGATTGAAGTCGACGCGGCCACCAATACCAAGGCCGAAGAAATGCGGCAGCTTCTGGAGAACGCGGTTTACGCGCCGACCAGAGGGCGCTACAAGGTATACGTGATTGATGAAGTGCACATGCTCTCCGGGCACGCCTTCAACGCGATGTTGAAAACGCTGGAAGAGCCGCCGGAACATGTCAAATTTGTGCTGGCGACGACCGACCCGCAAAAAATCCCGGTCACGGTTCTTTCCCGCTGCCTGCAATTCAGCTTGAAGCAGATGCCGGTTGCGGCGATTGTTGAACATCTGGGGCGCATCCTGCAAAGTGAAGATATCCCCTTTGAGGGCGAGGCGCTTGCCACAATTGCCCGCGCCGCTTCCGGCAGTATGCGCGACGCCCTTTCCCTGCTTGACCAGTCTATCGCGCACGGGGCTGGCAAGGTAGAGGCCGCCGGAGTGCGCGACATGCTGGGCGCGGTCGACGCCACCCGTCTTCTGGAAATGCTGGAGGCGCTTGCCGCAGGCGATGTCAGCCGGATGCTCGCCATAGCCAATGAGATGTTGGCGCGCAGTCTCTCCGCCGCCGGAGCCTTGCAGGAACTTGCTATGCTCCTGACCCGCATCCAGCTTCTGCAACTCGCCGCCGACGCGGAAAGCGGCGAAAGCGCGGAACGGGAAAGGCTGGAGGCGCTGGCGCGACGCTTCACGCCGGAATTTATCCAGCTTGCTTACCAAATCGCGGTGCAGGGACGCGCTGAACTCCCGCTTGCGCCGGATGAAGAAAGCGGCCTTGTCATGACGATTTTGCGCCTTCATGCCTTTGCGCCTTCCGGCGAAAACTTTCAGATTAACGTTGCGCGCGAGCCTGCGCCTGCTTCCCCTCCCGCCCCAACCCTTTCTCCCGCTGCCCCTGCCACAGCGCCGGGAAAAAAACCGGACGATGCGCCCGACAAGGTTTATCCCGCATCCTTGCCGGAAACGGTTTTCGCGCCATCAGGGCGCGAAGAAAAGGCGGAGGACGACAATGAATGGCATGTCATTTTCGCCGCCCTCAAACTGACCGGCGCAACCCGGCAACTGGCGCAGAATTGCGACCTTATCCAGCGGGAAAACGATCTTTGCCTGCTTCGTCTTCCCCCGGCGCATCAGGCGCTCCTCCAGCCCGATCTGCAAGAAAAGCTGCAACAGGCGTTGAGCCAGCATTTCGGCATTCCGATGCGCTTATCCATTGAAGTCGCCTCCCCGGAGCGGACAACCCCTGCGGAACGCAGAATGAGAGAACAGGAGCGGCGGCAGGAAGAAGCCGTTGCCGCCATTGAGGCCGATCCTTTCGTGCGTGAGGCTATCGAAAGCCTGGACGCCAGAGTAGATCAAAAATCCATTCAACCTCTTCTTTAACCTCCATAATTTTTTTGCCCATTTGAAGGAGAATCCCATGATGAAAGGCGGACTCGCGGGTCTGATGAAACAGGCGCAAGCCATGCAGAACAATATGATGAAAGCGCAGGAAGAACTTGTGCAGCAGGAAGTCGAGGGTCAGGCAGGCGGCGGCATGGTGAAGGTAGTCATGACCTGCGGGCATGACGCGCGCCGGGTCTCCATTGATCCTGCCGCGCTGGAAGACAAGGAGATGCTGGAAGACCTGATTGCCGCCGCCATCAACGACGCAATGCGCCAGGCCGAGAAAAAAAGCGCCGAGATGATGTCGGGTTTTACAGCGGGATTGAATCTGCCCCCCGGCATGAAAATGCCGTTCGGCATGTGATCCCGTCCGGATTTCCCGTTCGTCATTCCCGCGCAGGCGGGAATCCAGTCCGTAATTGAATGGACTCGCCCATGCCGGGGCGTCTAATAAGCGCCACGGTGGCATCATGATGATTTTGCCAACGACAGCGAGGACGAATCCATGAAACAGAATAGCACAACCAAGTCTGCGTCATTCCTGTTGGCCTGCACCGTGATAGCGGTGG
>WRKX01000077.1 GCA_009777925.1 Betaproteobacteria bacterium | reverse complement strand
GCCCAGATGGAGGCAGGCTGGGTGACTATTGCCAATGTCGCTTATGAAGTATTGGGTGGTGCCAGGAATGAGGACTTTGACATCATCCAGAACAAGGTGCTTGCGGCCAATGCGTTTACCGGTGCTCTGGATACCCCGCCGGAGATTGAGGCTTACAACAATGCTGGCCCAATGGGCATGGGCAGCACGGCGAAAGACTGGCTTGCCAGGGTGAATGAGTACGACGCGAGTGTGGAAGAAGCCTACTCTACCCTTGACGCCCTCATAAACGAACTCGTTAACAGATGGAACAACGGCGCGCCACTTTGACTTCTGGTTCTGGCGCGTAGTAGACCGGGATGATTGAAGCCCTCCCCTTGAAGGGGAGGGCTTCTTTGGCGGTGGGGATGAGGCTTCAGATGCAATCCAGCGATTTGCTACTGGATTGCGTAGCGGACACCCACAATGAGGTTGTACCTGCTTGAACCGAAACCGCCCTATATAGTGCTTTTCCTAAATAATCTTACTCTACCAACCTTCAGACATCCTATCCTGCAAGCGAGAAGAGGTAAAAATAATTACGAGAAGCACTATAGATAGCGCATTCAGCGGATGACCAGAGTAGGGGATTGGCCAAAGGTGGCGCGGATGCGTTCCGCGATTTCCAGGGCGGTTTCGCGGCTGGCGTAAGGGCCGGTTTGCAGGCGGTAGAAATTGCCATCGCTTTGAATGAAAACCGGATCAGACAGCCAATCGAGTTCGCGCAGCAGCCGCTCTTTCAGGTTTTCCGCATTTTCCGGTTGGGAAAACGCGCCCAATTGCAGAAAAAAGCCGGATGCGCTTTCGCTGGTTACTGATGTTTGCGTTTCAGTATCCGGGGAATCGTCAGCCGAGAAACTCAGCGCCAGAGCATCAAGGGCCTGACTGTCGGGTTCGGGAGAAGCAGGAGCAGAGGCAGGCACAGGGATATGGATAGGAGTAGGGGCAGGAGCGGGAGATGGAGATGGAGCAGCAACTGTAGCGGGCTTGGCGGCAAGCGCTGCAAAAAGAGGCGTTCCCGGAACGATGGATTCCACAACCACAGGCCCGCTGCCGCTTTCAATAAAACCCAGCTTATAGGCGGCGGTATAGGAGAGGTCAATAACGCGCCCGGCATGAAACGGTCCCCGGTCATTGACCCGGACAACGATACTCCGCCCGTTTTTGGGATTACTGACGCGGGCGTAAGAGGGCAGGGCCAGCGTGGTATGAGCGGCGGTCATGGCGAACATGTCATAAGTTTCGCCAATGGAAGTTTTTTGCCCGTGAAATTTCTTTCCGTACCAACTGGCAAGTCCTTCCTGCCGAAAGGTCTGGATTTTGGTTTGCGGCACATAGCTTTTGCCAAGCACCGTGTAAGGGCGGCTTGCGCCTTTGTGCAGCGGCTCGACACGCGGTACGGCGTTGGGTATAGCGTCAAGGTTAGCCGGAATTTCATCGCCGGGGCCGTCGTCCTTGTAATAGCCGCCGCCTTTTGTCGTCTGACTTGCTGGCGTAGGCTTTACTCTGGTAGTTGGGGCGCGAAGCATTGAGCAGGCGGAAAAGGCCAGCAACGCGACCACCAGCAAAGAGCAGCGAAGAACGGCGGGCAAGCGGCTCATTTTTTGACCAGCACACGGTGGGTATGAACGCTCATCAGGATGCCGACGCCCAGCATCAGGGTAACGAGCGCCGTGCCGCCATAACTGATGAAAGGAAGAGGCACGCCAACCACGGGCAGAATGCCGGAAACCATGCCCATATTAACAAAGGCATAGGTAAACAACACCATCGCAATGGACGCGGCGAGCAGACGCGAAAAGAGGCTGGGCGCGGCAGCTGCGATCATCAGGCCACGTCCGGCAAGACATATGAAAAGAAAAATCAGGAAAGCGGAGCCGACCAGCCCCCATTCTTCGGCAAACACCGCGAAGATGAAATCCGTATGTTTTTCCGGGATGAATTTGAGGTGCGCCTGTGTTCCGTTCAGCCAGCCTTTGCCGAATGTGCCGCCGGAGCCAATGGCGATGGTGGATTGGATGATGTGATAACCGGCGTTCAGGGGATCGGAAGTGGGATCAAACAGGGTCAGTATCCGGCGGCGTTGATAATCGTGCAGCCCATCCCAAAGAAAAGGGAAGGCGGCTACCGCTGAAACGGCAAGGCCGAGCATGGCTTTCCAGGGCAGACCGGCAAAGAAAATGACGAAAAATCCGGCTGCGCCAACCAGAATTGAGGTACCAAGATCAGGCTGTTTCAGGATAAAGGCAATCGGAATGAGCAAAATAAGCGCGGCGACGGTAAAGGTTTTTGCGTTGATAAGAGCTTCGCGCTTGTGAAAGTACCAGGCCAGCATCAAGGGCATGGCGATTTTCATGATTTCCGAAGGTTGAATGCGGATAACGCCCAGAGACAGCCAGCGCCGGGAGCCGTTGACGACGACTCCGAAGAAAGCCACGCAGATCAGGAGGGCAAGGGCAAAAAGATAAAGCGGCACAGCGAAGCGCATCAGATGCTGCGGCGCTACCTGCGCGACCGCGAGCATAACCATCAAGGCAAGAATCATGCTGACAGCCTGATTGCTCAGGCGACTTGCGTCGCCGGCATAGGTGGCGGAATAAATCGTGGCCATGCCAGCAGTCATCAGGATGAGCACAATTATTAAAAGCGGCAGATCAAGATGGGCGCGAATTCTTGTGAGCCAGTATTTGACGCTAAGGATCATCTGTCTCTCCTTCCGAATCGTCGTCCTCGGTTTTTTTTCCGGCCTTGATGGGCGTGTTGTCCTGCGTGCCCAGAAGATAATAATCGAAAACCCGGCGGGCAATGGGCGCGGCGAATTGCGAGCCGAAACCGCTGTTTTCCACCAGCACCGCAACTACGATTTGCGGTTCCTCTACCGGGGCGAAAGCCACAAACCAGGCATGATCGCGCAGCCGCTCCTGAACGCGCCCGGCGATATATCTTTGCCCGCGCAGGCTATAAACCTGAGCAGTGCCGGTTTTGCCGCCGGACTCATAAGGCGCGCCCGCAAACGCCCTCGCGCCGGTACCTTCCTTGTTGACTCCTGCCATCGCGCTTTTGATGAAATTTACGTGCTTCGGATCCAGCGGAATCTCCCGCGCCGGTTGCGGCTCAATTTTACGTATCCTGCCGGTAGTCGGATTAACAATGCTATCAACCAGGTGGGGGCGAAAGACCCGACCATAGTTGAGGAGGTTGGCATAGGCATGCGCCATTTGCAACGGGGTATAAGAGTTATATCCCTGGCCGATGCCGATGGAGATGGTCTCGCCGGCGTACCATTTTTGTTGCTCAGGCTTGCTGAAATGCCGCTTTTTCCATTCCTGCGAAGGGAGGATGCCTTTACTCTCGCCGGAGATGTCAATTGCGGTATGCTGTCCCAGGCCAAGCTGCCCCATGAAGCGGGCGATATTGTCAATCCCCATGTCGGCGGCAAGCTGGTAATAGTAAGTATTACAGGAAACGACAATGGAGCGCGTCATGTCAACGGAGCCATGCCCGCCGACTTTGTCGTCCATGAAACGGTGGTTGCCAAAGTTGAAATAGCCAGGGTCGCTGATGGCTTGTTCCGGGCGGCGTTTGCCCTGAACCAGAGACGCCATCGCCATAAGGGGCTTGAAAGTGGAGCCGGGCGGATATGCGCTGTGAATAGCCCGGTTCAGCATGGGTTTGTCGGGGTTGTTGTTGAGTTCATCCCAGTCATCGAAGCGAATGCCGTCGACGAACAGGTTGGGGTCGAAGGTCGGCGAGGAAACCAGCGCCAGAATCGCGCCGTTACGCGGGTCAAGCGCGACCAGCGAGCCTCTTCTGCCCGCGAAGGCGTCTTCCGCCACTTTTTGCAGGCCGCTGTCTAAAGTGAGGCGCAGGTTATTGCCGGGCATGGGCGTAGTCCGGTCAAGTACCCGCACGGCTTGCCCATGCGCGTTGACTTCCAGTTGCTCGTAGCCGCTGACGCCGTGCAGTTCAAATTCATAATGCTGCTCCACGCCAATCTTGCCGATGTACTCGGTGCCTTTGTAGTTTTCTTCCTCTTTGGATTGCCTGATCCATGCCTCGTCCTTTTCATTGATTCGGCTGATGTAGCCGATAGCGTGCGCGGCAAGCGCGCCTTCAGGATATTGCCGAAACAGACGCGCCTTGATGTCAACGCCGGCGAAAAGGTAACGACGGGCGACAAAACGGGCGACTTCCTCATCGGAGAGTTTGGTGCGAATAGGGATGGATTCAAAATTCCTGGATTCCTGCAACAGCCGGTGAAAACGTCGCCGATCCTTGCTTTCGATGGTGACTATTTCGGCTAAGCGGTCAATGGTTTCCTCAAGATCATGGGTCTGGGCAGGGGTGATTTCCAGGGTGAACGCCGAATAATTACGCGCCAGCACGACTCCGTTACGGTCGACGATATTGCCGCGATTGGGAAGCACCGGAACCAGAGAAATACGGTTACCTTCCGCCAGGGTGGTGTAATGCCCGTGCCGGGTTACCTGAAGATAGAAGAGATTGGCGAACAACAGACAGAAAAACACAAGTATGGCAAAAATCGCCACCAACAGACGGCGCTTAAAATGCTTTAGTTCGCGCTGGGTGTGCTGAAAGTCGTTCATCGGTCATAGAATGGGGCGATTTTCGTCCCGCTCTTCCGGCTGATATTGTGGCAGGAGCAGGAGCAGGCTGACGGGCGGCCAGAGGAGAGCGGTGACGAAAGGAGAGATGAATGATTCCCAGCCGGGGAAATTCTCGCCTGCCATAAGGCGGATGAAAATCTGCAAGGCAGTGAAGACGAGAAAAATCGGCAGCATAAGGAGCATCTGCTGGGCAAGCGGAAGCCAGAGCATCCTTCTGGAAATGCTGCTGGCCGTGTAGCTGGCAAGCACGTAGGCCAGCGCGTGTTGCCCCAACGCCGCGCCATCCGCCACATCCATGATAATCCCCAGAAAAAAGGCGCTTTTCATTCGCATCGTCCGCCCTTCCCGCACATTCCAGAAACAGAGAGTCAGCATTACCCAGTCGGGCATGAACGGCCATTGCCGGGTGGGGGACATGCCAAGGAGCAGCGCAATGAACAAACTAAGCGCGATGAACCAGGGGCGCGCGGGGCGCAGAATACGTTTGGAATCGTGGCTGGGCGTTTGCATAGCGCGTTTCCTAGCGTTTTCTGCGGGAACGGGAGGGTGGCCCGGGCGTTTCTTCTTCCGCCGGGTGCTGTAGGGTTTTGTGGACGTTCAGGATAATGACGGCGCTTCGGGTTTCCACGCTGGCGAGCGGCTCGGCGATGATGCTGGCAAAAGAGTTGGCAATGTCCCTTGTGACCAGCGTTACTTTGGCGACCTGAAAACCGGAAGGGTAAACCTCGTCCAGGCCGGAGGTATGGAGGAGATCGCCGACAACTATATCGGCGCTGGTCGGCATGTAACGGAGTTCCATTTGTCCATCGCCCAGGCCAAAGGCAACGGAACGCTGACCGGTGCGCTGAATCTGTACCGGCACAGCCAGATTCTTGTCGGTTAGCAAGGTGAGTTCTGCGGAAAAAGGAAAGACGCGGGTAATCTGCCCGACCACGCCTTTGTCGTCAATGACCGGCTGCCCGGCAACAATGCCGTCCTGCATCCCTTTGTCGACATACACCCGCCGGGCAAAAGGGTCGCGGGCGGAGCGCAGCACGTTCGCCGCTTGTCCACTGACGCTTTCACGCTGATTGAGCGCGAGAAGGGCGCGCAGTTCGGCGTTTTCCGCCTGTAGTTGTCGCAGGCGGTTGAATTCAGGCGCAATGGCGAGCTGACCGGCTTTCAGGCGCTCAATTTCTTCTTCCGCCTCTTCCAGGGCACGAAGATAGGCATGGCCTTCTTCAGCGAGGCGTAGCGGGGTTTGCGCCGCATATTGCAGCGGGTCGGCAATTACGGAAACGCCCTGGCGCAGAAATTCCAGAGCGTGAAAACGCATATCCAGCACAAACAGCGCGGCGGAAAGCGCGACATAAAAACTGAGCATGGCCAGCGGGGTGGGCCCACGCCGAAAAAGTGGAGGTGTGGCGCTGCCTTCGACCACGGCAAGCTGTTATTTTGCCGCGCCGCTTATTCGGACGCGAAGATGGAATCTATCTTGTCCATCTTCTCCAGAGCCATGCCGCAGCCGCGCGCGACACAGGTCAGCGGATCTTCGGCAGTGATGACCGGCAGGCCGGTTTCTTCCATCAGCAGGCGATCCAGGTCGCGCAGGAGCGCGCCGCCGCCGGTCAAGACCATGCCTTTTTCGGCAATATCCGCTCCCAATTCAGGCGGTGTCTTTTCCAGCGCCGATTTGACGGCGGAAACCACCTGATTCAACGGCTCGGTCAACGCCTCCAGAATTTCGTTGGAAGAGATGGTGAATTTGCGCGGGATGCCTTCCGCCTTGTTGATGCCGGAAATTTCCAACTCCCGCACTTCCGTGCCGGGGAAGGCGGAACCGATGTTTTTCTTGGTGTTTTCAGCGGTGTTTTCCCCAATCTGCATCCCGTAGTTGCGACTGATGTAGTTGATAATGGATTCATCGAACTTGTCGCCGCCGACCCGTACCGAACCGGAGTAGACGAGGCCGCCCAGGGAAATTACGCCGACTTCGGTCGTGCCGCCGCCAACGTCAATGACCATTGAGCCGGTCGCGTCGGCAACCGGCATTCCCGCGCCTATGGCTGCTGCCATAGGCTCTTCGATCAGATAAACCTGTTTTGCGCCCGCGTTGATTGCCGATTCCCGGATGGCGCGGCGCTCAACCTGGGTCGAGCCGGAGGGAACGCAGATGATGATGCGCGGCGAAGGGGAAAACAGGCGGGATTCGCGCACCTTTCGGATGAACTGCTTCAGCATGTGTTCAGTGACGGTAAAATCGGCGATTACTCCGTCTTTCATGGGGCGGATAACCCGGATAGTGCCGGGCGCCTTGCCGAGCATTTCCTTGGCTTCACGCCCTACGGCCTGAATTATTTTTTTGGCGGTGGGGCCGCTATCGGTGCGGATGGCGACGACGGAAGGCTCGTCAAGGACGATGCCTCGCGCGCGCGCGTAAATCAGGGTATTGGCTGTACCCAGGTCAATGGCGAGATCATTGGAGAAATAGTTACGGAAAAGACCGAACATGCTGAATTCCTGTGCGCAAAACGTGAAACTTGAGAAGTAAAAGGTAAAACTAACATAATACCTTATAATGTGAGTATGTAGAGCATTTCCTTTTGTCCGGATTTTTCCATCGGTTCTTTGGAGTTTGTGGAGTTTGAGGCCGCTTTTATGTCGCTTACCATTTTGGAAGTCGAACGCATTGCCCGTCTGGCGCGTCTTGAAGTTACGCCAGCGGAAGTCGAAATATCGTGTCAGCAGTTAAACGGGATTTTTTCCCTGATTGAGGCTTTAAAAGCCGTTGATACGGCAGGCATTGAGCCGATGGCGCATGCTCAGGACGCCTGTCTGCGCTTGCGCGCGGACGAAGTAATTTACAGGGACGAGGATGGAACGGCGCGCGCCCTGTTTCAATCCCTTGCGCCGGAAGCGGAAAACGGGCTGTATCTTGTGCCCAAAGTGATTGAATAACCGAATGGATAATCGCCTGCCATGATTCATTCCGACCTTAAAACCCTGAGTCGCGCGCTTAAAGAAAAGCAAATTTCCAGCGTTGAGCTTGCCCGCCTTTTTCTTGAGCGCATTGCCCGCCTGAATCCTGAATTGAACGCCTTTATTACGGTGGATGAGGAAAAAACCCTTGTCGCCGCGAAGGCCGCCGATCTGCGCCTGGCGTCCGGGTCCGCCGGGATGCTTACCGGGATTCCTTTGGCGCAGAAGGATCTTTTTTGCGCCCAGGGCTGGCGAACTACCTGCGGCTCGAAAATGCTGGAAAATTTCGTCTCGCCTTACGACGCCGCTGTGGTGACAAAGCTCGAACACGAGGCGGGCATGGTATCGCTCGGCAAGGTGAATATGGATGAATTCGCCATGGGTTCCTCCAACGAGACCTCCTGGTTTGGGGCGGTGAAAAACCCCTGGGACAAGACCTGCGTGTCGGGCGGTTCTTCCGGCGGATCGGCGGCGGCAGTCGCGGCTTATCTCGCGCCGGTTGCCACCGGCAGTGATTCAGGCGGCTCAATCCGCCAGCCTGCCGCGTTTTGCGGCCTTTCCGGCATCAAGCCTACTTACGGCGTCGTTTCCCGTTACGGCATGGTCGCCTTCGCCTCCTCGCTCGATCAGGGAGGGGTCATTGCCCATTCCGCAGAGGATTGCGCCTTCGTCCTTGCCGCGATGGCAGGTTTTGACGAGCGTGATTCCACGAGCCTTGAGCGCCCCCCCGAAGATTACAGCCGCCTGCTGGGACAACCCTTGCAGGGTTTGAAAATCGGCCTGCCGCAGGAATTTTTTGGCGCGGGCGCGAACGCTGAAGTTGTGGCGGCTGTGCTTTCCGCCGTAGAGGAATACAAACGTCTGGGCGCAAAAATCGTGGACGTGACATTGCCCAATTCCCATCTTTCCGTCCCTGTCTATTACGTGATCGCGCCGGCGGAGGCCAGTTCCAATCTTTCCCGTTTCGACGGCTTGCGTTACGGCTACCGCGCTCCCGATTGCAATGACCTGCGCGAGGCGTACACAAAAAGCCGCGCGCAGGGCTTTGGCGCGGAGGTCAAACGCCGCATCCTGATCGGGACTTACGTGCTTTCACATGGCTATTATGATGCCTACTACCTGAAGGCGCAGCGGGTGCGCCGCCTGATTGCCGACGATTTCAGGCGGGCATTCCAGAAGTGCGATGTGATTTTGGGGCCGACCAGTCCGACTACCGCATTCAAGATCGGCGAAAGAAGCGCTGATCTGGTGGCGCTGTATCTTTCCGACATCTACACCATTGCGGTCAACCTTGCGGGTCTGCCGGGGCTTTCCATTCCCTGCGGCTTTGATAGTAATGGCCTGCCCATCGGTTTACAGTTGATCGGCAATTATTTTGCCGAAGCGCGGCTGTTGAATGTCGCGCATCGCTATCAAGAGGCTACGGACTGGCACACTCGCCGTCCGCAGGAGTTTTGCGGGGAATTTTAGACATGAATGCATGGGAAATCGTCATTGGCCTTGAGACGCACGCGCAACTGGCCACCAGATCCAAAATTTTCTCCGGCGCGTCTACCGCCTTTGGCGCGGCGGCAAATACCCAGGCTTCGCCTATAGATTTGGCGCTGCCCGGCGTGTTGCCGGTGCTCAATAAAGGCGCAGTGGAGTGCGCGATTCGTTTCGGCCTGGCGGTTGAAGCGACCGTGGCGGAAAAATCCGTTTTTGAACGGAAAAATTATTTTTATCCCGATCTGCCCAAAGGTTACCAGATCAGTCAGTTCGAATTGCCGATCGTGCAGGGCGGGCATCTCAACATCATGGTCGGACAGGGTGAAAAAAGCTACGAAAAACGAATTCGTCTGACCCGCGCCCATCTGGAAGAGGACGCGGGTAAATCGCTGCATGAGGATTTTCACGGCAGGAGCGGCATTGATCTGAATCGCGCGGGCATGGCGCTTCTGGAGATTGTTTCCGAGCCTGACATGCGTTCTGCCGAAGAGGCGGTTGCCTACGCCAAAGCCTTGCACGCGCTGGTGCGCTGGATTGGCATTTGCGACGGCAACATGCAGGAAGGCTCGTTTCGTTGCGACGCCAATGTTTCCGTGCGCCGTCCTGGCGCTTCCCTGGGAACGCGCCGGGAAATCAAGAACCTCAATTCCTTTCGTTATCTGAAAGAGGCAATTGAATTTGAGACCCGCTGGCAGATTGAAACGCTGGAAGACGGCGGCAGTTTCGAGCAGGCGACGGTACTGTTTGACCCGGCAACGGGGAAAACCCGCGCCATGCGCTCGAAAGAGGACGCGCACGACTATCGTTATTTCCCCGATCCCGACTTGTTGCCGCTCTTCATTGCGGCGGAGTGGATTGAGCGTGAGCGCGCGGCATTGCCGGAACTGCCCGTCGCCAAACGTCAGCGTTTTATAAGCGACTATGGGCTTTCCGCCTATGACGCCGCAACCCTTACGGCATCATTGGAAATGGCTGATTATTTTGAGGCGACCGTTCGCGCATCTAATCCTGCTGCCGCGAAACTGTGCGCCAACTGGGTCATGGTTGACCTTGCGGCGCGACTGAAGCGGGAAGACCGGGAAATTTCTGAGGCTGCCGTCAGCGCCGCGCAATTGGGCGGACTGGTCGCGCGTATTGCCGACGGCACGATTTCCAACGCCATTGGCAAGAAGGTTTTTGACGCTTTGTGGATGGGCGACGGCGTAAATGCTGATGAAATTATCGCAAAACAAGGCTTAAAACAGATTACAGATAGCGACGCGATTGAAAAACTGGTGAATGATGCCCTGGCAGCCAATCCTGGCAGCGTATCCGAATACAGGGCTGGCAAGGAAAAAGCGTTTAACGCGCTGGTTGGGCAGGTGATGCAAGCCGCCAAGGGCAAGGCAAATCCACAACAGGTTAGCGAATTGTTACGGCAGAAGCTCTCCACTAATTAAATTGTCATGCTGGCATAAGATGGGGGAGCATGATTTGCCATAGACGTGGTAACAAATGTTACAATCTGTGCCATGCCTAAACTATTAATTGTCGAAGATCATGCCCTGGTGCGGGAAGCCCTGGTGCATGTGTTGCGCGTCCTGGAGGCGTTGCATGTTGAGGAAGCGGCCAGTGGCATGCGGGCGCTGGAAATTCTGCGCGACAATGCGAATTTCGACCTGATTCTTCTGGATTTGGCGTTGCCGGGGATGGATGGTTTTGCCTGTCTGAAGCAGTTAAAACAGAATTATCCCGATATCCCTGTCGTGATTCTCTCTGCCTTTTCTTATCCTGAAACGATCAGGCGCGTGTTTGCCGAAGGAGCGTCAGGCTTTATCCCCAAGTATTATTCCGGCGACAATCTGGTGCGCGCCATAAGACATGTGCTTGACGGTGGAGCTTTTCGTCCAGACGAAGCCTGGGAATCCCCGGAAAGCAACAAGATGCCAATCTTTCCGCAGGAGAGAAGGAAGCCCAAACTGAAACGATACCATCTAACCGGTCGCCAGGACGAGGTGCTCTCTCTGATGGCGAAAGGCTACTCCAATCGTGAAATTGCCGAGCGCCTGGGGCTGGTTGAAGGCACGGTCAAAATACATCTTTCCGCCATCTTCAAGCGGCTTGGCGTTTCCAGCCGCACCCAGGCCATTGCCATCATTGACCGGCGCGGCACCAAGCGTTAGGTAGGCATCCCCTCATGCCTAGGCGCATTAAGCCTTATCTTCTGCACGCATCGTTTCGACCCGATGCCGACCTGAACTACGATGAATTCCCGTTCAACGTACCCGCTGTCCGTGAGCTGGACAGGATCGAATTCCATCCGAGCGTTACCTTCTTCGTCGGCGAGAACGGATCGGGTAAGTCGACTGTGCTCGAAGCAATTGCTGTAGCGCTCGGTTTTGGTGTCGAGGGTGGCACGAAAAATGTCCAGTTCCGAACGGTCGACTCTGTTTCGCCGCTCCACAAAGCACTGCGCCTCGCCCGAGGTGTGCCTCAACCGCGAGACGGATACTTTCTACGAGCAGAAAGCTTCTTCAACGTAGCGTCCTATATGGATGAGGTCGGATACACGGAGGGCTACGGCGGCTCACTACATGCGAGGTCGCACGGCGAATCCTTTATGGCTGTGCTCATCAACAAACTCAAAGGGAACGGAATTTACCTCTTTGATGAACCAGAGGCAGCACTATCGCCGAATCGGCAGATGGCCGCGCTTGGTGCCATACACCAGCTAGTTGAGGCTTCGTCCCAGTTCGTTATCGCAACACATTCGCCAATCATGCTCTCATACCCAAACGCGAAAATCATCCAGTTTGATCGCTCCGGTTTGAGCGAGGTAGCCTACGAGGATACGGAGCACTACGCCATCACACGCGATTTCCTGAACAACTATCCCCGACGGTTGGAACAGTTGTTGAGCGATGGCGAGGATGCCTAGTTTAGAGGGCTTGAGCCGTGGTAGAAAAATCCAAAGTATCTTTGATCGACCAACCTTTGGCATCACGTTTGGCACGCGAAGGTTTTGAACTTTGGGAGGCTGGAAAGCTTGAAGAGTCCTGCGTTTGTTATGTCAAAGCACTTGATGTTGCCGACCCCAACCATTGGGCGCTTTCCGCCTACCACGGTGAGTTCGCTTGCGTTCTCGCTGCATTGGGAAAAACAGAAGAGGCAACATCACACCTTGAAAAGGCCATCGCTACTGAACTCGCTCAAGGCCAGACCGACACGTCGCCTATAGACTCGGCTACTAAGTATTGAATAATTTTACATCATCCCCAGATAAGTGAAATGGACAAAGAAGATGGTCGCAGGCTGTCGCGCGAAGCACAGCATGAGAGACGCAAACAGGCGGT
>WRKX01000076.1 GCA_009777925.1 Betaproteobacteria bacterium | reverse complement strand
GCTCACTGGAGTATTGAACACGGGTCTCGCGCTTGTCTCCGCCATTTATGGCGGAGACAAGCGCGACAAAGCGTAACAGGGAGCCGAAGGCTCCCCTGTACCGTATCGAGGAATCCCCTGCCTTCAGGCAGGGGTGACTCAAAACCGACTGCACTGGTGCATGGATGTTGCCTTCGCCGACGATCAGATGCGCGCCCGCACCGGACATGCCGCCCACAACCTCGCCGTGCTCAGGCACATCACCCTGAACCTCGTCCGCCTTGACCCTATACCACGAAAGGGCGGCATCAAAGCACGCCGCCTCATCGCAGCGACTTCCGATTCCTATCGCGCTCAATTGCTCGGGCTGACATGACTTTCATGCGATTGCCCTGTGCGATTGCACTGGCTCACTCGCAAACCTCTTGCCAACCCGGTGTTTCTTGCATAAAATATATGTTTTTCCTTTTTTCAGGATTATCACATGGCCAACAGCGCACAAGCTCGTAAGCGCGCCCGTCAAACCGTCAAGCAACGCGCGCACAACTTCAGCCTGCGTTCCACGCTGCGTACCGCCATCAAGCGGACGCGGACGGCTATTGCCGCCGGCGACAAGGCAGCCGCCGAAATCATTTTCCGCCAGTCAATGTCAGTCATTGACCGTATCGCAAACAAAAAAATCATCCACAAGAACAAGGCTGCTCGTCACAAGAGCCGCCTTGCCGCCCAGATCAAGGCTATTCCTGCGGCTCCTGCGGCATGACCCCGGCTTTTCCCCCAAAAAGCGGCGCATAATGCGCCGTTTTTTATGTGCTCTCGTCTGGTTGACCCGATTTATATTTGGTATTAAGATTCATTCTCATTTACAAGCTGATTTTACATGCGGAGCAAGCGCCATGAATATTCCATTCAAGGATTTACAGGTAGGGCAGACTGCCTGCGTGACCGGCTTTGCCAAAGAGCTGACAGACCGTTCCTATTTGCGAAAACTCCTGGCCATGGGTTTTACACGCGGCACTGAATTTCAGGTTGTGCGGGTTGCGCCAATGGGTGATCCGGTAGAAATCAGGCTGCGCGGTTTTTCCCTGAGCCTGAGGAAAGACGAAGCCGCCGCGCTGAAAATCGAACTTAAATAACCCCTTCACCTCCTCCTGGAGAGCGCCATGACCTCCGCTTTTACCATCGCCCTGCTTGGCAACCCGAACTGCGGTAAAACCACGCTCTTCAATGCCTTGACCGGTTCCAGGCAGCGGGTCGGCAACTGGCCGGGCGTCACAGTCGAGAAAAAAAGCGGCTTCCTCTCCCACAAAGAACGCGAGATCGAAGTCATTGATCTGCCCGGCACTTACGCGCTGGGCGCGCTCCAGAATGCCGCGCCCGATGAGCAAATCACGCGCGATTTTATTCTTTCCGGCGCGGCTTCCCTGATCGTAAACATCGTCGACGCCTCCAATCTGGAGCGTAACCTTTATCTCACCTGTCAATTGCTGGAAATGCGGGTTCCGATGATTCTGGCGCTCAACATGTGCGACACGGCGAAAGAAAAAGGAATAAAGATAGATGTTCTGGCGCTTTCTGCAGCCCTGGGTTGCCCGGTCATACCGCTGGTTGCGACGAAAAACCGGGACATCGAAGCCCTGAAAGACTGGCTCGCGGGCGCAAATCCAAAAACTTTCACGCCGCCCGCAAATGCCCCCGCTTTCCCGGAAACAATGACAAAGGCAGTAGATCGCCTGGAGGCCATCATCGCCCCTGCCCTTCCTGCCTCTATCCCACCATCCTGGGCTGCTATGCAGGCGCTTGAAGGCGACGGCTGCATTCTGCGCATGCTCGCGTTGGATCAGTCCGGCCAGGAGACCATCGTGCGGGAACGCCGGGAAGTAGAAGAGGCGCTGAATGAAGAAGTCGACATCGTGACGGCGGACGCGCGCTATGCCTTCATCCACCGCCTGATTGCCGACTCGGTAATGCTCGAGCGCCGCGCCTTTCGCAACGCTTCCGACCGAATTGACCGGATTGTCCTGAATCGCGCGCTGGGGATTCCCGTCTTCCTCGCCATTATGTACCTGATGTTCATGTTCACCATCAACCTGGGCGGCGCGTTCATAGGTTTTTTCGAGGGTCTGGCAGAACTTTTGTTTGTCAAGGGCGTAGGGCATTTGCTTCTTAGCGTCGACGCGCCGGAATGGTTAAGCATACTTCTGGCCGATTGCGTCGGCGGCGGTATCCAGACTGTCGCCGGCTTCATCCCGATCATCGGCGCTCTTTTCCTCTTTCTCTCCTTTCTGGAATATTCCGGCTATATGGCGCGCGCCGCTTTTGTCATGGATCGCTTCATGCGCTTCATCGGCCTGCCGGGAAAATCCTTTGTGCCGATGATTGTCGGTTTCGGTTGCAATGTGCCGGCGGTCATGGCCAGCCGAACTCTGGAGAGCGAACGCGGACGGTTGATGACCATAGCAATGACCCCATTCATGTCCTGCGGCGCGCGTCTGCCGGTTTATGCTCTCTTTGCGGTTGCCTTTTTCCCGCAAAGCGGGCAAAACGTAGTCTTTGCCCTGTACCTTATCGGCATAACAGCCGCCGTGCTCACCGGCCTTCTGATCCGGCATACCCTGCTGCCGGGGCAGAGCACGCCTTTCATCATGGAATTGCCGCCTTACCATTTCCCAACCCTGAAAAGCATAGTTATTCTCACCTGGCATCGCCTTTCCGGCTTCATCGTCAAAGCCGGCAAGATCATCGTGCCTATGGTGATGGTATTGAACCTTCTGAGCGTAACCGGCACGGACGGAAGTTTCGGGCGGGAAAATAGCGAGGACTCCCTGCTCGTAACCATGAGCCGGGGAATTTCTCCGATCTTTGCGCCATTCGGCCTGACGGAAGAAAACTGGCCGGCGGCAGTCGGTATCATCACCGGGGTATTGGCAAAAGAAGCCGTGGTCGGCACATTGAGCGCTCTTTACGGTCAGATAGCTGCTGCCGAAAACGATGTTGACGATCAGGAGGAAGATTTCGATTTCTGGCAATCATTGCGGGAAGTTGCCGCCACCGTGCCGGAGGCTTTGGGGCAGCTTGGCCTCAACCCGCCTGGCATCAGCGCCGAAGAAGAAAAGCAGATTGCGGCAACCAATCTTAGCACCATGCATGCCCTGTTTGGCTCCACCGCCGCTGCCTTTTCCTATATGCTGTTGATTTTGCTATATTTTCCCTGCGTTGCCGTCTTGGGCGTCATCCGGCAGGAGGCAGGCGCGCGCTGGATGCTGTTTGTCGCCATGTGGAACACGGCTCTGGGCTTTGGCGTCGCCACCTTCTGTTATCAGGCGTTGACCTTTGCCGAGCATCCGTTTACGTCAGGTCTCTGGCTTGTCGGCATTATCGCCTTTTTCTGCGTTGTCCTGCTTGGCATGGCGCGTTACGGCAAAAGGAACGTGTCGTACACAATGGAAAAATCAGCGTGAATATGGCCATGCTAACTCCCGGCGCCTTGCGCGCTTATCTGCGACAACAGAGTGAGGCAAGCCCTGCCGAGCTTGCCGCCCACTTTTCAGCGCCCGTCAAAATGGTAGAGGGCGTGCTTGCCTATTGGCAGCATCGGGGCAATATCGAAGCGCGGAACAGCGGGGCAGACGAGCATGTCCCGGAAAAATCAGCGCTCCCTTGCGGCAGCGGTTGTCCGGGCTGTTCTTCTACCTGTGCTGATCGCGGCGCCATTTCCGTCTATTCTTCTGTTTTTCGCTGGAAGGAATAGAGTGAGCGACCATGACCTCGCCGCCTGGCGGCATTCCCACAATTTTCTCGATTCGCGCGACGATAAACGGCAGCAACGCACTATCTGGGTCGTCTGGCTCGCTTTTTTCACCATGCTGGCGGAAATTGTATGCGGCTATCTTTTCGGCTCGATGGCGCTGCTCGCCGACGGCTGGCATATGGCTTCCCACGTTGCCGCCCTGGGGCTTGCGGTATTTGCCTATCGCTATGCCCGCCAGCAGGCAGGCAATGCGCGTTTCACCTTCGGCGCGGGCAAGGTGAGCGCGCTGGGCGGCTATTCCAGCGCCATCCTGCTTGCTCTCGTGGCGTTCATGATGTTGGGCGAATCGCTGTTCCGCCTCTATCAACCCGTCCAGATAGCTTACAACGAGGCGCTCCTGGTCGCCGTCATTGGCTTGCTGGTCAATCTAATTTCCGCCTGGCTGCTGCGCGATGACCACGACCATAGCCATGAACCGGGGCATACGCATATCCACCACTCCCGGCAGGATCACAATTTTCAGAGCGCGTTCATGCACGTGCTTGCTGACCTGATGACTTCGGCGCTCGCCATTGTCGCCTTGCTCGCGGGCTCCTATCTTGGCTGGATCAGCCTTGATCCGTTGATGGGAATCGTGGGCGCGTGCGTAATCCTGTATTGGGCCATCGGCCTGATTCGCGCTTCCGCCCGCACTCTCATGGATGCCGAAGACCACGCGCCGCTTGCCCGTGCCATTACGGAAACCATTGAATCCCGTCCCGATCACAAGGTAGTTGACCTGCATATCTGGCGGATTGGCCCCGCCACCTGCGGCTGTATTGTTTCCCTCGTCAGTCACCAGCCTGACAGTACGGAAAACTACAAACGCCAGATTGCGGAGCTTGGACAACTCGCTCACATTACCGTGGAAATCAACCGCTGCGACTGCCCGGATACGCTCTGAATGCCGTAAAATTTGTCTTTTCGATTGGAATTGCGGTCATGCGCTATTTCTCAACCCGTGGACGCGCGCCCGCGCTTCCTTTCTGTGACATTCTGTTAGCCGGCCTTGCGCCGGATGGTGGTCTTTATCTGCCGGAATCCTACCCCAAAGTCAGCCCCGAAGAACTCGCCTCCTGGCGCGGACTTCCCTACGCCGAGCTTGCCTTTGCCATTCTCTCGAAATACATTGACGACATTCCGCCTGCTGACCTGAAAGCGTTGGTGGATAAAACTTACACTGCCGAGACTTACCGCTTCGCCCGCCAGCCGGAACGCGCCCAGGAGATTACCCCCCTCGTCTGGCTGGTTCCGGAAAAGTTGGGACTGCTTGAACTCTCCAACGGCCCGACGCTTGCGTTCAAGGATATGGCGATGCAATTGCTCGGCAACTTCTTTGCATACGCGCTGGAAAAACGCAACGACTCGCTAAATATTTTGGGCGCAACCTCCGGCGATACCGGCTCCGCCGCTGAATACGCCATGCGCGGCAAACAGCGGCTCAGCGTATTCATGCTCTCCCCGCAAGGCAAAATGAGCGACTTCCAGCGGGCGCAGATGTATTCGTTGCAGGACGCCAATATCCACAACATTGCGATCAATGGGATGTTCGACGACGCGCAGGACATGGTAAAAGCCGTATCGAACGATACCGCGTTCAAGGCCAGATACAAAATCGGCGCGGTCAACTCCATCAACTGGGCGCGGGTGCTGGCGCAAATCGTCTATTACTTCAAGGCTTATTTTGCCGCTACCCGCCATGATGGGCAAAAGGTTTCCTTCTCTGTGCCTGTCGGCAATTTCGGCAACATCTGTGCCGGTCACATCGCCCGCCAGATGGGACTGCCTATAAGAAGGCTCATCCTTGCCACCAACGAAAACGATGTTCTGGACGAATTCTTCAAAACCGGCTGTTACCGACCACGGAGCGCGGCGGAAACTTTCGTCACCTCCAGCCCCTCGATGGACATCTCAAAAGCCTCCAATTTTGAGCGTTTCATCTTCGATCTTGTCGGACACAACGCGGAGGTGGTGCGCGATCTGTGGAAGCAAATTGAAAGCGGCGAAGCGTTCGATCTCTCCGCCTCTCCCTACTTTGCGCGGCTATCAGATTTCGCCTTTGTCTCCGGCAAAAGCCTGCATAATGACCGGATTGCCACCATCAAAATGGCGCATGAGCGTTATGGCATAATAATCGATCCGCATACCGCCGACAGCCTCAAAGTGGCGCTGGAAGTGACCGAAGACGGCAGGGACGAAGAACCGGTCATCGTGCTGGAAACCGCCCAGGCCGCGAAATTCTCCGCCACGCTGGAAGAGGCTCTGGGGCATTCTCCATCCCGCCCCGCCGAACTTGCCGGGTTGGAAGCTCTCCCGCAAAAAGTGACCCTTATGGCTGCGGATATTGAGGCAATCAAAGCCTTTATTGCCGCCGCAGTTGACGGCAGCCCACCCGCCCAGATTTGACAGTATGGAAGGACTGGCAATGAAATTGCTTTTCCTGATTGTTGTGCCTGCGCTCGCTTAATAGACAAAAACCGCTATAGAATATTCACTTCTGCGTATCTCTTTTTTCATCGCATGCATAAGCGCATTATCAGTCTGGAAACGACCATCGCCCTGACCGGCTTTTCCCGCCGCACCGTCTGGCGACGCCTTGCGGAAGGCGCATTGCGGAAAATCGAACTGCCGGAAACAGGCAGAGGCGGCGCGGCGCGCACCTGGCTGGACATGGATGAGGTATTGCGCTTTGCCAATCTCGAACTGGATGCGGCGCAAATTGATCTTATCGAACGCTCAGACTATGGAGACGCGGACGCGCAACTGGCGCTGGGACAGTTTTTTTACGAACAGGGGCGGCTTGATGTGGCCTTCTACTGGTTTTCGCTCGCTGCCGACCGCAACAACGCCGACGCCATGGCCCTGCTGGGACGCTGCTACGCCGAAGGAATCGGAACCGAAAAAGAAGAAGAACTGGCGCTAATGTGGATCGCCAAAGCCGCAGCGCGTGGCAACGCTATCGCACAAAAACAGATGCAGGGCTTACGCAGTCGTTGAACCGCCCTGCTGCCTGAATTCTGACCTAAATTTTGGCAAGGCTTTTCAATGCCTGCCGGATACCCTCAGCGGTGGAAAGCCCTTCCGGCAGCGCCTTTTGCGCCGCGACCGCTTCTTTTTCGGAATAACCCAGCGCCACGAGCGCATTCAACACATCATTCTTCACACTCGCCGCAGGGCCGACTCCAACACTGACTCCATCCGGCAGAGATAGTTTGCCCTTCAGTTCCAGCAGCAACCTTTCCGCCGTCTTTTTGCCGATACCGGGAACGCGGGTAAGCCAGCCGGTTTCCTGTTGCGTTACCGCAAGCCGCAGATCCGCCACCGAAAGCCCGGAGAGCACGGCAAGCGCGGTACGCGCGCCAATCCCGGAAATCCTGAGAAGCTGGCGGAAGGCGTCCCTCTCTTCCGCCGTCAGAAAGCCGTAGAGAAACTGGCCGTCCTCCCTTGTCACCTGATGAATCAGCAGGGTGACAGTTTCATCCTGCCCCGCAAGGTTGTAAAAAGTGCTCATCGGCACGTCGACTTCGTAGCCGACCCCACCGACATCTATCAAAAGACGCGGCGGGGTTTTTTCAGCGAGGTTGCCTTGTAAACGTCCAATCATGACCGAAAAACAATCAGGCAGCCGCCCAAAGCCCCAATACCGTCGCCAGACCGCTCACATTGGCGGCAAGAATCGTGCGTTTGATCGCATTGGTAAGACGGGCGGGCGTATCGGCATACGCCAGCAAATCGCGGGCTGCCGAAAAGGAAAGAGGCAACGCAAAAGCGCCCGCAGCAGCATAAACAGGCAGCTTATTCAAAGCTACCGCGCACAACAAAAAGCCATAGGCAAAAACGGCAATCAACAAATAAAGCCAACGCGCCCGCTCAGTCCCCAAACGCACAATCAGCGTGCGCTTGCCCGCTGCCGCATCGCCCTTTCTGTCCGGAAACTGGTTGATGTAGAGGATATTGACTACCAGCAACGCGAAGGGCGTGCCGGCAAACCAGGGCTGCGCGGAAAAATCACCGCGCATGACAAAATCGGCCCCAATCGCAATGACCGCCCAACCTACATAAATGGCCGGCTCGCCAATCCCCCGGCACATGAAGCGAAACGGTGGCGCGGAATAAGCCCATCCCGCAAAAAGTCCGGCCAGGCCAATCCAGAACAAGCCGTCCGCAGAAACGTGCATGAGCCAAAAACCTGCCGGAATGACAGAAAGCAAAAGCAGGTAGCCAAAAATCATGGCTTCTTTCGCGCTCAACACGCCGTTCACAATAAAGCGGCTCCCGCCGGTAAAAGGGAAAATGCGCTCAAGGTTTTTCGCGTCGCTGCCCATCCGGTAATCGTAATAATCGTTGATGACATTCACCCCTGCATGTGCCACCAAAGCAAAAAACAGGGTTATCAAGGCTTTACCCGCCTGGAACGGAATACCGCTCACATGCGCGCTGGCAAGCCCGATCAGGCAGGCAACCAGAGTGATGCTCAGAAAAGCCGGGCGGGTAGCGGCAAGGTAACGCAGGAGCGGATTGGGGTATTTGGCAAGCGTTGGTTCTAGTGTGCGCATGGGTTCGCTGTCGGAAAAAAGTTGGTAAATGCGTAAACGCAAAAAGGCGGCATTCTAACATCATTCCGCAGAAAACAGGGCGCGACTATGCGCGTGACAAATGGCGCAGGCCAGCGCGTCTGCGGCGTCCGCCCTGGGCTGCTCGGAAAGACAGAGCAAACGCGCCACCATGTGCTGCACCTGTTCCTTGGCTGCCTTGCCATACCCCACAACCGCCTGCTTTATTTGCAGGGCCGTATATTCCGCCACCGGCAGGTTGCCGACAGCCAGCGCCGCAATCGCCGCGCCTCTCGCCTGCCCTAAAAGCAGCGTGGATTGGGGATTGATGTTGACGAACACTTTTTCAATCCCGGCCTCATCGGGGCGATAGGTCGCAATCACTTCGGAAACGCCGGAGAAAAGTGTGGCAATACGTTCCGGCAGGCTCTGCCCGGAATTGGAACGCACGCAACCGCTGGCAATATAGCGTAAATTTTGCCCGTGTTTTTCAATGACGCCGAATCCCGTCACCCGCAAACCGGGATCAATGCCAAGTATCCGAAGCCCCGAAACCACAAGCGCCTTAGCCTTCCATTTCCCCGAATCCCGCCGTCTTGACGGCACGATCCAGACTGACCAGAGCAGCCAGCAGACGTTCCATACGAGCGAGCGGCCAACTGTTGGGGCCGTCGGAAAAGGCTTTTTCAGGATCGGGATGGGTCTCAATGAAAAGACCTGCTACTCCCGCCGCTATCGCCGCGCGCGCCAAAACCGGCACGAATTCCCGTTGTCCGCCGGAGGATGCGCCTTGTCCGCCGGGCAACTGCACGGAATGGGTCGCGTCAAAGACCACCGGGCAGCCGGTTTCGCGCAGAATCGCCAAGGCGCGCATGTCGGACACCAGATTGTTATAGCCAAAAGACGCGCCGCGCTCGCAAACCATGAGATTATCCGCGCCGCCGTTTGCCTCCCGCGCCTTGGCGACCACATGCTTCATGTCACCGGGCGCGAGGAACTGCCCTTTCTTTAAGTTGACCGCCTTGCCTGTCGCCGCAACCGCCTGAATAAAATCGGTCTGACGACAGAGAAAAGCCGGGGTTTGCAATACATCCGCCACCTCGGCCACGGCAGGAATATCCGCCTCCGCATGCACGTCGGTCAATACCGGCACGCCGACCTGGCTACGCACCTCGGCAAGCATCGCCAGACCGGCCTCAAGGCCCGGCCCGCGCGGCGAACGCGCGGAACTGCGATTGGCCTTGTCGTAGGACGCCTTGAAAATATAGGGTATGCCCAGGCGTTTGCACACCGCCTGCAAATGTCCCGCCACCTCTACGCAAAGTTCAGTCGACTCTGCCGCGCACGGGCCGGCAATCAGAAAAAACGGTCGGTCAAGACCGACGGAAAAACCACAAAGTTCCATGCAAAAACCACCACAAAAAAGTCAGAAGATGACTGTAAACCAGACCGCCGCATTATCGCAGGAAAATTCTCCCGGATATGGGCGCTTCCGCCAAACTTGCAGGGCAATCGCATTTGCTCCTTGATGACCGAGCCGATACCCGGCTGGAAGCGCAGTTGCCGGGAGTGCCTGACGTTAGAGCGGTTTGGGTTTATAGTGCTTTTCCTAAATAATCTTACTCTATCAACCTTCAGACATCCTATCCTGCAAGCGAGAAAGAGTAAAAATAATTACGAGAAGCACTATAATTTCTCTGTAAGTGTTGCGGCACAAGGGCAAAAGGTGGTACACCCTTAAGTGCCAACTTAATTCGCCGAGGCGCCGCAACATGTTCCCAATAAGCCGATTTCACGAAATTTTGAAGCATCTTCCTCGTCCCGTGTTTGAGAGACTGGTCAAGAAGCATCGCAGCGACAAATATTGCAAAGGTTTCGGAAGCTGGTCACAGTTAGTGGTGATGCTTTATGGGCAGCTTGGTGGAGCCAGCAGTCTGCGTACCTTGGAGACGGGCTTTAACAGTCAGTATCCGTATTACCACCCTGGGGTACGCGCATTGCGCCGCTCCACTCTTCGTTACGCCAACGCGCAGCGCAACCCGGTGGTGTTTGCCGAGGCCCTGGAATTATTAATGACCCAACTTCGGCGAAATATTCGTCGTCAGGTGAAGGAGGCTCTGAGTTTGCTTGATTCCAGCAGTCTTACGCTGAAGGGCAGAGGATTTGATGCCTGGACATTATCCAATCGTACCCGCAATACTCAGGGCGTCAAGCTGCATTTGCTCTTTGAGGTGCATACGGCTTTGTGGCATTACGGCGGCCAATGTGAGTCACCCCTGCCTGTGGCAGGGCCTTTCTCGCCACAATATGGGGGAGCCTTCGGCTCCATAAACGACTGTCTCGCTAACTTCGCCATTTATAGCGAAGTTAGCGAGATGCGTGGTCAATGATCGTGACGAAGGGGTGCGACTGCAAATTGAGCCTGAAGCCATCTACGTCTTCGACAAAGGCTACTGCGACTACAACTGGTGGCACGACATTGATAAGGCCGGAGCAATATTTGTGACGCGCTTCAAGAAGAACGCGCGTCTGTCTCTGGTAGAGGAACGTACGCTTATAGACGAGCAGGGCGTAATATTGAAGGACGAGGTAGTTATTTTCTCCAATCCCTGGCCGGGCGGCGGGCGCAGGAACTCCTACCGCGCGCCGCTACGCAGAGTGACTGTGGATCGCCCTGATAAGCCCGCTTGTATTGGCAACCAATGATCTGGATAGTCCGGCCAGCGTCATTGCGGAACGCTACAAAGCGCGCTGGCAGATTGAACTGTTCTTCAAATGGGTCAAGCAACACCTGAACATCAAGACTTTTTTGGGGCGCAACGAGAACGCGATGAGGATACAGATACTTATTGCCATGATTGCTTATGCCTTGCTGCTGATTCACCGCGCTGCTTCCAATTTCAAGGGTAGCCTGTGGATGTTTCTTGCGGAATTACGCCCTGGTCTCTTTACGCGCCCGCAGACACAAGCTGCCATGCGACGACGAAGACAGGAACAGGAGCGGGAAATCGCGCGCATTCAACCGGGGCTATTCGCATGAAAAATTATTCCGGACAGCAGTGCGCGAAGGCGGTAATGGCGGTAAGTATTCTTGTCGTCTTTAGTAAAAATGGGATTAATATTTATCCCTCGTTTCGAGTGAGGCGGTAAAAAAAGTTGTAATATTTTGTAAGAGTTACTTGAAAAGTTGAAGATGGTCGGCACCATTTTTTTAGCCGCAAGCCATATATCATGCCTATGCGTGAGCATTTTGCGTCGCGCGTCAATTTTGTACAAGTCGAAGTTTTCTCCCGGGATTACGCTACCGATGTCGGTTCCGCATTCTGCGGAGCGTTATCGGGAGAAAAATGATGCAAACCATACAGGAAGCCGGAAAAACCTTGTTTGCAGCCTTTGAGCGGGGCGAATTGGCCTTGCCGGGCAGGCGGACGCTGTTCAGGGAACGGGATTGGCAACCGCATTCCCAATTTGCTGGTGTTGCCCTGAAGCACTTGTTGACCGCTGCCGATACGGGCGGGGCGTTCAGCTATCACCTCGTGCGTGTCGAGCCGGGATGCGCGATTGGCGAACACATACACGCGACGCAGCAGGAAACCCATGAAGTTATCGCGGGAGCCGGGGTATGCCGGAATCAGAATGCAGACATCGTATATCGGGCAGGTGTGATTTCTCTCATCGAACCCGGTGCGCGTCATGCAGTAACGGCGGGCGAAGAAGGGCTTTTGCTGTTCGCTAAATTTATCCCGTCGCTGCTATGAGGCTCTAAAGCGGGTTTGGGTTAATCGCGTACACTTTTTCTCAAAACGCATAGCAACCACGACGCGGTCAGCCCTCTCCCCCGTCCCCTCTCCCAAAAATGGGAGAGGGTGGCGCGTAGCGCCGGAAAATGTATTCACTTGAGCCGAAAAAAACTCTAGAGCATGCTTCATTTAGACAGAACCGTATCCGGCATGTCGTAGATAGTTGGCACATTCGTCATGGGAGACGATATCCAATATTTCACCGACGCGCCGCCAAGTGCTTTCATGATCACGCTTTTGGGCCTCTCGCATCCAGTGCTTGAGCTTGGAGAAGAGTTGTTCGATCGGATTGAGATCAGGGCTGTAGGGAGGTAGGAAGATCAGATGCGCGCCGCGTGCGCGGATGGCCGCTCGCGCGCA
>WRKX01000075.1 GCA_009777925.1 Betaproteobacteria bacterium | reverse complement strand
TTGTCGGCATTTTCGACAAACTGGAAAAGGCTCTGGCTTTCGACAGCGACGAAGTCAACGCCATAGTAAAAGACCTGGATATATTGAAGCAGCTTTTCAAAAGCAAGATGACGGACAAGGCTCCGCAATATCTTGCGCTTATAACGCGCAATTTCAACGACAAGGACGTGGACGGCTTGATCGAACACTTCCGCGACAAGGAACGGCGCAAGGAGTTTTTCAAGGAATACAAGGAACTTGAGATGCTGTACGAAATTATCTCGCCCGATCTATTCCTGCGCCCATTCATCGAAAACTACGCCACGCTGTCATCAATTTACGCTGTCGCGCAGAACGCTTATGCGAAAAAAGTCTACGTAGACAAGGCGTTGCAGAAAAAAACAAACGCGCTCGTGCAAAAACATATCGGCGCGGATGGGTTAAAAAGCGTCACCGAGTTCGTGGAAATTAACAGCGATACCATCGAATTGATCAAAAAACGCGGAGGCGGCGAAGGCGCAAAGGTCATCAATCTCGTCAAAAGCATTGAAAAACACGCGGAAGAAAACAGCGACGATCCGTTTCTGGTTACGCTTGCCGAGCGCGCCCGGTCAGTGCAGGAAAATTACGAAGACCGGCAAACGAGCACGGAAGAAGCCATGACCGAGTTGATAAAAGAAATAGAAAATAACGAGCGGCGAAAACAGGAACAGGCCGCCAGAGGACTTGATAGCCTTACATTTTTTACGCTCTGCAAGCTGACCGACGACGGCATAGCCAATGCGGAGCGCGCAAGCAATAAGGCGGGCGAAGCGTTTGCGAAATTCCCCAACTGGCAACGTAGCGAAGCGGAACTGCGCGAATTGCGGAAAGCGATCACCTTCGCTATTGCCGCAGAGGAAGACGACACGCAAAAAGTTGCCACTACAGTAGAAGCGTTGTTTGTGCTTCTGGAAAAAAGTTTCCGGCCATGAGCGCATGGATTGACAAGAAGGAATTCAAGGCGCGGACGCTGGAATGGGCGGACAGGCTCGGCGTAAAGGCGCGTTCAATTTCGATGCGTCCGATGCGGCGCAAATGGGCGTCGTGCTCAACGGCAGGCAACTTTGTTTTCAACAGCGAACTGCTCGAACTTGATCGTGAAGTGGGCGATTACGTGATCGTCCACGAATTGCTGCATTTTTTCGTCCCCAATCACGGCAAGCTGTGGAAGTGCCTGATGCGCGCGCACCTTGGGGATTACGAGGCTTTGTCCGGGAGGCTGCCGACAGCGCCGCGCAATACGCAGTGTGGCATACCTCTGCCGCCCTGAAAAAACGGAAGGGGGTATAACCCCCTTCCTGTTATGCCAAAAATGCTTGTTTCTCGGCGGATTGCTACATATTCGGATAGTTCGGGCCGCCGCCGCCTTCCGGGACTGTCCATTTGATATTCTGGGTCGGGTCTTTGATGTCGCAGGTCTTGCAGTGCAGACAGTTTTGCCCGTTGATCTGCAAGTACGGCTTCCCCTCCTCCTCGCCCAGAATCTCATACACCCCCGCCGGGCAGTAACGCGCCTCCGGCGAAGCATATAGATTGTAATTGACGCCTATCGCCTTCGCCTCATCCCGCAAGCGCAAGTGACAAAGCTGATTTTCCTCATGATTGACGTTGGCGAGGACAAGCGAAGAAAGACGATCAAAAGTAATCACTCCATCCGGTTTGGGATAATCAATCTTAGGATAGGCGTTTTTGTCTTTCAGCGCCTCATGATCGGCATGAATGCGTAAAGTCCAGGGCGTGTGTCCGAAGAGCGCGGTCTCCAATCCTGAAATCATAAGCCCCGCCCACATCCCCCAATGAAAAGCGGGACGGATGTTGCGCGCTTTGTAAAGGTCTTTCCAAATCCAGCTTGCCTTGATTTTGTCCGTATAGGCGGTTACTTCCTTCTCGGTTTTTTCAGCGACAAAATGCTCAAAGATGGCTTCTGCCGCAAGCGCCCCGGATTTCATCGCGTTATGCCCGCCCTTGATTTTGGGCACGTCAAGAAAACCTGCCGTATCACCGATGAGAAGACCGCCTGGAAAGGTTAGCCTGGGGATAGCCTGATAACCGCCTTCCGATAGAGAGCGCGCGCCATAGGCAAGACGCCGCCCACCTTCAAGCAGCGGACGAATGGACGGATGCGTCTTGAAACGCTGGAACTCCTCAAAGGGCGACAACCACGGATTTTTGTAGTCCAGCCCCACCACAAACATGATGGCGACCTGGTTGTTTTCCATATGATAGATCGCGGAACCCCCGTATGTTTCAGTATCCAGCGGCCAACCGATGCTGTGAATGAGTTTGCCCGGCTTGTGTTTGGCGGGTTCCACTTCCCAGATTTCCTTAACGCCTATACCATAGGTTTGCGGATCAACGCCCTTTCGCAAATCGAAACGCTCGAAAAGTTCCTGGGTCAGCGACCCGCGACAACCTTCGGCAAAAATGGTCTGCCTGGCCAGAAGCTCCATGCCGGGCTGATAGTTGGCGGTTTGTTGCCCGTCCCTGCCGATACCCATGTCGCCGGTAGCGACGCCCCGCACACTGCCATCCGCGTCATAAAGAATTTCAGCGGCGGCAAAGCCAGGGTATATCTCCACGCCAACCGCTTCGGCCTGCTCGCCCAACCACCGGGTCAGACTTGCCATGCTGATGATATAGTTGCCTTCATTGTGCATCTGCGGCGGGGTAGGCAGTTTGAAGGCTCGTTTTTCGGTAAAGAAAATAAAATTATCGTCAGCGACAGGAATATTCAGCGGCGCGCCTTTTTCTTTCCAGTCCGGGATCAGTTCAGTAAGCGCCGTCGGCTCAAAGCAGGCGCCGGACAGAACGTGCGCGCCTACCTCCGAACCTTTTTCCAGAACGCAGACCGATATTTCCCCGCCAGCCGCTTCAGCCACCTGCTTCAGACGAATCGCGGCGGAAAGCCCGGCAAGACCAGCGCCAACAATAACAACGTCGTATTCCATGGACTCACGCTCGGTACTCATGGTCTCCTCCATATGTTTGTTTTTCCAGAATCGTGTTCCTGGCGCGCTCCAAAACCTGAATCGCGCTTGTTTGTTGAGTTCCCCCGGCCTTAATGCTCAATGACCGGGGATACCTCAAGACAAATGCCTTACACCTCTATTCCCTTCCGGGCCACAGTGACCCGGAAGGGAAAACTCTTAAAACAACGGCTCATCCAGACCCAGAACAGACGGGCCGCCCTCCATGATTTCACGGGCTACGGCATCAGCCTGCACCAGCCAATGCTTGGCATAGTAGCGGGTTGTGGCAATCTTGCCTTTGTAGTAACCATCCGCCTCGCCAGCGTCAATCTTCTGCTGGGCAATCTTCGCAGACTTCGCCATCAGCCAGCCGCCAATTACGATGCCGCCCAGTTTCAGATAAGGCACCGATCCGGCGGAAGCTACCTGCGGTTCAGGGCCATAGGTCTTGATCGCCCATTCGGTAGCGTCAATCAACGCCCTGGCGCCTTCCTGCAAGCTCCTGCCGATGTCGCCAAGTTTGGCGTCTTTAGCCAGATCGTCCGCAAAGGCGGCAATGTCCTTGTACAGAGCGCGCGCCGTAAAGCCAACTTCGCCGGTTTCCTTGTTGACTTCCCGCGCAGTCTTGCGCCCGATGTAGTCGTTTGCCTGAATGGCAGTCGTGCCTTCATAGATCGAAGTAATGCGGGAGTCGCGCATGTACTGCGCCGCGCCGGTCTCCTCGATGAAGCCGGTGCCGCCATGCACCTGGATGCCTTCGGAAGTAATTTCAACCGCGCTATCCGTGCTCCAGCCCTTGACAACAGGCGTTAAAAGCTCGACATAGGCTTGCGCTTTTTTCTGGACGGCGGGATCGTTCGAGAATTTGGCCAGATCCATGTTGCCCGCCGCAAAATAGCCAATCGCGCGTAGCGCCTCGACACGAGCCTTCATGTCCATCAAAAGACGGCGCACATCCGGGTGGAACAGAATGGGCTTGGGCGTTTTTTTGCTCTCCTCATCGCCGATAATCGCGCCCTGAATGCGCTCACGCGCATAGGTCAAAGCGTGCTGGTAAGCGCGTTCGGCAACCGAAATGCCCTCCAGACCGACGTGGATGCGGGCATGGTTCATCATGGTAAACATGTAGGCCACGCCGCCGCCAGCCTTGCCGACCAGCCAGCCCTTGGCGCCAACCTTGTCGCCATAGGACATAACCGAGGTGACGCTGCCCTTGATGCCCAGCTTGTGCTCAATAGCCGAACAAATAAGGTCGTTCCTCTCACCCAGACTGCCGTCGTCATTCACCAGGAATTTGGGAACCACAAAGAGGGAAATGCCCTTCAGGCCGGGATCGGAATCCGGCAGACGGGCAAGCACAAGGTGGATAATGTTTTCCGCCATGTCATGCTCGCCCCAGGTGATGAAAATCTTGGTTCCCGTAATGCGATAGGTTCCGTCGCCGCTTGGGTCAGGCACTGCCTTGGTGCGGATTGCGGTAAGGTCGGAACCGGCTTGCGGCTCGGTAAGATTCATGGTTCCGCCCCAGGTTCCATCCACCATTTTGGGCAGGTATTTCTGCTTGATTTCGTCGGAAGCGTGATGCTCGATGGAATGTACCGCGCCCATTGTCAGCATCGGGCACAGCGCAAAGGCAATGCTGGCGGAACGCCACATTTCATTGACCGCAAAATTGACCAGATTGGGCAAACCCTGACCGCCATATTTCGGGTCGCCCGGCATGGCATGCCAGCCGTTTTCGCAGAACTGCTTGTATACACTCTTGTATTCCGGGCTGACTGTGACCACGCCGTTATCCCATTTGGGCGAATTTTGCCGGTCGCCAATCACATTGATCGGGTCAATCTGCTCGGTTGCAAACTTGGCAGCCTCGTCCAGAATGGAATCCACCGTATCGGCATCAATTTCAGCAAAGGCCGGAAGGTTCAGGATTTCTTTAAGGCCGGCAATTTCACTCATGAGGAATCGCATGTCTTTGAGGGGTGCGGCATAGGTACTCATTGTTATCTCCTTTTTTGGATTGGGTCGAAAAAAACTTGCCGCCTTCGAGAGAGCGACGGCGTAAATCACATGTCTTACAGTTTGGCGGTCAACTCCGGCACGGCATCGTTCAGATCAGCCACCAGACCGTAATCCGCTATCTGGAAAATCGGCTCGTCGGGATTCTTGTTGATGGCGACAATGACTTTGGAATCTTTCATGCCCGCAAGATGCTGAATGGCTCCGGAAATGCCGACCGCGATGTAAAGCTCTGGCGCGACAATCTTGCCGGTTTGCCCTACCTGAAAATCGTTGGGGACAAAACCCGCGTCCACTGCGGCGCGGGAAGCGCCCAGCGCGGCGTTCAGCTTGTCGGCCAGCGGTTCCAGCAGTTTGCGGTAATTTTCCCCGCTGCCCATGCCGCGCCCGCCAGCAATGATTACCTTCGCCGCGCCCAGTTCAGGACGCTCCGATTTGGTCAATTCCTGCCCAACCTGTCTGGAAAGCCCGGTATCCGGCAGGGGCGCGAGATTTTCCACCGGCGCGTTGCCGCCGTCTTCCACTGCGGCAAAAGCGGTTGCCCGCACGGTGATGACCTTGATCTTGTCCGCGCTCTCTACAGTTGCCAGGGCATTGCCCGCATACACGGGGCGCACGAAAATATTTTCGGACTGCACTGCAATAACGTCGGAAATTTGCGCCACATCCAGAAGCGCCGCAATGCGGGGCATAAAATTTTTGCCGAAGGTAGAGGCCGGCGCGAAGATATGCGAGTAATTGCCCGCAATGGACACTACCAGCGCCGCCAGATTTTCGGCGGATAGCGCGGCGTACTGCGGCGCGTCCGCCAAAAGCACCCTGGCGACGCCGGCGCAGGCCGCGCCTTGGTTAGCCGCCCCGGCAGCGTTGTTGCCCGCCACCAGAAGATGAATGTCGCCGCCTGCCTTTGCGGCTGCCGTCAGCGCGTTTCTGGTCGCCGCCTTCAGACTGGCGTGGTCGTGTTCAGCAATAACGAGAATAGCCATTTCAGATCACCTTTGCTTCATTTTTCAGTTTATTGACCAAATCGGCCACATCGGCCACCTTGCCGCCGCCCTGACGCCTGGGCGGCTCGCTGACCTTCAGGGTTTTCAGACGCGGAGTGATGTCGACGCCCAAATCAGCCGGAGTCCTGGTATCCAGCGGTTTTTTCTTCGCCTTCATAACATCCGGCAATTTGGCGTAGCGCGGCTCGTTCAGGCGCAAGTCCGCCGTAACCACGGCAGGCAGCGGTACTTCCAGAATTTCCAGACCGCCGTCGACCTCTCGCGTCACTTTCGCGCTATTGCCCGCAATTTCCACCCTGGAAGCGAACGTCGCCTGCGACCAGCCCTGGAGAGCGGCAAGCATCTGTCCCACCTGATTGGCGTCGTCGTCAATGGCCTGTTTGCCCGCAATCACCAATTGCGGCTGTTCAGCGGCGCATACGGCCTTCAGGAGCTTTGCCACCGCCAATGGCTGCAACTCGGTATCGCCGCAATCCACCAGAATCGCCCGATCCGCTCCTACTGAAAGCGCGGTGCGCAAGGTTTCCTGACTGGCTGGAGAGCCGCAACTTACCACCACGATCTCGGTCGCAACGCCCTTTTCTTTCAGGCGCACAGCCTCTTCCACAGCGATTTCGTCAAAAGGGTTCATCGCCATCTTGAGGTTTGCCAAATCCACACCGGTTTCATCCGCCCTGGGACGGACTTTGACGTTGGCATCCACAACCCGTTTAACGGGAACCAGTATTTTCATCTTCTTCCTCCGGTTACTTGGTCACTTACAACAAAACATAATGTCGGCAAAGACCGACGCAAAACGCCGCGCAGCAAACACTGGCAGGCAACAACAGCGGCAGGAAACGAAAGACAGAAAACCGGCACATTCATTTTATGGGGGAAGGCCGGGAGGAAGGGAACGCAAAGCGCCGCTAAAGCCATGACGCCAGAAGGGAAAATATCCCGTGCCGTGCCATTAAAAACGCTGCTTCCCCTGTTTTCCTGCGCTTGATTGTTCCGAAATGTACTTGATTACACTGGCAAAAACAATAACATAAGACATTCTTTTCGTGCTGCAACGCAGCAGCAACAGGCTCTTTTCGTGCTGCAACGCAGCAGCAACAGGCATTTGGGCACAATATTCAGCATATGTGATCGAGATGAACGCGCAAATTCTTATAGCGCCAAAATCCAAATGGCGCGTAGCGAGGAATCAGTAAACGCAAGGTTAGCGCGGTTAGGCAGACGCCTGAAAGCGCCTTCCGGCAATGAATTTTGATGGACGATTATTTTTTCAGCATGTCTTCGCCATGCTGTTGCAGGCGCTCGCCCCAGGCGCGTCGCGCTAAGCGAGCAACGGCAAAACGCTCTTCCAGCGCCGCCCCGTCACGATTTTGCAGCGCAACTTTAAATTCTTCCACCTGTTTCTGGTAAGTATTGATTTCTTCCAGGAGAGCGTCACGATTGGCAAGGCAAATGTCGCGCCACATTTCCGGGTGACTGGCGGCGATTCTGGTGAAATCACGAAAGCCGGAAGCGGCGAAGTCGAAAAAAACGTCGGCGTCCGCCCGGCATGCCAGGTCGCGCACCAGCGCAAAGGCCAAAAAATGCGGCAAATGGCTGACTGCGGCAAACACGCGATCATGCTGTTCGGCTTTCAGGATATGGATTTTCGCGCCGCATTGCCGCCATGCCTGTTCAACCCGCTGCCGCGCCTCCTCGCCATTTTCCGGCAGTGGCGTTATCACTACCTTGCGCCCCACAAACAGATCGTTACGCGCTGCCGCCGCGCCGCTATTTTCCGCGCCCGCAATTGGATGCGCCGGAACAAAGCAGGCGATTTTTTTGCCCAGGGCGGCACGCGCGGCGGCAATAACATCGTTCTTGGTGCTGCCGCCATCGGTGACAACCGTCTTTGCGCCCAGATGGGGCGCGATTCGGGCAAAAATTTCCGCCATTTGTCCCACCGGAGAGGCGACCAGCACGAGATCGGCGTCTACTACTTCCTCCGCTTCTGTAGCGGCGCGGTCAATTACGCCCAGCCGCAACGCTTCCTGCAACGACTGCGAACTGCGCCCCAGACCGACAATTTCCCGCGCCGCGCCCGCAGCCTTTAGAGCCAGGGCAAACGACCCGCCAATCAGGCCGACGCCAAAGATCACGATTTTGTTGAAGTCAGACATGTTTTTTTCGCCTATCACAATTCTTGTAATTAAAAAATCATGCGCTACCCGCAAACTCGCCGACAGGAAAATCACCATTCGCCCCTGCCCTCCAATTTTGGCAATGCGCGCGGATTGAGCGTAAAGAGGCATGTATGCGCTTATATCTCATGCAGTTATCTTACCCTCAAACTGTTGGAGAAGCACAAATTCGCCCCGGCGACGCCATCTTTTCACGGCAGAAAAACTCTCACGCGCTGCCAGCAGAGGGATATTTGATTCCGCTCACGCGCTTATTTATGCGCGGCCAGGCGCTTTGAGTGGGGCATGGCGGCGCTGGTTGGCATACAATGAGAGCCTGTTTCCTGAAAGGTTTTTTTTCGATGAAGCGAGCCGTTTTTTTTGTTTCCGACAGCACCGGGATTACTGTGGAAGCCTTTGGGCACAGCCTGCTTTCACAGTTTGAGGGGGTCGAATTCGACATCGTGCGCCGTCCTTTTATCGCGGATGAGGAAGAAGCGCGGGAGGTAGTAACGCGGATCACGGAAAGCGGCAAGACAACCGGCGCTCGTCCGCTGGTTTTTACGACCCTGATAGACCCGCATCTGGCGGAGATCGTCCAGACGGCGGACGCTTTCTGCATTTCTTATATGGAGAGATTTCTTGCGCCGCTGGAGGAGGAACTGGGCATGAAAGCCAGCCATACTGTCGGGAACACGCACGGCAGCACAAACAGCGTTAATTACAACAAGAGGATTGACGCCATCAATTACACTTTGGCGCATGATGACGGCGTGACAGACCGTGATCTGAATGAAGCGGATGTGGTGCTGATAGGCGTTTCCCGCTGCGGTAAAACGCCGACTTCGCTTTATCTGGCGATGCAGTTCGGGTTGAAGGCGGCAAATTTTCCGTTGATCCCCGAGGATTTCGAGCGGGGACGATTGCCGGAATGCCTGCGCCTGAACCGGGACAAGCTCTTTGGTTTGACCATTGAGCCGGAGCGGCTTGCCCAGATTCGTGCCGAGCGGCGTCCGAACAGCCAGTACGCCAGCCTTGTCAATTGTCGCCAGGAGGTAGCAAAGGCGGAACAGATGATGAAGAGCGAAGGCATACGTTGGCTTGATTCTTCGCGCAAGTCTATTGAGGAAATCGCCGCTACGATTTTGCGGGAATTACAGTTGCAGACATAATTTTTCATAGTGGGCGGTCATCATGGTTTTTCCTGCACATGCCATTCGTCATCCGCGCACCATTGCGCTGATCGGCAAATACCAAAGCCGCAAGATAGGCGATGCGTTGATTGCGCTCGCTGCCTATTTGCAGGATCGGGGCGTTTCCGTGTTCATTGAGCGGGAAACCGCCGAACGCATGGCGCGTCCCGACGAGCTTTCCCGCTGGATGGTCTGCGGCTTCGTGGACATCGGCGCCCATGCTGATATTGCCATTGTGCTGGGCGGCGACGGCACAATGCTGAATGCGGCTCGCAAACTGGCGCGATACAAGGTGCCGCTGGTGGGCGTCAATCAGGGGCGATTGGGTTTCATGACCGATATTTCCCGCAAAGACATGCTTTCGGTGATGGACGATTTGCTGGACGGCAACTTCCAGCCGGAAACGCGGATGATGCTGGACGCTGAGGTAATTTATACCAAACGCGAAAACGCGAGCAATATTGCCCTGAACGACATCGTGATTGACAAGGGCGCAATCGGGCGGATGATCGAATACAACCTTTCCATTGACGGCGAATTCGTCAGCACCCAGCGAGCGGACGGCCTGATTATCTCCACCCCTACAGGCTCCACTGCCTATGCCCTTTCCGCCAATGGCCCCATTTTGCATCCTGCCTTGACCGGCATTGCGCTGGTGCCGCTCTGCCCTCATGCCCTGACCAACCGCCCGGTGTTGATTGATGATCGCTCGGAGATTGAAGTTGTCGTGACTCATGCGGATGACGCCCGCGTTTACTTTGATGGGCAGGTGACGTTGGATTTGCGCTGTGGCGATGCTATTCGCATTCATCGTTCCGAGCATTCCATTTGCTTGTTGCATCCTCCCGGTTATCAATATTTTTCCATGTTGCGCCAGAAGCTCCATTGGGGCGAGCATCCGGCAGGCGAGTCAGAGGGGTGAGGGGAATTCATGCTGCTGCGTTTAACGGTTCGTGATTTTGTTGTAGTTGATCGGCTTGAGCTGGAGTTTGCTTCCGGGTTTACCGCCCTTACCGGGGAGACCGGCGCGGGCAAATCCATTCTTGTTGACGCGCTGGCGCTGGCGTTGGGGGAACGCGCCGATCCAGGTTTGGTGCGCAGCGGCAGGGAACGCGCCGAGATAGCGGCGGTCTTTGCTCTGACCCCTTCGGTAGAGGCATGGTTGCGGGAACAGGATTTTCCGGCAGATGATGAAGAATTGCTTTTGCGCCGGGTAGTGGAGGCGGGGGGGCGTTCCCGCGCCTATATCAATGGCAGTCCTGCCAGTGCGCAGCAATTGAAAGGCGTGTGCGAGATGCTGGTCGACATTCATGGGCAACACGCGCATCAGTCTTTATTGCGTGTTGAGGCGCAGCGCGAATTGCTGGACGCGCACGGCAATCTGAGCGCGTTGGCGCGGGAAGTCGGGATTGCCTGGAAAAACTGGCGCGAATTGGCAGAGCGCCTGGAAGTCGCGCGTAGCGGGATGAAGGCAGGCAGAGAAGAACGCGACATGCTTGCCTGGCAGATTGAGGAACTGGAAAAGGCAGTGCCGCATCCAGGCGAATGGTCGGAACTGGAAGCGGAACAGCGTCGGCTGGCGCATGCCGCCAATCTTATCGAGGGCGCGCAATACGCGCTTTCCGTCTTATCGGAAGGCGAAAACGCTTGTGACAGTATGCTGGCGGCGGTTGCCGGACGGGTGGCTGCTATGGCCGAGCTGGATGCAGAGCTTGTGGAAAGCAGCGATATTCTGCAATCGGTGGACGCGGAAATTTCTGAAATCGTGAGTCGTCTGCGGCGCTATGCCGGGCGGACAGAACTGGATCCGGCAAGGCTTGCCGAGGTCGAGGCGCGACAGGAAAATTTGCTGGCTCTGGCGCGTAAGCACCGGGCAGAGGTTGAGCGCTTGCCGGAAGTGTTGGCGGGCTTCAAGGAGCGGTTTGCAAGCCTGTCTGAAGCCGCAGATATTGAGGTGTTACTTGCGAAGGCTGAACATGCCGGAGAGTGTTACCGGGAATTGGCCGGACGTTTGAGTGAGAAGCGGCAGGAGACGGCTCTTCAGCTTGCGGAGGCTGTGAGCATGCAAATGCGGCAACTGGCGCTTGGCAGCGGACGGTTTGAAGTGGCGTTACCTGTTCGGGAGGGCGGTTCCGTCAATGGCAATGAACAGGTGGAATTTCGCGTTGCCGGTTTGGCGGATGATGAGGCGAGGGCGCTTGCCAGGGTTGCTTCCGGCGGCGAATTGTCACGGATCAGCCTTGCCTTGCAGGTGGTTGCTTCCCGGAATGCAGCCGTGCCGACCCTGATTTTTGACGAGGTGGATGTCGGTATCGGCGGCGGCGTCGCTGAGATTGTCGGGCGTCTGCTTGCCAAACTTGGCGAGGAGCGGCAGGTATTATGCGTTACCCACCTGCCGCAGGTTGCAGCTCGTGCTGGTACGCATTGGCAGGTCAGCAAGTCTGTTCATGACGGTAAGGTTACGAGTAATATGGCTCTGTTGGATGGCGCTGCAAGGATTGAAGAGATTGCCCGTATGCTGGGCGGCGTGGAGATGACTTCCACGACCCGTCAACATGCCAAAGAAATGCTGAGCATGGAGTGAATAGGGGATGTGGAGAAAGTTATTTGAAAGAACAAAACGTTTTATCCAGCGTTGGTATGTGCGCCTCATTCGTATCAAGGCGACGCCGCATAATATTGCCATTGGCGTTGCGGCTGGCGTGTTCGCGGGGCTGCTTCCGGTTTTGCCCTTCCAGACGGTTCTTGCCATTGCCCTTGCTTTTGTCGTGCGGGGCAGCAAGATTGCGGCGGCGCTCGGAACATGGGTGACGAATCCTTTGAACTGGGTTCCTTTTTATATGCTGTGTTATTATGTCGGTCGGATTGTAGTACCTTTTGACGTGCCGCCGTTCAACCCTTCCCGGATTGAGATGGCGGAAATGATTGAAATGGGATGGAAATTTTTTGCTGTGATGATGACCGGCGGCCTGGTTATTGCGATTCCCTCGGCGGTAGTGTCCTATTTTGTCTTCCGCAAAATCGTCGGGAAGTATCAGGCGCGGCGCAAGGCCAAACTATTCACCCGGCCATTAAGTATTGAATATTATGCGGCATATTTGGTTTTAGGATCATTGAAATAAGATTGGACGCGATCAGGGTGTTGGGTGAGCATGTTCATGTGGTTTTCGGTAGCGAGTTTGAG
>WRKX01000074.1 GCA_009777925.1 Betaproteobacteria bacterium | reverse complement strand
ACCCTGAACCTCATCCGCCTTGACCCCACACCACGAAAGGGCGGCATCAAGGCACGCCGTCTCATCGCCGCGACTTCCGATTCCTACCGCGCTCAATTGCTCGGCTTGACATGACTTTCATGCGATTGCCCTGCTAGTAATCCCCGTATCTGGTTGGCCGTGGCCGTTCTCTGTCGAACACGCTCGCTACGCAGTCGGTGCAACGCCTGCATGTCGCTCAACGTTCCTGATCGTCACAAAGCGCATGTTCGGACGAGCCGCCGCTTCGCAGATCCCCTCGGCATCGTTGGCGTCGTTTTTCTGGTTCCTGATGTATGGCCTGACGAATTGAGGGGCCATCAAACGAACGGTGTGACCTTGACGTTGAAACAACCGCGCCCAGTGATGCGCTCCACCACATGCTTCCATACCTATCAGGCATGGTTCCAGTCTCTCGAAAAAGCCTTCCACCTCCCCACGCGATAAGCGACGACGCACAACAACACGTTCGTTACGATCAACTCCATGCACCTGGAAAACGTTTTTTGCCAGATCAAGGCCAATACGTGTAATCTTCATTTTGGATTCCTCCTGTTTGAGTGACTGGTTTGTAACATCCTCCAGTCTGGCACATTACGAGGCCGAAAAGGACAGGAGGAGTCCATTCCATTACCTACGCACTGAAATCAGGAAAACCTTTCAATCCAGCTTTACATGACTGTTGACTTCGATAACAGTATCTACCGCTTAATACGGTCGAACGCCCCAGATTTGCGAGCGCAACGGTTATTGATCCCAGAAGAAATTAAACATTTCAATGCCGTAAGACTGCCCATCGTATTTCAGCACCTTGCGAACAGTGCGCTTATCCGTAATTTCACCGAGGCTGTAGTCCTCCTGCGTCACGCGCACAGTGATTGAAAGGTCGGCAAAACCATTACTTGATGTCCTCTCAACCCCAATGGTTGTTATACGCGCCCCTATGATTCGCACATCGTCGCGGCAAACGTGCCCATCAAGGCTGGTCCAGTGATAAAGGCTGGTGTTGAATATGGCACGCAAATGTTCACTCTCACGAATCCACAAGGTCAGATATGTTCCGCCTGATGTCATAGATTCGCCGTCGCCTCCTTCGGGACAACGCGCACCTCTTGCGTGACTGTGAAACAGGACGCCGAAAGCGCGAACATCCCTGGACAATATGTACCGCGCGGTATCAATACGATAACCACCGAAAGCTATGACCGCATCTTCTTCGATGATGGAACGATTGGCGGCAACCACCTTGTCGGCTTCGACCAAAGCAATGACCTGTATTATGCTCCTAAGTCCATCATAGTCTTCAAGTTTGGTGTCAAATGCAATAGCCGCAATCGTAGTGCCTGGAGCATTTGGCATAACCTTGCACGCTGCCGCGACAATCCAACCCCGATTATCGCCCCTAAACCCATCTTCCCATCAGAGCGCCAGTTCGCCCTCGATTTCAGCCCAGCGGGCGACCGCCTCGATTGTCCCGCTATCGCAACGCTGCGCGTCATCAGCATGCGCCAATGACGTAAACGCCACCGCAAAAAAGGACATAAGCCATAGAGTCTTAAACATCATATTACGCCACATTATTTTGCGCCATCCTTTTTCGGTCTCTGCCAACCCTGTAACGAGACCAGGGAACGCTCTTTCATCACCGTCAGGGATTCGGCGGGCGCATTCCGGCGTAGCGTTGTGCCCGCGCCGATGGTAGCGCCCTCGCCGACCACAACCGGCGCGACAAGCTGACAATCCGAGCCGATGAAAGCGCGATTCTCAATGATGGTTGTATGTTTGTTCGCGCCATCGTAATTACAGGTAATCACGCCCGCGCCGACGTTGACTGCCGCGCCGATTTCAGCATCGCCAAGATAGGAGAGATGATTGGCCTTACTGCCTTCCCCCAGCCGGGTATTCTTGATCTCGACAAAATTGCCGACATGGGCGCATGGCCCCACATTCGTGCCGGGGCGAAGCCGCGCATAAGGGCCAATCACACTTGCCGCTCCGACTGTCGCGCCGTCAATATGGGTGAAAGCAGCGATGTTCGCGCCCGCCGCAATCAGGGCATTCTTAATTACACAATAAGGGCCGATAGAAACATCGTCCCCCAAGGTAACTTCCCCGGTAAAGACGCAGCCCACATCAATAGTCACGCCCTGCCCACAGACAAGGCTGCCGCGCACATCGAGACGAGTCGGATCAAAAAGATGAACGCCCGCAGCAAGCAAGGCATTAGCTTGACGAAGCTGATAATAGCGTTCAAGCGCCGCTAATTGCGCCTTGTCGTTCGCGCCTTCGGTCTCCTGAAATTCAGAAGGCTGCGTCGCGCATACCGGCACTCCGGCTTGGCGAGCCGCCGCCACCAGGTCAGTCAGATAATACTCGCCTTGCGCGTTATCATCCTTTAATTCCCACAGCCATGTTTTGCCATATCCAGCAGGAATCAGCATGATGCCGGTATTGATTTCACGGATGCCGCGCTCGGCTTCGGTCGCGTCTTTTTCCTCAATAATGGCGTTGATTTTGCCTTCCCCGTCGCGCGCAATGCGCCCATAGCCGCGTGGGTCGGCGGTCTCTGCCGTAAGCAAGCCCAGAGATTCCCGGCCTGCTGCGCGTACAAGATTTTCCAGAGTTTCCCGGCGAATCAGGGGTACGTCGCCATAGAGGACAAGAATGGGGAAGCGCTCGTCAAGAGAGGGCAGAGCCTCGCGCACGGCATGGCCGGTTCCCAGTTGCTTCTCCTGCAAAACCCAGTAAATATCCTCGCCCACAATCGCCTGGCGCACTGCTTCGCCGCCATGACCGTAGACGACCACAAGACGGACAGGAGCAAGCTGTCGCGCAGTCTCCACGACATGCTGCAACATGGGCTTACCCGCAATCGGGTGAAGAACCTTGGGTAGCGCGGAGTGCATCCTTTTTCCCTGCCCAGCGGCAAGGATGACGACATTACATGGATTCATACGGTGGTTGGTGACAGGAGCCTGAAAGCACAAATAGCACAAAATTTCTGTGCTATTTGTGGTGGTTAAAGAAGTTTTCCGCTGTGTCCGATTAGCGCGAAATGATCGCTTTCGTATCGCGCGCGATCACCAGTTCTTCATTGGTCGGGATCATCATGGTTCTTACCCTGGCTCCGTCCGCCGAAAAATCCATGCTTTTTCCACGTTGGGCGTTTTTCTCCGGGTTAACTTTCACGCCAAGGTAGCCAAGATAGTCGCAGACCTTTTCCCGCAGGAGGGCGCTGTTTTCACCCAGGCCGGCGGTAAATACAATCACGTCCACGCCGTTCATCGCGGCAGCATACCGACCAATATAGCTTGCTACCCGGTAATAGTAGGCTTCCAATGCGTCATCAGCATACGCGTTGCCGTCCTGCCTGGCCTGGAAGATGTCCCGGAAATCACTGGAGACGCCGGACAAGCCCAACATGCCCGATTTTTTGTTGAACAGGTCAAGGACTTGCTGCGCGCTCAGGTTTTCCTTTTCCATCAGGTATGTCACGATGGCCACATCAATATCCCCGGTACGGGTTCCCATGATTAGCCCTTCGATCGGGGTGAAGCCCATGGAGGTATCCACGGAATGACCCCGGTCAACCGCGCAAACGCTCGCGCCATTGCCCAGATGGCAGGTGATGATCTTCATCTCGTTATATGGACGCCCCAACTCTTCCGCCGCTTTCATTGACACATACTTATGACTGGTGCCGTGAAAACCGTATCTGCGGATTTTATGGGTTTCATACAACGCATGTGAAATCGCGTACAGGTAGGCCTTTTTCGGCATGGTTTGATGGAATGCCGTATCGAAAACCGCTACCTGCGGCACACCCGGCAGATTTTGCTGGCAGGCGTGAATCCCGATGAGGTTTGGCGGGTTGTGCAGCGGCGCCATATCAAAGCAGGCTTCGATCGCTTTCTCCACCGCGTCGTCAATCAGGACGGAATCGCTGAAAAACTCGCCGCCGTGTACCACGCGGTGTCCTACAGCGGTAATCTCGCTTAAGCTCGAAATAACGCCGTGCTCCTTGCTCAACAGAGCTTCCAACACAATTTTAATGGCAGCGGCATGATCCGGCATGGGCGCGTCCAGAACAAACTCCTCCGTCCCGCGCTCGTGTTTCAAACGTCCGTCAATACCGATACGTTCGCAAAGGCCCCTGGCCAGAAACGTCTCGTTGTCCATGTTCAGCAGTTGATATTTCAGCGAGGAACTGCCGCAGTTGATGACCAGAATATCCATTTTCACCTCTCCTTGTTAATTTTGCGCCTGCACGGCAGTGATGGCAATCACGCCAACAATATCGCCGACGGAAGCGGAGCAACCGCGCGACAAACTGACCATGGCACGTTGTTTGATGCTGTCGAGAAAACGCATGAAATTACTCCATGCGCAGGATTACCCCTTTCATTCAGTATAGATACCCCCTCGCACACGATAGCGCAGTCATATACAAAAATCAAGTTCTTGTACGGTTTCAGCGCCTTTGGCGCTGCGGGCGGCTGTTATAGCGCTTCCCGCAAATAAAAGGATATCCTTCAGCAACGAAAGGAGCCTGCGTAAGCTGGGATGAAGCGAAGCGTAATCCCAGCATTTTGACGCTTGAAGCCGGGATTCCATTTTATTCCATCTCAGCCTGCGATCCTATCGGAGAGGGGGAGCAAGACAGCATTTCTGACTGTCTCTTTATTCAAAGGAACTACTATATACTGCAATTCCAATATTTTTAATTGCTTACACCGTTTGCGCGCGCGACTGTCCTGAATGGGTTCCCGGAACCGGTATTTTGGGGATGCGACACATCCTGCCGGTCTAGCCTTGCCGATCTAGCCCGCCCCGCCATTTATGGCGAGGCGAGCGCACAACGCATGTTAAATAATATCACCCAACAATATTGTAACCGCCGTCAATATAGATAGTGCCACCAGTTAATGTTTTGGCGACATCACTGCACAGGTAGGCGGACAACGCGCCGATGTCCTCAATGGAAACCAGCGTGTGCAGCGGCGAGCGGTCAATGGCTTGTTCCATCAGTTCGTCAAAGGCCTTGATCCCGGAAGCCGCGCGGGTTTTCAACGGGCCGGGGGAAATTGCGTGCACCCGGATGCCGCGCGGCCCCAGCTCCGCTGCCAGATAACGGGAAACGGACTGAAGAGCAGCCTTGACCGGCCCCATAATGCCATAATTATTGACAACTTCGTCCGCGCCCATGTAACTCATCGTCAACATACAGCCGCCATCCTTCATCAGCGGCTCGGCCAGTCTTGCCATGCGCACAAAAGAGTGGCAGGAAACATCCATTGAGCGGAGAAAGCCATCGCGGCTGGAATCAACAACGCGCCCATGCAGGTCTTCCTTAGGCGCAAAGGCAATGGAATGGAGAATGAAATCCAGCCGCCCCCATTTCTCTTCAATGACCTTGAACACCGCCTCCATTTGTCCAGGCTGTTCCACATCCATTTCTTCAAAGATGGAAACGCCCAATACCTCGGCAAGCGGGCGGACATGCTGCTCAGCCTTGGCATTCAGGTAAGTAATGGCAAGATCAGCGCCGCATAATTCAAAGGCTTTAGCGCACCCGTAAGCAATACTCTGGTTATTGGCAACCCCTACGACCAGCCCTTTTTTTCCGTGTAGATTAAACATCTATGTCCTCCTTTAGTTAAAGAAAGATACAGTATAAAGGCATTTTGCACAGCAGCAAAATAAATGCCAAGGGCAAAAGCGATGGAATGTTGCGTCAATCGCGCAATTCTGTAAGCTTAAACACAGTGTCGAAGGCTGACTTACGCGCCAGACGCCGCCCACTGCCGCGCCGCATCAACGAAATACCAGAACCGGAATCCTGGAATGGGTCAACACCTTGTTGGTCTCGCTCCCCAGCAGCATGCCGCTGATGCCCCGGCGACCGTGCGAAGCCATGAAAATCAGGTCGCAGCCGCATTCTTCAGCGGTTGCGATAATCGCTTCGTAAGGCACATCGGAAGTTTTACTCACCGCGTTGCAGGGAACGCCCGCCTCCGCGCATTCGGCAAGTACTTGATACAGCACCGTTTTTGCCCGCTGTTCGGTCATTTCCGCGAACCTTTCCGGTGTGGTCGGGTCAATAAGCGCCCCTTCGCCGAAATAAGTCACCGGATATTCCGGCTTGGAAAAAAACGCAGTTATGGAAGCGCCGATTTCTCTGGCAAACTCCACCGCCCGTTTCACCATATCCTGGGAAAGTTGCGAGCCGTCGGTGGGTACGAGAATATGCTTGAACATGGTTATCTCCCTGTTTGTGCGTCGTTATGCCGGAGCGAAAGGGATTCGCCCCGGCACGATTACCCGAATTTTACAAAACCAGCGGCACAATCAGAAGCGCCACGATATTGATGATCTTGATGAGAGGGTTGACTGCGGGCCCGGCGGTATCCTTGTAAGGGTCGCCGACGGTATCACCGGTAACGGCCGCTTTGTGGGCCTCGGAACCCTTGCCGCCAAAGTTGCCGTCCTCAATATACTTCTTCGCGTTATCCCAGGCGCCACCGCCGGTCGTCATGGAAATAGCCACAAAAATTCCGGTGACGATGGTTCCCATCAAGGCGCCGCCCAGAGCTTTTGGCCCCAGCAGGAGACCAACGGCAACCGGAACCAGAACCGGCAGGAGCGAAGGGATAATCATCTCCTTGATCGCCGCCTGGGTCAGCATATCCACCGCGCGGGAATAATCGGGTTTGGCAGTTCCTTCCATGATGCCCCTGACCTCCCGGAACTGGCGACGGACTTCTTCCACCACGGAACCGGCGGCGCGTCCCACCGCTTCCATCGCCATCGCGCCGAAGAGGTAGGGAATCATGCCGCCGATGAAGAGACCGATGATAACCATATGGTCGGAGAGATCAAAGGCAAAGCTATGTCCCGCCGCTTCCAGCGCATGGGTGTAGTCGGCGAACAGCACCAGAGCCGCAAGACCGGCTGAACCGATGGCGTACCCCTTGGTAACCGCCTTGGTCGTATTGCCGACCGCATCCAGAGGATCGGTGACGGCGCGAACGCTGTCGGGCAGTTCAGACATTTCCGCAATGCCGCCCGCGTTGTCGGTAATCGGGCCATAGGCGTCCAGGGCAACGATAATCCCGGTCATGGAAAGCATGGAAGTCGCGGCAATGGCAATTCCATAAAGGCCGGCAAGTTGGAAGGCAATGAGAATGGCAAAGCAGACACAGATTACCGGCATCGCCGTAGCCTTCATCGAAACGCCAAGACCGGCGATGATGTTGGTGGCATGGCCCGTCCGGGAAGCGGCGGCGACATGTTTTACCGGGCCGTATTGCGTACCGGTGTAATACTCGGTGATCCATACCAGAAGAGCGGTGAGGATGAGACCAACGACCGCCGCGCCGAACAGGGATATGGAGGAAAGCATAGTGCCATCGGAAAGCCGGACGCCTTCGCCCAGAATACACGTTGTAATCGGATAAAAAGCAGCAATGGCAAGCACGCCCGCGACTGCCAGGCCGCGATAGAGGGCGTTCATGATCTTGCCGCCTTCGGTCGCCTTCACGAAGAAACAGCCAATGATCGAGGCGATGATGGACACGCCGCCCAGCGCGAGCGGGTAGATTACCAACGCATCGTCCGCTCCCGGCATGTTTTTCAGCATCAACGCGCCCAGCACCATGGTCGCTACCACAGTCACGGCGTAAGTCTCGAACAGGTCAGCCGCCATGCCCGCGCAATCGCCCACATTGTCACCCACATTGTCGGCGATGACTGCGGGATTACGCGGGTCGTCTTCGGGAATGCCCGCTTCCACCTTGCCGACCAAATCCGCACCTACATCCGCGCCTTTGGTGAAAATACCGCCGCCCAGCCGGGCAAAAATGGAAATCAGCGAGCCGCCAAACGCCAGCCCGACCAACGGTTGCACCAGGTCGTATGTCTCAGCGCCTTCTCCTGCCATCGCCTGCAGGATGGCGTAATAACCGGCAACCCCCAGGAGTCCCAGGCCGACAACCAGCATCCCGGTAATCGCCCCACCGCGAAAAGCGACGGAAAGCGCGGCGGCCAGACCCTGCCTTGCCGCCTCCGCCGTGCGCACGTTGGCGCGCACGGAAACGCTCATGCCGATGTATCCGGTCGCGCCGGAAAGCGCCGCGCCGATCAGAAAACCAATCGCGGTCGGCCAGGAAAGGGCCAAGCCAACAATAAGGAAAAGCGCCGCGCCGACAAAGGTAATCGTGGTGTATTGCCGGTTAAGGTACGCAGAAGCGCCCTGCTGGATGGCGCGCGCAATTTCCTGCATCCGCTCGTTGCCGGCAGGCAGGGAAAGAATCCACTTGCTGGAAACAGCGCCATAAAGCACGGCAATAACCGAGCAGACAAGCGCCAGGGTGAGGCCAAAAGACATACAAACTCCTTTTTATAAAATTGACGGCAATTTTTTGCTGCCGGGAAAAGTTAAAAAAATCAGGGGGTAAATTCCTTCAGTTTCCTTGCCACAGAACTATTTTGCAGGCGAGTATAGTTTGGCAGGCCGTGTGTAAAAGGCGGGAAGTCCTCGCCTTCGATCAGGGGCGCCAGGTAACGGCGGCATAAGTCAGTGATATGGAAGCCATCGGGCGTTATGAATTCGCGCGGCAGCTTCTTCTCCTGATTGGCGACGCTCGATAATTCAGCAAAGGTGATTTCCCAGCGGTAAGGCGTATCGCTTATCCGGGTGATGGCGGGCATTACCGCGTTTTTTCCGGCAATGGCCGCTTCCACGGCGGCGCGTCCCACGGCGTAAGCCTGTTCCACATCGGTTCTGGAGGCGATGTGGCGGGCCGAACGTTGCAGATAATCCGCAAGCGCCCAATGATATTTGTAGCCCAGTCTATCCTTGATAAGCTGCGCGACTACCTGCCCGACTCCGCCCAACTGGGCATGTCCAAAGGCGTCCTTGCCGCCCATTTCCGCAATCAAGCGCCCGGAAGCGTCAGATAACCCTTCAGAAACCGCAATCGTACAAAATCCATGCGCTTTGACGCTTTCGGCAACACGGAGAAGAAATGGCTCCGGCGCGAACGGGATTTCCGGGAACAGCAGGATGTGCGGCGGCTCATTCAATCGTTCGGCAGCCAGCCCGCAGGCGGCGGTAATCCAGCCCGCGTGTCGCCCCATGACTTCGAGAACAAAAATTTTCGTCGAAGTCCGCGCCATGGAAGCTACGTCCAACCCAGCTTCGCGCATGGAAGTGGCAACATACTTGGCGACCGAGCCGAATCCGGGGGAACAGTCGGTTGCCGCAAGGTCGTTATCCACTGTTTTGGGAATGCCGATTGAGATAAGCGGAAAATCAAGACGGCCTGCCAGTTGCGCTACCTTCCAGGCGGTATCCATCGAATCATTGCCGCCGTTATAAAAGAAATAGCCGATGTCGTGCGCGCGGAATACCTCAATCAGCCGTTCATATTGGACGCGCTGCTCATCGAGCGATTTCAGCTTGTAGCGACAGGAGCCGAAAGCGCCGCCCGGCGTATGTTTCAGACCGGCGATGGCAGTTTCCGATTCCAGGGATGTATCAATCAGATCTTCCGTCAACGCGCCCAGAATTCCGTCCCTCCCGGCGTAAACCCTGCCGATCTTGTCCGGATAAAGGCGCGCAGTTTCAAGTACGCCACAGGCAGAAGCATTGATGACGGCGGTCACTCCGCCGGACTGGGCATAAAATGCGTTCTTTGCCATTGTATTTGCGCAAATCTGTCAGGAAAGCGCGGCGAAAACCCGCGCGGTGATAACGTCCAGTTGCCCGATGCCGGAAATTTTCCGCACAGCGGGCGCCGCTTTGTCGCCCGTCTTTTCCCATGCCGAATAAAAAGCCACCAGGGGTTCGGTTTGCGCGTGATAGACCGCCAGACGACTTTTTACCGTTTCTTCCCGGTCGTCATCCCGCTGCGCCAGGGCTTCGCCGGTCAGGTCGTCTGTACCTATAACCTTGGGCGGATTGAATTTCACGTGATAAGTGCGCCCCGAAGCCAGATGTGTCCAGCGTCCCGCGATGCGCTCCACGATGTCGGCATCCGGCACATCTATTTCCAGCACGAAATCCAGCATTACAGCCGAAACCTTCATCGCTTCCGCTTGCGGAATTGTGCGCGGAAAACCGTCGAGCATATAGCCGTTCCTGCAATCCGCAGCCGCCAGGCGCTTCTTCATCATCCCAATGATGATTTCATCGGGAACCAGAGCGCCTCTCTCCATATGTCCCTTCGCTTCCAGACCAAGCGGCGTTCCCGCCTTGACTTCAGCGCGCAACATATCACCAGTGGAAATTTTCGGGATACCAAATTTTTCAGCAATGAACTGTGATTGGGTTCCCTTGCCTGCGCCGGGCGCGCCCAGTAAGACAATTCGCATACCTGCTCCTTCTTCCGGTCATGCCTTAAAGAAAAGCCGACATTTTAACGTGTGTCCACGATTGAGTCACCCCACTATGACTGGAAACACAGATCAGCCCCAATTTTTCTGCTTTCTCGCCATAAGCCTGAGGCGTCTAAAAAGCCAGTCACAAAGGGCGAATGCTGCCAGCACGCCATGAATGGCAGTGCCTGAAGCAAAAGGCATAACCGAACAGGAAAAGATATTTCCTCCCTCGTTCACAAAACCGCGCCGTCGTGCTAGTCTGATTTACCTGCCTTACTTCACGAGGCTCCCGAAGCATGAGGCAGCGCATTCCAACTATGAAAACACCTCGGAGGGAAACAACATGTCACAGATTCAAGAAACCAAGATCGTCAACGCCGACCCCACAGCGCTAGGCGTATTTGGTCTTTCAGTCATCACGTTTGTCGCCGCGTCCAGTAAATTGCACTGGACGGAGGGCTCCGTCTATGTAATGCCGTGGGCGCTCTTTCTCGGCTCCTTTGCTCAATTGTGGGCCGCCAACCTTGATTTCAAACGTAACAGTTATTTTGGCGCTATCGTATTGGGCGCTTTCGGCCTTTTCTGGATGGCCGTTGCGTTCACCTGGGTCATTGCAAATGGCTTTTTCGGCCCGGTTCCTGAAACTGCCGATCTTAGCCAGTTCGGATATGCCTGCCTCGGCTACATGATTTTCAGCGTTTTCATCACCGTGGCTGCCTTCGAGGTCAACAAGGTTTTCGGTGTTATGCTGGCGCTGATCGTCGTGCTCCTCGGCGCGCTTGGCCTTCAACTTCTCGGAGTCAGTCCTGAATTCTTCGGCCCCATAGCCGGATGGTCGGAATTGATAATTTCCCTGTTGGGTTTCTATGCTGCCGGCGCAATCTTCCTGAATTCCTTTTTTGGCCGCCAAATCCTGCCTGTCGGTAAGCCGATGGGATGGGTGAAGAAAGCCTGATTTTCTTAAAGTACTCCCCTGAAGCCGCGCCCTTTGGCGCGGCTTTTGTTTGGGCGTAAAATCCACGCCCATAGCTATTCTCTTGCCATTCTTGCCGGAGTCATTCATGTCCGCCCCTACCGACCTTTCCCCCGCCGCGCAGGCTGCCGTTCTTGCCGAGGCGCTCCCCTATATCCGCAAATTTCACGGCAAGACCATTGTTGTTAAATATGGCGGCAACGCCATGACGGACGAACATCTGAAACAATGCTTCGCCCGCGATGTCACTCTTTTGAAGCTGGTCGGGATGAATGTCGTCGTGGCGCATGGCGGCGGGCCGCAGATCGAAACCCTGCTCGGGCGGGTCGGCAAAAAAGGCAAGTTCGTCCAGGGTATGCGCGTTACCGACGCGGAAACCATGGAAGTAGTGGAAATGGTTCTGGGCGGACAGGTCAACAAGGATGTGGTTAATCTTATCAATCAGGCCGGCGGCAGGGCGGTCGGGCTGACCGGCAAGGATGGCGGGATGATTCGCGCCAAAAAATTGCTGTTGCCCAACAGGGACGATCCCGGCGACCTGATTGACGTAGGACAGGTTGGTCAGATTACCGTAATTGACCCTTCGTTAATCGGCCTTCTTGATTCCGGCACGTTCATTCCGGTTATTGCACCGATCGGCGTAGGGAGTGAAGGGGAAACTTACAACATCAACGCCGATGTGGTTGCCGGCAAGATTGCCGAAGTGCTGAAAGCGGAAAAACTGGTTCTGCTCACTAACACGCCGGGAGTATTAAACAAGGCAGGCGAACTTTTGACCGGCATCACCCCCAAAGACATTGACGCAATGGTCGCGGACGGGACGCTTTCCGGCGGCATGTTACCCAAGATCGCTTCCGCCCTGGATGCCGCCAGGAACGGAGTCAAAAGCGTACATATCATTGACGGGCGGGTTGAGCACGCCCTGCTTCTGGAAATCCTGACCGACCACGGCGTAGGCACGATGATCAGAAGTCACTGACATAGTGATTCGCTCAAATAAAATGATTTTCGAGAAGAGCACCTTACTCCATTCCCCCGTTCTTATTCACTCATAATTCCAACGGAGGCTAGGCAGTGTCGTCAATAGATTTCTGCCCAAATTGCGATACACCTGATATGTACTGCTGCCAGAAATGAAGCTGTATTTTTGGCGTAACGTGTAACAATACCACGCCATGCTTTCAACTGCTGGA
>WRKX01000073.1 GCA_009777925.1 Betaproteobacteria bacterium | reverse complement strand
GTGTTACCGACCAGGTTACTGTTTGATTGCTGGCATTGCCAGGAGTTACAGCCGCCGCCATCTGCAATGTGCCGCCGTTGGTGGTGATAGTGGTCGCGTTGCCCGCGCCGGTGACGGTGATGCCGGTCACAGGCACTGTGCCTGTTCCGCTCTGCCCGCTAATGGTGATCGTTGTTGAGCCGCTTATTCCCGAACCGTCGGTTGCCGTTGCTGTGACCGTCACTGTGCCGTTGCCAGTGGCGGTGAGCAGGCCGCTGGCGTTGATCGTCGCTCTGCCTGCGGGTGTTACCGACCAGGTTACTGTTTGATTGCTGGCATTGCCAGGAGTTACAGCCGCCGCCATCTGCAATGTGCCGCCGTTGGTGGTGATAGTGGTCGCGTTGCCCGCGCCGGTGACGGTGATGCCGGTTACAGGCACCGTGCCCGCGCCGTTCGCTACCGTCATCGCAATGTCAATCGGCGTACTGGCAAAGTCGGTTGCGGTATCGCCATTCGCTTCTTCGACAAACAGTCTGATCGTGTAATTGCCGTTCGGTAAAGCTGCCGCTGCGGGGACGGTGAAGCTGGCTGTGCCGTTGGCGCTATTCGCTGCCGCCAGTTTGCCGTAGAACAAAATCGTGCCGTTGCTGGCCGCGATCACGGCGGAAACAAAGCGATTCGCGCCGGTTGTCGCGCCGGTATAAGGGATGTTTACCGTATCGCCTGCCTGGACCGTGCCCACCGATGCGACCGTGCTGTTGAGCGCCAGCCCTATCAGGGAGGTAGTTGCGTCGTCAATCAGGGTGAATTTTAGCGGCGCGCCAGTTGGCGCTGGCGCGCCAACCCTGAACAAGCCGCCGCCCACGGTAACGGCAGATTTTGCGCTTGCTGCATTAGTGGAAGATGTGAAGAGAACAGATCCAAGATCTACTCTTAAAGCAGGACGGACGTTAAGGAAGTCGTAGAAAACAGTGGTACCTCTGTCAGAAATATGGCCATCATTGGTCACTATCGCCGCTCTATCATTCCTGCTGCCCGGCGAGCGCAGCCACCAATATTGGCTGTACTCGCGTATGCTTATGTTAAGAAGGCCCGCTTCCGCAGACGATAAAGGCCATAATTCTTGGCCATACACGGCATTTCCGGCCACACGGTTAGGATGATAGTCACCGGTATATGCGGCGGCTCCAATGGCTCCGCTTGTCCGCAAGGCGTGGTAGGCATAATTGTCAAATGTGCCCGATATTTGATCATCGCTGAGGTAGGTGCTTGCGTTTGCGCTTCCTGCAGCCGTATTAAAGCTCGTTGTATCAATATTATAAATACTGCTGACACTAGAGAAACTGCCGGCGTTTCCCTCCAGAGTGCGCAGTGCGATAAAGATTCCCTCTCTTGCCGGTAGGCGGCTGGCGCGAAAGTTACTTACCGCAACTAGCAGGTCTGAGCCTGCGTAATGATTGGATTGAGCACCATTAGGCGGATTATGAAAACTGCTCGCCGGTTTGGTGGTGTTGGCGTTGGCAAAAAACAGGGTGGCGTTGTTCGCCCAGGGGGCAATGCCTCGCCCGTTCCAACCAATAACCACCCATTGATAGCCGCCAAACCACACAATTGTGGATTGCGCCAGCGTAGGCGACGACAAAGCCTGGGCGCTGTCCGTCGGGGCAGGCAGCGGATTATCGGGATACCGCTCTGACACCGCCGGACTAATACCCCGCCAGGCCGACAGACCAACAGATTGCGCCTGTGCGGGCAAGCTGAAAACCGACAGGATCAATACGGAAAAAGCGAAGAAGAAAAGATGGCAAAGAGAGAAGCTGCGAGAAGAAGTAGCAAAGCGGCAAGGCTTTATTATGCTATTAGAATTGGGGGGGGGTGGGGGTAACTCATTGATTACAAAGGATTTTTTGGCAAACACGGCTTGTTCTCCTTCCACAAAAATAACGCTATTGAGCCGCCCAAGCCTCAAGGCCAGGACGCCCAACAGTCCGAGACAATTTTAAACACTTTATTGAAACATTGTGTCTGAAGAACGACATACGGCTATAATTTCCCGACGAACGGTCATTTGTATACAAAAATTAACGCCGCCAAATATTTTTTTGACGCTTGCGCCACCCGCCCGACAGGTTAACAGTCTGCTCAAAAACCCCCGCCAGGCCACATAAAAAAAACCTCCAAGTAGGCGCAGACCGACGAAACCGCGCCGTCATTCTGCGCGAAGCCGTCAGGCGTAGTCGCCTCAAGTATATAAATTCATTATGGATTCCCGCCTCTGAATCCGGCAACTCGCAAAGTCTGACGAATTACGCGCTCACAAATAAGGTCCAGACCATCTTGCCCGCCAATAGCAACAAAACCGCCGCAAAAATCTGACGCAGGCGTATGACCGGCAGGCGATGCGCCAAAGACACACCCAAAGGCGCGGTCAATATACTGGTGGCTGCCAACAAAACAACTGCCGGCAGATAAATAAAGCCAAGGCTGTACGGCGGCAAATCCGCCACGCTATAACCGTTGATAGCATAGCCAACCGCGCCGCCCAGGGCGATCGGAAAAGCAATGGCGGAAGAAGTGCCTATGGCATGCTGTATCCGCACATTGCACCAGACCATGAAAGGCACAGACAGCACGCCGCCGCCAATAGCGACCAGACAGGAAAAAGCGCCGATGCCGACACCTACGCATGTTGTGCCTAAAAGCCCCGGCATCGTCCCTCCCGGCCTGGGACGTAAACCCAGGATCATCTGTATCGCCACATAAAGGATAAAGGCAGTGAAAATCAGCGCCACCCACCAGGTCGGCATTAATTTCACTATCCAGGTTCCCAGCATGGTTCCAAACAAAATGCCGGGCGTAATACGCATGACAATAGGCCAAAGCACCGCGTTATGGCGGACATGGCTGCGCGCGCTGGAAGACGAGGTAAACAGGATCGCCGCCATTGAAGTACCCAGCGCAAGACGCATTACCATATCCGGCGCAAAGCCCTGCCAGGCAAGGAACATGACCAAAACCGGAACCATGATTGAGCCGCCGCCCACACCGAGCAAGCCAGCGAAAAATCCGGTAAACGCGCCAAGCGCCAAATAAAGAAGAGCAAACTCAACGCTCATCGCATCCAACATCGCAGCGAAAATATAAAAGGCGATGCAGCCTGACTGTCATCGCCTTTTGCCGAATCCGGCTCCCCGCAAGTGCCGTCGGGCCGGCAGCCTGAACCTGGGGTTCAAGAATGGTCACGTTCCGACCAAATCAGGCACAACCACAAGGATCGCGCGCAACATCGGCGCAAAAGTTCGCAACCAATGCCATTGCAATATTGGTTCAAGGAATGTATGACCCTCACCAACACCGCAGGGAACACCTGGCGGATACTTTAGCCGTCTGCCAGAAAAGCGCTCAGGCGCGTATCCATAGCTTCGATTCTACGCCTTATATCTTCACAATCACAAGCCGAAAGAGGCATTTTTGTATCTAACCCTGAAATTCCGCCTTTTCCGCTAATAGCTTCCAGATAATCGCTGGCAAGATTGACCGCCGCCAGCACGGCAACTCGCTCCGGCATATTATTGCGCGAACGGCTGGCGGTATCTTTCATTTTTTTCTCCACCAGCGCGACTGCCTGCCGCAGCGCCTCCTCCTGCCCGACAGGACAGGCGATCCGGTATTCCCGCCCCATGATATTTACGTCCAGCGCCCTGATTTCGCTCACTTGATCTGCTCCGGTAATTGCGAAATCAGACGCTCTATTCGCTCACGCGCCTGCTCCGCGTTTTTTTTCAGCCAGTCACGCTCTTCCTCAACCTGGCGCAGGCGCGTTTCCAGCATTGCGTTCTCGCCCCGCAGCGATTCAGCCAGCATAACCACCTGTTCGACCTTCCCGAACAGCCTATCCAATGTTTTGTCCATGACGCAAACAGAAAAAAGTTAAGCGCCCGCAACATCCCTTTTCGAGTAGATGCAGGCATGAATTATTTATTTTACTTTCAGTTCCCAAAGGGGGCAATTGCTTTCCTTCACGGGCAGCGTTCAGTTTGAGAACAAGTTCGAGCAATGCATAACAATGCCCGTAGGAGCGCGATTTATCGCGCTCCTACGCAAACCACTGGCTGTCTTGCAGGCAGGTCTCTTGCAGACGGCAATTGCGCCCCCTCTTTGGGAAAGTTGGCTTTGCGATTACAGGAAGCATTATATTGAGTCACCCCTGCCTGAAGGCAGGGGAGCCTTCGGCTCCATGTTACGCTTTGTCTCGCTTGACTCCGCCATAAATGGCGGAGATTGCGCGAGACCCGTGTTCAAAAGAATTACTGTATTTACGGGAACGACTAATCACTGCTCTCTGCCGTGGTTTCGCGCCGAAACTTCATCGTGCAGTTTCTGTTCCCGCTTAAGCTCTTTTTTCTCCTCCGCGCGCTCATGGCGAATCGCCAGGGTATCAATGGCCTTCAGGCGGGTATTTTGTTCTTTCCAGTGTTTTCGCCCGCCAGCCGTATTCTGCGCGGAAACCTCAACCTGCGCCTTCTGCTGGCGGATGGCTTCGTCAAGCTGCGCCAGAAATTCCTGATAATTACGCCAGCTCTGCAAGGTCAACCCTGCATCCTGCACCGCCCGAAAACCGGCAAGGTATTCTTCCCGGTATTGAACCAGCAATTCCAGCCGCCCCCGCGCGCTTTGCTCAACCGCAATCAATTGCCCCAGCTTGCGCGTGGCTTCGTCTGTGCGTTCGTGCATCAAGTCCAGCAAGGGCTGCAAGGAAAAACGCGCCATCCTGAGCTACACTCCTTAGAGCAGTTTCGGTTTAGAGCGGTTTCAGCTCAAGTGAGTGCATTTTACTACGAACCCTCTCCCGGCCTTCGGCCACACATCCTGCCGTCTGCAAGACCCCACAAGTGGGAAAGGAAACAACATTGCCCGTCCGCAAGACCTCCACTCTCCAGCTTGCGGGAGAGGGGTCAGGGGAGAGGGACGACAGCGCCGCTGTGCATATTTGTATCGAAACCGCTCTAAATTCACTCTTCCGCCGCCGTAAAAAGACTTTCCAGATCATGCAAACTGTCGCTGAACTGGGCTGACTGATTAAAATCCTGCTGCAAATATTTTTCCATCACCGGATACATACGCACTGCCTCATCCAGCACCGGGTCGGAACCGGGCACATAAGCGCCCACAGAAATCAGGTCACGCGAACGCTGGTAACGCGAAAAAAGAGACTTGAAACGCCGGACATGGTTCAAATGTTCCGGGCTAATCAGATTCACCATCGCGCGGCTGATAGATTGCTCAATATCAATGGCCGGATAGTGACCGGCGTCGCCCAGGGCACGGGTAAGTACGATATGCCCATCCAAAATAGCGCGTGAAGAATCGGCAATCGGATCCTGCTGGTCATCGCCTTCCGCAAGCACCGTATAAAAAGCCGTAATGGAGCCTCCGCCTTCCGGGCCGTTGCCCGCCCGCTCGACAAGCTGCGGTAAGCGAGCAAAAACAGACGGCGGATAACCACGGGTAGCAGGCGGCTCGCCGACCGCCAGCGCTACCTCCCGCTGCGCCATCGCAAAACGGGTCAGCGAATCCATAATAAGCAGCACATGCTTGCCCTGATCGCGGAAATATTCGGCCAGCGTAGTCGCGTACGCCGCGCCCTGCAAACGCATGAGCGGACCGGTATCGGCAGGCGCGGCAACCACAACGGCGCGTTTTAAGCCGACCTCGCCAAGAATCTGGTCAATAAATTCCTTGACCTCCCGTCCCCGCTCGCCAATCAGACCGACCACGATAATCTCAGCGTCGGTATAACGCGCCATCATGCCAAGCAGCATGGACTTGCCGATGCCCGACCCCGCAAACAGCCCCATCCGTTGCCCGCGCCCAACCGTAAGCATCCCGTTGATCGCGCGTACCCCGACATCCAGCACATGCTCGATCGGAGCGCGTCCCATCGGGTTATAGGGGCGATTTTGCAGGGAACGCTGCGTTTCCGCGCGTACCGGCCCCCGCCCGTCCAATGGGCGGCCAACGCCATCCAGCACCCGCCCCAGCAAGGATTCCCCTACCGGCGCCTGTTTGGCGCGGTCAATGGCGCGGCGCCGCCGCGCCAGGCTCTGCCCGACATTGGGCGGCGGCACTGCAGGCTCCAGCATTTCAACCACCGCGCCGGGCGCAAGACCGTAAAGATCGTCGGAAGGCATGAGAAACAGCTTCTCGCCGCTGAAACCGACTACTTCCGCCTCAACCGAGCGCCCGGTAGCCGGATGCACCGAACAATTGCTGCCCAGCGGCAACTTGAGACCGGAGGCTTCCATGACCAACCCGTTAATCCGGGTCAAGCGCCCCGTCACCCGAAAAGGCTCGACATGTCGCGCGGATGCGCCGGTCTGTTCCAGAAGATTACGCCAACGGCTAATGCGGATACGCGCCGTCTCCGGCAGATTGTCCATGCCTGAGTTTCCCGCTCCGCCTTTTCTCGCGCCGCTCACGGCTTGTTCTCCAGCCATTCGGGAGAAAGACCGATCCCCTCCAGCACGCGCCGCCAGCGACTCTCCAGGCGAGCGTCCACTTCACTGGTTCCTGAATATATCCGGCAATCACCCTGTTTTAACGAGTTATCTACCTGAATAGCCCAGCCTTCCTGGGTGAATTGCCCTTCCAGATGTTCCCGCGCCAGCGCGACATCCGCCTCCGCCAGACACAGGGTAACCGGGCCATGATGCAGCGGCAGGGCGGCAAGCGCCTCCTGAATGATCGGCAGCAACATTTCCGGCTGAACGCGCAGCGCCGCGCGGGTTAGTTGTCCGGCCACTTCCAGAGCGCAGGCCAGCGCCGACTCTGCCACTTCCTGATCGAACACCGTCATTGCGCCCTGCAAACCCTGACAAAGACGATGAATTTCTTCTTCGTAGTTCTTCGCCGCCGCCGCGCCCTCCCGGAATCCGGCCTGCCGCCCGGACTCAAAGCCATCCTGATGCCCATCCGCGTGTCCTGCCCGCAAGCCTTCCTCATAGCCCGCCGTCCGCCCTTCCCCAAAGCCGATCCGATAACCGTTCTGCCGCGCCTCCTCGTGAATCTGCGCAATATCTTCCGCCGTAGGAAGTCTTTGCGGCAGGGCGACATGACTGACCTCTACCTCGCCGTCGGACGCTTCCGCCGGGTTAAAGTCGGAATCAACCGATCCCTGAAACTGCCCGCCGCGCCGGACATTCGCCTCCTTCGCCCCCGGCTTTGCGGGAGGCGCGGAAAAATCCTCGGCCTGCCAGCGGGTGTAAGCCGCCAGTTCTTCGCCACGAATCACGTCGCCTGCCATGACATTCAAACCATCTGCTCGCCGCCCGCGCCGCCCAGGATGATCTGCCCTTCATCAGCCAGACGACGCACCACCTTGAGGATTTCCTTCTGCTCGGTCTCCACTTCGGAAAGCCGTACCGGGCCGCGCGACTCCAAATCCTCGCGCAACATCTCCGCCGCCCGTTGCGACATGTTCCTGAATATCTTTTCCCGCAGCGTCTCGGAAGCGCCCTTCAAAGCCATGACCAGAGAATCAGACTGAATTTCCCGCAGCAACATCTGCACCGAACGATCATCCAGATCCAGCAGATTTTCAAACACAAACATCTCATCCAGGATTTTCTGCGCCAAATCCGGGTCATACTCCTTGATCGCCTCTATCACCGAGGTTTCTTCCGCCGTACCGATGTAATTCAGGATTTCAGCCACCGTGCGCACCCCGCCCATCGCCGTCTTCTTTATGCTGGCAGAACCCGCCAGGAGTTGCAGCATGACCTCGTTCAACTCTTGCAGGGCATTGGGCTGGACGCCTTCAAGAGTCGCAATCCGCAACACCACATCATTACGCAAACGCTCGGAAAAATGCCCCAAAATTTCACTGGCATGATCGTGCTCAAGATGCACCAGAATGGTGGCGATGATCTGCGGATGCTCGTTCTTGATAAGGTCCGCCACCGTATCCGCATCCATCCACTTCAGCCCCTCAATCCCGTTGGTATCGCCGCCGTGCAGAATGCGGGCAATGAGATTGGAAGCCTTGTCGTTGCCCAACGCCTTGGTCAGCACAGAACGAATGTAATTGTCAGTATCCACATGCACCGAAGCCTGCGCTTCCGTCACGCTGATGAATTCATCCAGCACGGCCTCTACCTTGGCGCGTGGCACAGATTTCAAGGTCGCCATCGCGTGACCGAGCTTTTGCACCTCGCGCGGCCCCAAAAGTTTCAAGGCTTCCGCCGCGTAATCCTCGCCCAGGTTGACAAGCAGGATGGCGCTCTTTTCAACGCTTTCGTCATAGTGTGCTGTCACGATCCATCTCCTTTTCGGCTTCTGCCATCAAGCATGAGCATTGGCGTTCAACCAATCCTTAATCATGTTGGCCACAATTCTCGGATCAGTTGCGGCAATTTTCCGCGCTTTTTCCAGCTTGGCCGCGAATTCGTCAATTTCCACACGCGCCGCTCCTTCTTCATCTTCCTCTCCTTCAGTCGACCAGCTTCCCTTGTCTGTTGCCGCCCCTTCCGTCGGCTTGGGCGGCGGCGGGAACATCGCCCGCAATACGGGGCGCAGCATCACAAAATAAATCGCAAAGATGATGCCCGCAATCACCAGATATTGCATGATTGCCAGCCCTCGCGTCACATTTTCCGGTTCTTTCCAGAATACCCTTTCTTCCGCCGCGCTGATTTCCGGCGTGAAAGGCGCGTTGACCACGGAGAGCGAATCGCCCCGCGCGCTGCTGTATCCCATCGCTTCGCGCACCAGATTTTCGATTTGCCGCAACTCATTTTCCGGGATTGGATCCAGCTTTTCCACGCCTGTTTTCGGATTCTGTCCTACCCGATAGTTGACCACGACCGCCGCCGACAACCGTCGCACCATGCCCGACGCCTGCCGGGTATAGCGGATGGTTCTGTCCAACTCGTAATTGGTCGTGGTGTCGCGGCTGGTTTCCACCGGCGGCGACACCGGACTCAAAGGCGCGTTGATGCCGCCCACATCAATGCGCCCCGGATATGGATCATTGGGATTGACTCCGGCCCCCTGCGCCGCAGTCTCTTCCGCGCCCGCCTCGCCCGGCGGCACAGGAACCGGCGGCTGGGTCAATGGCGCAATGGCGGGTACAGGCGGTTGATTGGTCAACGCACCGGGGATTCCCCCTCTGGGGGGCGGAGTCAGACTCGTGGATTCCGAAGTCTGCTGGCTGCGGATGTTGGCCTCCGCCGGATTGCTGTTGGGACGATATGTTTCAGCAGTCTGCTCGATGTGGGAAAAATCCAGATCAGCCGCCACCTGGGCGCGGTAATTGCCCTCCCCGACCATCGGACGGAGAATGTCGCGGATACGCTCAATGACGGTATTTTCCACTTCGCGCACATATTTCAACTGGGTAGGGTCAAGCTCGGCCTCGGCCAGCTTATCCTTCAATTGGGAAAGCAGAGCTCCGTTCTGGTCAATGATATTGACATTGACAATCGGCATCTGCGGCACGCTGGAGGCAACGAGGTGGGAAATACCCGCAAGCTGCTTTCTGTCCAGAGTCGTGCCCGGATAAAGATGCAGCAACACGGAAGCCGTCGGTTTTTGTTCCTCGCGCACAAATACGCTGGGCTTGGGAATCGCCAGATGCACCCGCGCCGAATCAACGGCGGAAATGGATTTGATGGTACGCGCCAGCTCGCCTTCCAGCGCGCGCTGGTAATTGACCTGTTCGATAAACTGGCTGACCCCGAAACGCTGGTTCTCCATCACTTCAAAGCCGACCGACCCGCCGCGCGGCAAACCCTGGCTTGCCAGACGCAGGCGCGCGTCATGCACCATTCCTGTCGGAACGAGAATCGCGGAACCGCCATCGGAATAGCGGTACGGTACATTGGCCTGATCCAGCGCGGCAATGATCGCGCCGCCGTCTCTCTCGGAAAAATTGGCGAACAATACCTTGTAATCCGGCTGCCGGTTCCACAGCCAGAAACCCGCCAACACCGCGATAATCGCTGCCACAGCTACCGCAAGCAGAATTTTTTGCTGCGGGGAAAGACGGGCAAACGCCGCTTGCAGTCTTTCCTGAGGTGAAAGAGCCTCCGGCGTTATCGTCGCCTCGCCTGCTTCATCAGCCGTGATTTCGGGATTTACCGCCATATGTTAAAAATTAGCCTGGGCTTTTGCTCAACCCGTGGTTAATAAAATGACTTATTCTACCCTTAGCTGTTTCAATCCGCTTTGCTGATTTGCCTCACTGGAATCTTTTCATGCCACCTGCTTCCGTACCCACGGCTATTCCCTCTCCCGCGCTTTCCGGCAACCTTGAAAAGCAGGAAAAAAGCGAAGAATTGCAACGCGCTTTCAGCCTTTTCAATCAGGTTTCCGCTGAACTTACCCAGGCTTATGCCGTTCTGCAACAAAAAGTCGCTTCCCTGACCGAAGAGCTGGCAATTGCCAATGGCGAATTGCGCCGTCAATATCTGGAAAAAGAGGCGCTTTCCGAACGGCTGGGGCTGCTCCTCAACGCGCTTCCTGCCGGAGTCGTGGTGCTGGACGGAAAAGCGCGGGTTACGGAAGCCAACCCCGCCGCCAGAACCTTCCTCGGCGAACATCTGGAAGGGCGGCATTGGGGCGAAATTGTCCGCGCCTCCCTTGAACCAGCCATGACGCCGGGGGAATGGCAACTGGGCGATAAACGCTTAAGTCTGGCGGAAAGTCCGCTGGATTCTTCCGGCGGCAAGTTATTGTTATTGCACGACATTTCCGCCGCGCAGCAGATGAAGGCCGAACTGGAACGCAATCAGCGTCTGGCCGCAATGGGTGAAATGGCCGCTTCGCTCGCACACCAGCTTCGCACCCCACTGTCAACCGCCCTCCTCTACGCGGGCAATCTCGGCAATCCCGACCTTGCCGCCGCTTCCCGGCAACGCTTTGCCGACAAGGCGGTCACGCAACTGCGCCGCCTGGAACGGCTGATTCAGGACGTGCTGTTGTTCGCGCGCGGCGAGAGCATAGGCCGTGACGTTATTGCCATCGCCGATCTCTTGCAGGAAGCAGCGCAAACTCTGGAACCGCTCCTGAAAAGCATTGACGCTTCCCTTGTCGTCGCCAATCGCGCCGGAGACGAAAAAATCATCGGCGGAAGGAAGGCGCTCTTCGGCGCGTTGGTAAGCCTGCTGGAAAACGCCTTGCAAGTCACGCCCCAGGGTGGCGTCATTTCTCTTGCCGCCTGTCTCAAACCAGATTCGGCAGAAATTTCAATAACCGATCAGGGGCCGGGCATTGCGCCGGAATTGCAAAGCCGCATCTTTGAGCCATTTTTCACCACCAGGAGCCAGGGAACCGGGCTTGGGTTATCCATTGCCCTCGGCATTGCCCGCGCCCACGGCGGCAGTCTTGCGGTTCATTCCGCACCCGGCGCGGGCGCTTCTTTTATCCTCTCGCTACCCATACGGACAGAAATGTCCGGTTCGCTATTTTCACCTTGAAGCACAATTGAGCATATGAACCAGAATTCATACGGTCGCTATACAATCGGTCACGAACGCAGCACCCTTGCCGCGCATAGCGCGCGCACCGCCGCGAACTCGGCAGCCTATCTTCTGCCCTACCTGAAACCAGGAATGCACATCCTTGACATTGGTTGTGGCCCGGGGACGATTACCCTGGATTTGGCGGCGCTTGTCGCGCCCGGCAAAGTCGTTGGCCTGGAAAACGCCGAAACGCCACTGCTTGCCGCCCGCGCTGAAGCAGCCGCCCGTTCGGATACGACGACCGTGTTCCAGACTGGGGACGCTCTGAAACTGCCCTTCGGAAATGAAACTTTTGACGTGGCGCACGCTCATCAGGTTTTGCAACATTTGACCGATCCCGTAACCGCCCTGCAAGAAATGATCCGGGTGTGCAAACCCGGAGGCTGGATAGCCGCCCGCGACGCGGACTACGCCGCCATGAGCTGGTATCCTGAACTTCCCGGACTCGAGCGATGGCGGCAAACCTATCGCGCGGCGGCTCGCGCCAACGGCGCTGAACCCGACGCTGGCAGGAGACTTCGCGCATGGGCGCGCGCGGCGGGTATCCCAAATCCGCAAATCACGGCGTCCATATGGTGCTACGCCGATACGGAAACCTGCCTCCGGGTGGGGAATGGACAGGCCGACCGCTGCGCGGGCGAAATTTTCTCCCAACAAGCCAAAGAGCAGGGACTCGGCGCGGCGGACATTGCGGAAATTGTCGACGCCTGGCGAAGATGGGGCTACGAGCCTGACGCCTGGTTTTGCATGCCCCACGGAGAATTGCTCGCGCAAATTTCTCGGTAAGCGCGGTAGACTTACTGTTATCGAAGTCAACCGCCATGCAAAGCTGGGTTGAAAGGTTTGCCTGATTTCAGTACTCCGAAAACGACATGAATGAGCTTTCGCATCATTGCGCCTGCAACAACCGCCGTGCGTTGGGGTTCGCAAAAAACGCTCACCCTAACCTATGTATGGACTCGCCCCGGTTGTCAACTTCTGCTTTTGAACAAGGAACCCGGTTGCATCTATGTATAAGGCCTGTTCGGGCAAGCAGCAATGTGCTTGTGGCCAACATTGTTTGAGCTCACGCAATGCCA
>WRKX01000072.1 GCA_009777925.1 Betaproteobacteria bacterium | reverse complement strand
TGCTTGCTTGCTTGCTTGCTTGCTTGCTTGCTTGCTTGCTTGCTTGCTTGCTTGCTTGCTTGCTTGCTTGCTTGCTTGCTTGCTAAAAAAATTGTGTATGTCATTTCCGATTTTTCAAGGAATTTTTACAAATTATTACAATTTTCTGCCTTGTCCTGAAATCATGCAAAACATGACTATTCAGCTTGTCTGCCATGCCATATCGCTTACTGAACTAAATGGCAATCTATTCTCATAACCGGAACGAACCGTTGATCTGAATCAATTACTCGTTCTGGATTCCCACCGGGCGAGAATCCGGCAAAAAACTCTGTCTGTCATACAGGATTATAGTGCTTCTCGTAATTATTTTTACCCTTTCTCGCTTGCAGGATAGGATGTCTGAAGGTTGATAGAGTAAGATTATTTAGGAAAAGAACTATATAGTACTTTCCGTAAATAAAGCTACTCTCAGAAGCTTTGCTCACTTCTCCCAATCACGGCATAAAAGTCATTTTATTTGCGGGAAGCACTATAAACAAAAACCACGCTGAAACGAATAGCGGAATCTACTCCTCTCGCTCAGACAAGTCAAATTTTTTTATGCCTATTACTTAAGTTATATGGGCAAACCGCTTACCGCCGAACGACCTTGCCGGGTAGAGCAGGATGTCGTTGCCCGCATTGCTGCCAGCTTTCCATGTCAGGCAATTTCCCACACAACGAATCAATGTCCTGCGGATGGCAACTGCCGCAGACGGCAAAATCAGGTAAGCTCTGGCATCTTCCAGAGATTTGCGTTTATGAATGTTCTTCTGACCGGCGGCATGGGCTATATCGGCAGTCATGTGGCAGTAACCCTGCTTCAGGCGGGGCATCGCGTCATCCTTTACGACAACCTGCGTAACAGCGAAGCCGGAATTCTCGCGCGAATCGCAAAGATTACCGGGCAAACACCGGTTTTTATCCAGGCGGATATTCGCGCAACCAAAACCCTTACAGACACCCTGCAACAGCATACCGTCGAGGCGGTGCTGCATTTCGCCGGCTTGAAGGCCGTAGGCGAGTCGGCGCAAAAACCAGTCGAGTATTACGCCAACAATGTCGAAGGCACGATCAGCCTCATGCAAGCCATGCAGGAAGCGGAAGTCCGCTCTCTGGTATTCAGCAGCAGCGCCACGGTATATGGCGAGCCGCGTTATCTGCCGCTGGATGAGGCGCATCCCCTTGCCGCCACCAATCCTTATGGGCGCAGCAAGCTCCACATCGAAGAAATGCTGCGCGATTTGTCCATATCAGATCCGCTCTGGCGCGTGATCTCCCTTCGCTATTTCAATCCGGCGGGCGCGCACGAAAGCGGCCTGCTCGGGGAAAAACCGGTTGCCGTCCCTAACAACCTGATGCCCTATATGGCGCGGGTTGCGACCGGAGAATTAAAGGAGCTTTCCGTATTCGGCAACGATTATCCGACGCCGGATGGAACCGGGGTGCGCGATTATATTCACGTTATGGATCTGGCCGAAGGCCATATGGCGGCGCTTTTCTGGCTTGCCGAGCATCCCGGCTGGCACACGCTCAACCTTGGCACAGGGCAGGGCTACAGCGTGCTGGAGATGGTGGCGGCTTTTGCCAAAGCCAGCGGACGCGCCGTGCCTTACCGGATTGCGCCCCGTCGCAAAGGGGATGTGGCCGCCTGCTATGCCGATCCCGAAAAGGCCCGGCGCGAGCTGGGCTGGCAGGCGCGGCGCGACCTTGCGGAAATGTGCGCGAGCGCCTGGAAATTCCAGAAGCAATTACAGACGGGTTGAAGACGAAGCGCTTATAGGACGAAGCTCCTATATCCGAAAAGTCGCCGCGCCGCATAGGAATTCGGCAGCAGAAAGGCGCTTGCCGCCGGATTTTTGCAGCTCGGTAAGCAGCAGGGCATTCTGAGCGCAGGCAACGGCAATACCCCGCTCATCGGCGGCAAGCAATGCGCCGGGCAGCGCGTTATTCGGCATGATGAGCGGACGCGCCGCCCAGATTTTCAAGGTTTCGCCCAACAACTCCGCGCGCGCCGGATTAAAAGCGCGAACCTGTCGCGCCAGTAGTTCCGCATCCTTCCGCCAGTCAAGCAAGGTTTCCATGCGGTCAATTTTGGCGGCGTAAGTTGCTTCTCTTTCATCCTGAACCTCGCCGGACATGGGAAGACGAGAAAGCGTATCGCACAACAGGCTTGCCCCCAGAAGCGCAAGGCGGTCAGCAAGGCTGGCAGCCGTATCGTCCGGCAAAATATCTGTGCAGGCGCGGGCAAGCACAGGGCCGGTGTCCAGTCCCGCTTCCATTTGCATAATGGCAATTCCCGTCTTTCTATCCCCCGCTTCTATCGCCCGCTGGATAGGCGCCGCGCCACGCCAGCGCGGCAGCAGGGAAGCGTGGATATTGAGACAGCCACAGCGGGGCATGGCAAGCACATCCGGCGGCAGAATAAGGCCATAGGCAGCGACAATCATGGCATCGGCGCCGCTGGCGACAATGGCGGCGCGCGCTTCATCGTCCCGTTTCAGGGAAAGCGGCTGACAAACCGGAAGGCCGTGTTCCTGCGCCAGACACTTGACAGGCGAAGGGGTAAGTTTCATTCCGCGTCCGGCGGGACGATCCGGCTGGGTCAGGACAAGCGCAATATCATGCCCCGCAGCCAGCAGCGCGCGAAGCGCGACAGCGGCAAAAAGAGGCGTACCCGCAAAAATCAGCTTCATCGCATTTACAGAGTAGCCTTGGCCTGCTTAACCAGCTTGGCTTTTATGCGCGTCTGCTTCAATTGCGAGAGGTAGTCCACGAAGACCCTGCCCTCCAGATGATCCAGTTCATGCTGGATGCAAACAGCCAGGAGTCCGCTTGTGGTCATGGTCTGCGCATTGCCCGCCAGATCAAAATATTCAACGGTGATTTCTTCTGCTCGTTCAACCTTGTCGTAAATGCCAGGGACAGAAAGGCAACCCTCTTCGTTAACCTGTAAACCGTCCTTCCGGACGATTTTTGCGTTGATGAGGACAAGTAGACTGTTGCGTTCTTCTGACACATCAATGACCACTATCCGGCGGTGGTGGTCGACCTGGGTCGCAGCCAGACCAATCCCCGGCGCAGCGTACATGGTATCGGCCATGTCGGCAACCAGAGCGCGTAAAGCATCATCAAATTTGGTCACCGGAGCGGCGATTTTTTTCAGGCGCGGGTCGGGATAATGCAAAATTTTGAGCAATGACATGTGTTTTGCTTGCGTAATCAGGTTATTATGGGCAAAATCTCAAGCTGTTTCGAGAAACAAAGTGGCATGAGATTCCAGCAAAGGGACGGCGGAAAACGTGTCGGTCTCTTTCCTGTTTTCTTTTGCCTTCTTCTAGCGCTGGAAGTGAGGAAAAGCAAATGTCCCGTATTATATGCGCGCTGTTCGCGGCTGTTGCAGCCATCTCTGCTTCTTTCGCCATGGCGGCGGAAGGAGACTCAATCCGCATGGTGGCCAATCCACCGGATCGCCACATTGTTGTAAAAGGCGATACCCTATGGGGTATTGCAGGCAAGTTCCTGCAAGAACCCTGGCGTTGGCCGGAAATCTGGCGTCTCAATAAGAGCCAGATCAAAAACCCGCATCTGATCTATCCGGGCGATGTGGTCCTTCTGGATTACGTCGACGGCAGGCCGCGTCTGCGTCTGGCCAAGAAGGTCGGATCGGACAAGGTGCAGCCCGCCATTTACACCGAACAGATCAGCCAGGCGATTCCTTCAATCCCCGCCAATATCATTGAGCCTTTTATCACCCGTCCCCTGGTCGTGTCGCAGCATGACCTGGAAGACTCTCCCTATGTCATAGGGATGGACGAGTCCCGCGTGATGGCAGGAAACGGCGATGAGATTTACGCGCGCGGGATTGAGGAAAATCATCCGCGCTGGTACATCTACCGCCAGGGCGCGCCCCTGCGTAAGCCAACGGAAATTGACAGGGATGCCATGGGGGAACCTGAAGATTCCGGGATGCAGCCAAGCGCCCAGGAAAATCCGTTGCTCCGCAACACGCGCACCGACGGATGGCCTACGCTTGCCTGGAGAGAAGAGGAGGATGATCCTTTAATTCTTGGCTACGAGGCCATTTATGTCGGCATTGCCCAACTGAAGGAACCGGGAGACATCAGCGTTCTGGAAATCCTGTCCGCAAAGGAAGAGATCGCGCAGGGAGATCGCCTGATTCCGGCGGAAGTGCCGACCCTGCTATCCTATGTTCCCCGCAAGATGGATGAGGATGTGAGTGGGCGGCTGGTCTCTTTCTATGGTGGCGTCAATTCCGGCGGACAATTCTCGGTAATCAGCATGAGCCTGGGCGAGCAGGATGGCGTAGAGCCAGGACACGTGCTGGGGTTGTATACCAGCCGTAAAGTACGTTATCGTGATTCGAAAGGGAGCAGCACGGTAACTGCCGTACCGGAAAAGCGCCAGGGTCTGGTCTTTGTCTTCCGTGTATTTGACCGGATTTCCTACGGCTTGGTGATGGAAGCGGCTCGTCCGCTGCAAATCGGAGATGCTATTCGCAACCCTTGAACGATGACGGAACCCTTAACACCGGAAAATAGTCTTGCCGCATGGTTGCGGCTTACCTTGATCCCTGGCATAGGCGGCGAATCGCAACGCAAGTTGCTCGCCGCCTTTGGTTTGCCGGATCATATTTTCTCTGTCGGGCGGGCTATGCTGGCCGAAATCATCGGCAACAGGGCAAACCTGCTGCTGGATACAGATGTTGAGCGCGAAGTAGTTGCTGCGCTACGCTGGCGCGAAGAGCCGGGGCAGAAGATCATCACTCTGGCGGATGCCGAATATCCGCGCCTGCTCCTGCAAACCCCCAATCCGCCGGTTCTCCTTTATGTGCGGGGCGATGTTGCTCTGTTGCAACAACCTGTGCTTGCCATAGTAGGAAGCCGCAACGCAACCCCGCAGGGAAGCAAAATCGCGGAAGATTTTGCGGCCACTCTGGCGAAGGCGGGGTTTGCCATAGTCAGCGGTCTGGCTCTGGGCATTGATGCCGCAGCCCATAAAGGCGCGTTGAAAAACAGCGAAGGGATGACGATTGCCGTGATCGGCACGGGCGCGGATCGTATCTATCCAGCGCGCAATCAGGAATTGGCGCGGACAATTGCGGGGCGAGGTGTTATTGTTTCGGAATTTCCGCTGGGCACTCCGGCAATGGCCGCCAATTTTCCCCGCCGTAACCGCATCATTGCCGGACTATCAAGGGGCGTGCTGGTCGTCGAGGCGACAACCAGGAGCGGCTCCCTGATTACGGCCAGGCTTGCGGGCGACATGGGGCGAGAAATATTTGCAATTCCAGGCTCCATTCATTCTCCCTTCTCCAGGGGGTGCCACCACCTTATCAAACAAGGGGCCAAACTGGTCGAGTCGGCAGAGGATATACTGGAAGAATTGGGCGGCTGGCAAACCGCGACGGAAAGCGCAATGGAAAACGCAATGGAAAGCGCGACGGCGGCAGAGGCCCGGCCCGGCGCAGACTCTCCTCAATCTCCAGAAGCCGACCCAATCGCCGCAACAGTTTTGGCGCAGTTGGGGCACGCGCCCTGTTCTCTGGATGAACTTGCCTTGTCTACCGGCCTTGCCGCCGATGTCCTGTTGCCGGCTCTTCTTTCTCTTGAACTGGAAGATAAAATTGCGCCGCTTCCCGGCAATCGTTACCAGCGGTTGACCTGAGTATCGTTTTCAGGGCAGTGCGCCGCCTGAATTACATTACCATAAATGACGGGGATTCCCCGATACAATATACTCCCGGATTCGGCGCATATGCGACAGAAGCCAAGGCAGGGGCAACCCATGAAAATTTTAGCGATTACCAATCAAAAAGGCGGTGTAGGCAAAACCACCACAGCGGTGAATCTGGCAGCCAGTCTGGCGCAGGCCGGGCAGCGCGCGCTTTTGATAGACCTTGACCCGCAGGGGAACGCGACGACCGGATCGGGTATTACCAAGCAGGAGGCATTGCCGACTGTGTATCAGCTTTTGCTGGGGCAGGCGAGTCTTGCGGAAGTTGCGCTTAAAACTGAATTCGGATTTTCCATTTTGCCGGCCAACCGCGAACTGGCGGGCGCGGAAGTGGAGCTGGTGGATTTACCCCGGCGCGAATTTCGGCTGGGGGACGCCTTGAAGGACGCGCTTTACGATTTTGTGCTGATTGACTGTCCGCCCGCGCTCAACATGCTGACGGTCAATGGACTGGTTGCGGCAGACCGGGTATTGATCCCGATGCAGTGTGAATATTACGCGCTGGAAGGTCTGGCCGATCTGGTGGCGACCTTGAAAAAAATTCGCAACCATTTGAATTCCCGCCTGGAAATCGAAGGCTTGTTGCGTACCATGTTCAATCCGCAAAGCACGTTGGCGCAGCAGGTTTCAGGCGAGCTGGAGCGCCATTTCGGGGAAAAGGTCTATACGACTATCATTCCGCGTAATGTCCGGCTGGCGGAAGCGCCTTCCTACGGCAAGCCGGTGCTTGCCTTCGACAAAAATTCCAGGGGCGCGCAGGCTTATCTTGCCTTGACCCACGAAATGCTGAGCGGGAAGAAGACAGAAGTTACGAACCGCTCTTTCACAAGACAGGGAGCGGGCGCATGAAGAGTAAAGGTCTGGGGCGCGGTCTTGGCGCTCTTTTATCCGGAGGCAATGAAAATGAGCCGGACGAACAGCGGAATTTGCCTGTAACGTGTCTGGAACCTGGCAAATATCAGCCGCGCAGCCGGATGGATGAGGCGTCGCTTGCCGAGTTGGCGGCTTCGATCAAGGCGCAGGGTATCGTACAGCCCATTCTGGCGCGCCCGCTTGAATCCGCTTCAAACATGGAGCGTTATGAAATCGTTGCGGGCGAGCGCCGTTGGCGGGCTGCCCAACTGGCGGGCCTGGAGCGGGTTCCGGCGCTGGTGCGAAACATCCCCGACGAACAGGCGCTGGCAATGGCGCTGATCGAAAACATTCAGCGGGAAAATCTGAATCCTCTGGAAGAGGCTATGGGGCTGCAAAGACTGATTGATGAATTCAAGCTGACGCACCAGGAGGCGGCGGACGCGGTAGGGCGTTCCCGCCCGGCGGCGACCAATCTGCTGCGCCTTTTGCAACTGTGCGAGCCGGTACAGGAGATGTTGCTTGATAACCGTCTGGATATGGGACATGCCCGCGCCCTCCTGCCGCTTCCTGCCGCCACACAGATTCAACTGGCGCAACGGATAGCGCAGAAAGGGCTGTCGGTGCGCGAGGCGGAGCGGCTTGCAGGGCGGAGCCTGAAACCGCCGCAGGAGGCGGAGAAAAAGACAGTCGACCGGGATTTGCTGCGTCTGGAAGAAGAGCTTTCCGACTTATTGGGCGCGAGTGTGCGGATTCTCGCCAATCAGAAGGGCAGGGGGCGCATCAGTATCGAATTCGGCGACCTGGATCAACTGGAAGGCTTGTTGGCGCGGCTGCGCTGAAAACGATAGGGTTTGTATGAAGCACTATTCAGAAGCCGCGCTGAGCCTGTTTCGCTGGATTGTGCGCCTTTCCCGCTTTAAACGCCCTGTGCTCTGGACGGGGGCGGTTTTTGTTTTGTTACTTTCCGCGCTTGTGGTCTATGCGCGTTTCTGGCTCGTGCCGGATTTGCCGCGCTATCTTCCGGAAATAGAGACCGCCGCTTCCAAAGCGTTGGGGCAGCCGGTTTTGATCGGTTCCCTTGAAGCGCGACTGGATTTCATGCCCTTCGTTCGTCTGGAGAATGTGCGCGTGCTTTCCGATGAAGCGGCAGAGCATGAAGATGTCGTAATTCAGGTTGCAAGCATTGAAGGCTTGCTTTCCTGGCGATCGCTTTTCTTTGGGCAGCCGGTTTTTGTTTCACTCACCCTCAACCAGCCGGAATTGGCGCTTCTGCGCGCAGCGAATGGCGATTGGCAGATCGCAGGGTTGAAGCCTTCTGTCGAAAGCGAGGAAGGCCCCCTGCAATGGCTGCTTGCGCAGCAGAAAATCCAGGTTGTGGACGCGCGCATTAATGTCCGGGATGATTGGGTCGGTGCGCCGGATTTTTCGCTGGCCGGGGTGGAACTGGATTGGCAAAATCAGGGCGAGCGCCACCGTTTTGGCATTTCTGCCCGCGCGATTGATGCGGAAGGCGAGACGGCGGTAACAGTGGAGGCGCATGGCGATTTGCGGGGCGAAGCCGGGACGCCTGTTTCCGAATGGCAGGGTCAGATTCACCTCCAATGGCAAGCGGAGACGCTGACGCCCTGGCGGCGCTGGATGGCGGCGGATGAATCCGGGGATTGGCCTTTGGGCGCGTTCGTTGATCTGACAAAAAGCAAGGCCAGGGTTGATCTTCAGCGCGGACAACAAGGCTGGCAGGCAACGGCGGATGTGAATTTGCACGATGTACGCTTACGCCTGGGCGAAGCGTTGCCGGAATTGCAGTTGCAGGAAGCAATTGGTCATTTGTCTCTTTCCAGAGACGCGACCGGGAAATGGCGGTTCGGCAGTAAAGGTTTGCGGCTTGTGGAAGAAGACGGACATACGAGCGCGCCGCTTGATCTGGCGGCAAGCTGGCAGGAAACGGCGGAAGAGCCGGACGCCTTGCAGGATGATTTGCCAATGCAGGTGAGTTTCAGCGCAAATAGCCTTGATTTGGCCTATCTTGCCCGATTGTCGACCTATCTTCCGCTCTCCGATACGGCGCGGGAGAATTTGCGTAAGCATAATCCGCAAGGCGTTCTGGAGCATGTGCGCTTCAGTTGGGATAGAAGGCAGCCGCTTTTGCGCTATGCGCTGGAAGCGGATTTTTCAACTCTTGGTCTTGCCGCTGCCGGAACGATGCCGGGCGCAAGCGGGCTTTCCGGGCGTGTCCGGGCCAATGAACAGGGCGGGCAATTGACGCTTGATAGCCGCAGTCTTTCCGTTTCGCTGCCGGCTGTATTTGAGGAGCCTTCCTTTCCGCTTGCCAGTTTGCAGGCGAACGTGGATTGGCATACGAATGCCTCCGGGATTGAAGTACAGATTCGCCGGTTTGATTTTTCCGGCCCCCATGTCGAAGGCAGGGTAAGCGGGCATTATGCGAGCCGTCCGGGCGAAGCGGGCTTCATTGATCTTAACGGAAATTTTACCCGTGCCAGGGCGGCGGAAGTCTGGCGCTATATCCCAAAGGTGGCAGGCGCGGAAGTTTCGTCCTGGTTGCGCGAGGCGCTGGAGGCAGGGACGGGCGATGCGCAACTCGTCCTGCGCGGCAATCTGGAGCAATTTCCTTTTCACGGCGGCGAGGAGGAAGGCATTTTCAGGATCACAGTCCAGGCGCGAGACGTTACCCTTCGCTATGACCGGGAGTGGCCGGAAATTACGGCGATTTCCGGCGATCTGGAATTTGGCGTCGGGATGCTGATCCGGGTTGCGGAAGGGCGTATCTTTTCCACGCGGCTTAGTAACAGAACGACCGTTGCCATTCCCGATTTTTCCGCCCACGAAACTCACCTTCTGGTGGATGGCGAAGTCAATGGCGAGATGGCGGAGTTCCTGCGCTTTATCGAACAAAGTCCGGTGGCCGCCTCGATTAACCATTTTACCAGCGGCATTACTGGCGAAGGCGAGGGCAGACTGGAGTTGAAGCTGGATTTGCCGCTGGCGCGGATTGAGGCGGGTAGGGCCGAAGGACGTTACCATTTCGCCGATAACAAGGTTCATTTTATGGCAGACCTGCCGCCTGCGCGTTCAGTAAACGGCTCGTTAGCCTTTACCCGGGATGACGTGGTTTCCGATGATATTCAGGGGAATTTTCTGGAAAAGCCTTTCAAGCTCATTATCCAGTCGCAGAAAGATGCGGTTCTGGTCAAAGCCGATGGCGCCATCGCAGCGGCGGCGCTGCAACAGGAATTGGCAGGACGCCTGCCAGAATCCTTGCTGAATGGGCTATCCGGGGGTGCAGACCTGCAAATGGAAATCAAGGTGCGCGGGCGGACGACTGATTTTCTCGTCACCTCCACTCTGGAAGGACTGGCGATGCGTTTGCCCGACCCTTTTGCCAAGGCTGCCGCAGACAGGTTGGCGCTACGTTTTTCAAAGCGTAATTTGGGGCAGCAGGGACGTGATGAAATCATTGTGAGTCTGGGGGAAAAGGAGCGGCGGCGTCTGGAAGCCTTGTTGATAATGCGGGATGAGCGGCTTGAGCGCGGCGCGGTTGCCGTAGGTATGCCGCTGCGTCTGCCGGGGAAAGGGCTGCATGTTTTTTTGCGGCAGAAACGATTGGACGTAGACCTTTGGCAAAGCTTTCTGGAGGATAAAGGCAGCAAGGCAGGAGACGGGGAGAGCAAAGGAAGCGCGGAAATAGCGAGCCTGCCTTTCCCGGATATGTTGAGCCTTGAAGCGCAGGAGCTTCACTTACTTGGGCGTAATTTTGCCGAGGTCAACCTGCGTCTGCTCTCAGAGGGAGAAGGCGCATGGCGAGCCATGCTGGCCTCAAAAGAGGTGGTGGGCGATGTCAACTGGAACAGCAAGGGAGAAGGACGAATTATCGCCGACCTTCGCCGGGTGCGACTGGAGGAAGGCAAAGGGCCGCTTGCAGGTGATGGCGGGAAGGCGGAGTTGCCCGATGACATTAAAAAACTGCCTGCCATGGACGTTCGGATTGGCGATTTGGCCATCGGCGAGCGGCGCTTGGGCAAGGTTTCCATGTTGGCGGAAAACGATGAAGGAGCGTGGCGCTTGCAGGATATAGTCATTGAAAACCCCGATGGTCGTCTGACAGGCCGAGGCGTGTGGTATGCAAAGACAAACCGAAGCCGTCTGGATTTCCAGCTTGCCGTCCATGATAGCGGCAAGCTCCTGGGGCGTTTGGGCTACCCTGATATGTTGCGAGGCGGCAACGCAAATCTCGAAGGGGAACTGGAATGGCGAGGCGCGCCCACACAGTTTGATGCTGCCACCCTGAGCGGCGATTTGCAGGTCAAGGCATCGCGCGGGCAGTTTTCCAAAATTGATCCGGGGGTGGGCAAGCTCCTGGGCTTGCTGTCGCTGCAATCGCTTACGCGCCGTCTATCCCTGGATTTCCGCGATATTTTCAGTGAAGGCTATGCCTTTGACAGTCTGACGGCAAAGCTGAAAATCCAGGATGGAGTCATTGCCACTGACGGCGATTTGCGTATTGCCGGCCCATCCGGGGTCATGTTGATGAATGGCACGGCGGACATGGCGACGGAAACCCAGGGCCTTACCCTGATAATTCAGCCTGAAATGGGCGGAGTCGCGGCGGTGGGTGTGGCGATTGCCGTCAATCCTCTGGTCGGCGCGGCGGCATTTCTCGCGCAGACCATCCTGAAAAACCCGCTCAACAAGGTAGTCAGTTTGCGCTATCGCGTAACCGGCTCCTGGGATGATCCGGTGGTGGAGCGGAAAACCCGCCTGCCTGTGTTGGGGGGGATGGGCAATGACAAAGGAGAAGAGGGCGCGTCTGGCGTATTGCCGCCGGAGCAGGGTACGCCATGAAACCACGCAATGCCCGCCTTGCCGCTATCCAGATGGTTTCCGGCAGCGATGTTGCCCGTAATCTGGCGGATGCGGCATTGCTGATTGCCGAGGCTGTTGAGGCGGGCGCTGAACTTGTCGGCCTGCCGGAATATTTTCCCATTATCGGCGCGGATGACGCACTGCTTGCCGGGGCGAGCGAGCCGTTTGGCCGGGGGAAGATTCAGGACTGGTTACGGGAAACCGCCGCGCTGCATGGCGTTTGGCTGCTTGCCGGTTCCATTCCGCTTTGTTCGGATGTTCCCGAGCGCGTATTTAACAGCACGCTGGTGGTAGACCCTGAGGGAGAAGTACGCGCCCGCTACGACAAGATTCACCTTTTTTCCTTCGCCGCAGGTGAGGAACAGTACAATGAAAGCGCCTGTATCCTTCCCGGACAACGCAAGATTGCCTTTGACAGTCCCTTCGGGCGCATTGGGCTTTCCATTTGCTATGACCTGCGCTTTCCCGAACTGTATCGCGCCCTTGCCGCGTCTCTCCCGCTTGATCTCATCTTTTTGCCCGCCGCCTTTACCCGTGCGACGGGACGCGCCCATTGGGAGATTCTTGTTCGCGCCCGCGCGATTGAAAATCAGTGTTACCTCCTGGCCGCAGCCCAGGGCGGCAAACATGAAAGCGGGCGGCGCACCTATGGCAACAGCATGATTATTGATCCATGGGGGGAAGTTGTGGCGCGGCGGGAAAGCGGACAAGGGATTGCGCTTGCCGACCTTGACCATCAGCGCATTGCGGAAGTTCGGCAAAAACTCCCTGCCTTATCTCATCGTAAGGGTCTTGCAGACGGCAATTAGATCGTTTTTGATTTAATCCTATACATTTACTGATATAATATGTTCATTTTTCTGGAGGATGTCATATGCCTGCTTATTCACAAGATTTAAGGGATCGAGTCCTTGATGCGCTTGAGCGTGAAGAACGTCCCAGTAGGATTGCACAACGTTTTGTGGTCAGCCGTAGTTGGGTTTACCAGGTACGTGACCGGCTACTCAAGGATGGCAAGCGTACTGCGTTGCAGGTAGGCGGGTATCGTCGTAGCCGAATTGAACATTTGCAGCTTACACTCTCCTCTTGGATTCAGGAACAATCCG
>WRKX01000071.1 GCA_009777925.1 Betaproteobacteria bacterium | reverse complement strand
CCAGACTGTATCGGATATGTCGTGCCGTCTGTGTGCCTGTTGCATAAAATTTCTCCCGGTTTCCAAAAACTCAGATATTATACAATCTATTGACTACACTGCCTAAAATCCCCCAGTATCGGTGTAATGTTCCTCAATGCACAGGTCAGATTCGTGGTGCAGCAATCCATCAAGCACATAGGTAGAGTCGCGCACACCAACATTAATTACCTTGGTATGAAACGGCGCGTACTGGTCAGATATGTGGGTGTAGAAAGTCCGCCTTGGGCTGCTGCCGTACTTCGGGTTGATATGACCTGCACTTTCGGCCTTGCTCCCGGTTCTAAAATTCTGACCGTCTGACGATGACGTAGTGCCTTCGCCCCAATGCGCGGCGAATGGATGCCGGAATTGTGCGTTGACCAATTCGGCCAATGCAGTTGAATAGGTTTCATCGCGGATGTACCAGGCTTGAAGCCAAGCCAGTTTTGCATAAGTTGTGCCGGGGCAGGATTCGGCCATCTTAGACAGACCAAGGTTGATTGCATCAGCCAGAATTGTTGTCAGAAGTAAGTTTTTGTCCTTTGCCAAATTACCTGATTTCAAGTGGGTGAAATGCCGTGTAAAACCTGTCCACTCATCTACTTCCAGTAGTAATTCCGTAATCTTGACGCGCGGTAGAACAGCCGCTACCTGTTCTATTAGCGCCTTTGCTGTGTCTGGCACTGCCGCGTCTAGCGGCGTAACCTTCAGACCCGATTCAGTGATGATGGCATTTGGAAGTTCATTGGTTTTGGCCATGCGGTTGACAGCAGCAAGCTGCGCCTCCAGCAGAGTAAGTCGCTCGTGTATAGTTCTTTCCGTAAATAAAGCTACTCTCAGAAGCTTTGTTCGCTTCTCCCAATCACAGCATAAAGTCATTTTATTTGCGGGAAGCACTATAGATACTGCCCACAGTCCGTAGGTATGGATAGCGACAATTCGTTGGCCTGTTTGAGGCTGGCAAACTTTTCGGACGGCAACAGGTAGTCTTCGAAATCCTTGAACTGACGTGAACCCTGAATCCATACGTCTCCCGAACGCAAGGCGTTCTTGAGTTCCGACAATGCGCATAGTTCGTAATAGCGCCGTTCAATGCCAGTGTCACTTATGACCAACTTCCGCCAGCGGGGCTTGATAAAACTGACCGGTGCGTTGGCAGGTACTTTACGCGCCTTCTGGATGAACATATCACGCAGCAGCTTGATGGCGTCAAGCACATTTTCAGCTACTGGTGCGGCTAGCAGCCTGAGTGCATTTAGGAATTCCGGCGCATAGCGGTGCAGAATGGCGTAGTTCTCACCGATAAGGCGCAGAAAATCAAAGTCTTCAGGCTGTGCGAGTTTCTGTGCCTCATTTACGCTTTCAGCGAAAGCATCCCACGGCAAGACTGCTTCAATAGCTGCGAACGGATCGCCGCCACTTTGCCAGGCTTCAATCAAAGCTTGGCCGATACGGCTATACAAACGCACCTTGGAATTGATAGCTTTACCGGATTCTTGGAACCGCCGCTAATGTTTCTTCTTGGCATCATTGAACAACTTGCCGAGGATGCGGTCATGAAGGTCGATGATTTCATCAGTAACAGTAGCTGTGCTATCGATAGCGAGCGCTACCAAGGTTGCGTAGCGACGTAGTGGCTCAAATTTGGTGAGATAGGCTGAGGTCATTTTGCTTCCCTCACGGGCGATTTTGAGCAATCGATTCTGGTGCACCAATCGCTCAATACCCTGAGGCAAGTCGAGAGCTTGCCAAAACTTGAGGCGTTCAATGTGTTCAAGTATGTGCCGCGAATTGGGCTTGACTGGTGATTGACGCAACCAGGCCAGCCAGGTCGTCTTGCTGTTGTCCCGACGTTTGAGCAAGCCATCAAGGCGATGGCGATGTGCACCCGACAGTGATTTGGCCAAGACACTGTAGATGCGCTGATTGGTGCGGGTAATTGCTTCCGCGCAGATGCGCTCGACAACATCCAATGTTGGCAAGATGATGTGTTGGTGACGTAGCGCGTCAAGAACGCTGGTAGCTAATACAATCCCTTTGTCTGTTTGCAAAGCCAGCTCAGTTGTCGTATGGATAGCCTGCTGATAATGACTCAAGCCAAATGGAACCAGTCCAAGATAGGCGCGTAGCTGTGCGCTGCTTTCGCACGACTAACCCACGCATCTTTGGCTCGGTGCTGTATGGCACCGACCAGGACAGCAGCGATATCGATCTGTTGGTTGATGCGTTGCCTGGCGCAACGTTATTGGATTTAGGCGGACTGCAAGAAGAACTGAAATTGTTACTCGGTGTTAACGTTGATTTGCTAACGCCTGGCGATTTGCCGCCGAAGTTCCGGGCCAAGGTGCTCGCGGAGGCGCAGCCGGTATGAGAGAGAACCGCCTACCCGATTACATCAATCACATCCAGCAGGCCGTCATTCTGAGCCTCATCATTATCGGCGAGGCCGCTACGAGAGTGATGGATGGCTACGCCGAGTTTGCACAGGCGCATACCTATTCACCCGGCAATTAAGGGTTGCATCATATTTGCCATTTCAGCCCATATGGGGCGTGCCTCGAAAAGTCAAACCTTAATTGCCGGTTCAATAAGTGCCGTGGCGCGACATGCGTGGTATGCGCAACCGCATGGCAAACGGCTATTTTGACATCGACCTCAATGTGGTATGGGAGACGGTACAAGAATGGTTGCCGGATCTGCTTAAGCAACTGCACACCGTGCGCCATAATGCTGACGATAAATGTTGATCGGTTATGCGCGCGTCTCGACGCAAGATCAAAACCTTGAGCTACAACGCGAGGCGTTGACTAAGGCCGGATGCCAAAAGGTCTTTGAAGACAAGGTGAGCGGAACACGGGTAGATCGCCCCGGCTTGACCAGGACGCTCGAAATGCTACGCGAGGACGACACCCTGGTTGTCTGGAAACTTGACCGGTTAGGTCATAGCGTCAAGCAATTGGTCGATCTGGTGGGCGAGTTGCACCGGCAGGGTGTCCAGTTCAGGAGCCTCACCGACTCCATCGACACTGGTACGCCGTCCGGTCGGTTCTTCTTTCACGTCATGGCAAGCCTTGCAGAAATGGAGCGCGAATTGATCGTAGAACGTACCCGCGCTGGCCTGGAAGTAGCCAGACAACTTGGCCGCAAGGGTGGCCGCAAGCCGAAGATGACCGACAGTAAGATCGAATCGGCTAAAAAACTACTATTCACCCGGCAATTAAGGGTTGCATCATATTTGCCATTTCGGCCCATATGGGGCGTGCCTTGAAAAGTCAAACCTTAATTGCCGGTTCAATAGCTAGCGGCATTCCTCCGAAGGATGTAGCAAATAACCTTGGTGTGTCTATTCCCACGTTGTATAGGTGGGTGCCTGCTTCTACACACGTTTAGCGTACCTTGCTTTCTGTAAAGCCTTTGTGCCTTTGGTAAATGACAAAAAGCTAACTTACGATTTTTCCCGCTTTCTGAAGATGCCCCTATAAGCCGGGCATGTCAACAGAATTTTGTTACAGCCGAGATAGACGCTATCAGTCGGTAGCCGGATACTTACCCGGTTATTTTTTGTCCCGTTTTGTGCCGGAGAGGCAAACCCAGCCTTCCCGCGTATCGCTCTGCGCGAAGCTGATCCAAGGGACGTAAAGGCTGGCAATATCTTCAGCTTGCTCAAGCAGTAGGCCGGAGAGGGCAAGTTTTCCGCCGGGACGAACGCGCTTGATCAGGGCCGGAGCGAGCAGGCGCAGAGGATTGGCAAGAATATTGGCGACAACCAGATCGTATTCTGGCAACAGCGATTCCGGCGTTTCCGTGAAACGAATATCACCCCGGTTGTTTGCGGCATTGGCGCGAGCGGCTAAAACCGCTTGCGGATCAATGTCTAGGCCAGCAACCGGGAGAGCGCCCAGTTTGCCCGCCGCAATGGCGAGAATGCCGGAACCGCAGCCATAGTCGAGCAGGCTCATCCCAGGGCGTACTTCTCGCTCCAGCCATTCGAGACAAAGCCGGGTAGTCGGATGCGAGCCTGTGCCAAAGGCCATACCTGGGTCAAGCATGATGTTTAGCGCCGTCGGGTCGGGCGCGATATGCCATGACGGCACTATCCACAACCGTTCTGAGATACGGATGGGGTCAAATTGCGCCTGAGTCAGCCGTACCCAATTTTCTTCTTCTACCCGGCTTAAAGTTGGTTTTGGCGGGGATTGATGAAGGTTGGCGGCGATAGCGGCAAAACACGCGAAAATGTCAGTATCTTCGGCAAACAGGGCGCTAACTCGCGCATTTTGCCATAGCGGTATTTCTTCCATGCCCGGCTCGCCGAATTGCGGCTTTTCTTCCGGGGTTCCCGCTTTGGCGTCCTCAACGCTGGTAGAAACCGCGCCTGCCGCCAGCAGGGCGTCACACCACACGTCGACAAACTTAGCCTCAATAGTGAAGGAGGCGTCAATCCACGCCATGATCCTGCTGTTTGCTCTCGTTCCGCTCGGCCAGCTTTTGCTCAAGATAGTGAATGCTGGTGCCGCCTATAACAAAATTGGCATCCAGCATAAGTTCCTGGTGGAGCGGGATATTGGTTTTGATGCCTTCCACGCCCATTTCGGAGAGAGCGACACGCATCCGGCGGATAGCCTGTTCCCGAGTATCGCCATGCGCGATGATCTTGGCGACCATGGAATCGTAATGCGGTGGCACGGTATATCCTTGATAGATGTGCGAGTCTACCCGGATACCCGGCCCGCCCGGTGGATGGTAAACGCTGATCTTGCCGGGAAAAGGAGTGAACGTGTAGGGATCTTCGGCGTTTATGCGGCATTCAAGCGCATGACCGCGAAACTGGATGTCGCGTTGGCGAAACTCCAGTTTTTCCCCTGCCGCGACGCGAATTTGCGCTTGTACGATGTCAATGCCTGTAATGGCTTCCGTGACTGGATGCTCTACCTGAACACGGGTGTTCATTTCGATAAAGTAGAACTCGCCGTCTTCATAGAGAAATTCAAAGGTTCCCGCGCCCCGATAGCCGATTTTGCGGCAGGCTTCGGCGCAGCGTCTGCCGATGCGGGCGATCATACGAGGCTGAATCAGGGGCGCGGGCGCTTCCTCGATGATTTTCTGGTGGCGGCGCTGCATCGAGCAATCGCGCTCTCCCAGGTACACCGCGTTACCGTGCTGGTCGGCCAATACCTGAATTTCTATATGGCGGGGCTTCTCCAGGAATTTTTCCATGTACACGCTGGGGTTGCCAAAGGCCGATTCCGCTTCCGCGCGGGTCATGCTTACGGAGTTCAGGAGCGCCGCTTCGCTATGGACGACGCGCATACCCCGCCCGCCGCCGCCGCCTGCCGCCTTGATGATGACCGGATAGCCGATTTTACGCGCGGTTTCCATGCTTTCCTCGTTATTTTCGGAAAGCGCCCCGTCGGAGCCGGGAACGCAAGGCACGCCAGCCACTTTCATCGCGGCTTTGGCGGAAACCTTGTCGCCCATCATGCGGATCGTCTCCGCCCTGGGGCCGATGAACACAAAGCCGGAGGATTCAACGCGTTCGGCGAAGTCGGCATTTTCGGAAAGGAAGCCGTAACCCGGATGGATGGCTTCCGCATTGGTGACTTCCGCCGCCGAAATAATGGCCGGAATGTTGAGATAGCTTTGCGCCGAGGGCGCGGGGCCGATGCACACGGATTCATCGGCGAGCTTCACGTATTTGGCCTCACGGTCGGCTTCGGAATGAACGACTACGGTCTTGATGCCCATTTCCCGGCAGGCGCGTTGCACCCGAAGGGCAATCTCCCCCCGGTTGGCGATAAGGATTTTTTCAAACATTTTAGTGTCTTTTCGCGGCATGTTAGCCGATGATAAACAAGGTTTCGCCGAACTCAACCGGCTGCCCGTTTTCAACCAGAATTGCCTTGATGACGCCGGAAGCGTCGGCTTCGATTTCGTTCAGGAGCTTCATGGCCTCAATGATACACAGGGTGTCGCCCTGCTTCACCGCTTGCCCGACTTCCACGAAAGCGTTAGCGCCGGGCGAGGGCGAGCGATAGAAAGTCCCGACCATCGGGGATTTGATCCTGTGGCCTTCGATTTTTTCTTCGTCATCGTCGTCGTCGGAAAGGGCGGGAAGCGCGCCGCCCGCAACAACGGGAAGGGCAACAGGGGCATTGACAGGCAGGGGTGCGTAACCCACCGCACCTGCCGGGGCGAATTTGACGATTCGTACTTTTTCTTCCCCTTCCGTGACTTCCAGTTCAGAAATGCCGGATTCCTGCACCAGGTCAATCAGTTTTTTGAGTTTACGCAAATCCATGAGTCTCTCCTCGAATTTTTTGCCGGATGGTAAGAATCGCTTGCAGCGACCGGATCAGTCCGTATTGATCTTGTTGAGCAGGTATTCAAGGGCGAGCAGATACCCCTGATGTCCCAGGCCGGTGATGACGCCGAGCGCCAGATCGGAAAAATAGGAATGCTGACGAAATGTTTCGCGGGTGTGAATGTTGGAAAGATGCACTTCGATGAAAGGAATGGCCGTTGCCGCCAGCGCGTCCCGCAGCGCGACGCTGGTATGAGTCCAGGCGGCTGGATTGATGATGATGTAACGCACGCCTTCCTTTTTTGCGGCATGGATACGCTCAATCAACGCGCCTTCGTGGTTGGTCTGAAAAGATTCAAGGTATACGTCCGCCGCCTCCGCGCGTAACGCCATCGCCAGATTTATTTCTTCCAGCGTTGCTGCCCCATAATGCTGCGGCTCACGCGCTCCCAACAGATTGAGATTGGGGCCGTGCAACACCAGCAGGCGGGGCGAGTGGCTGGTCTTGGTTTTTGCGGAAGAGGATTTTTTCTTCATCATGGCAACAAGTTTGCCGCATTTAGGCGCAATTTGTCCAGTAAAGTGTTTTTTGCCGGAATAGACAAGCCGCCGGGCGACTTACCACAGGCAATGTCCTTTTGTTTCTTTTCGGATGCCCGCCAGAATTTTTTGGTGTTCCGCTTCTTCTTCCGGGGTCGCGCGTAGAACAATGAGCGGCGGGCGTGTCGGTTGCGCGGAGCGGCTTTTGCTTTCCGGGCGCGGCTCGTGGTGTTTGACTGCTGGCGTTTCTTCCGCGAGCAGGCTTTCCTGCCCGCGCGTCATGGCGATATAGACATCGGCCAGCAGTTCGGCGTCCAGCAACGCGCCGTGCAGGTTGCGGTGCGCGTTGTTGACCTGATAGCGTTCGCACAGCGCGTCCAGATTGTTCTTTTTGCCGGGATGCAGCTCACGCGCCAGCTTCAGGGTATCCAGCACGCTGGCGCACACGGTTTCGGTTGCGGGCAGATCAAGACGCGCAAACTCCGCATCCAGAAAACCAATGTCGAAAGGGGCGTTATGAATCACCAGTTCCGCGCCCTGCATGAAATCGCGCAGTTCTCTGGCAATTTGCGCGAATTTGGGCTTATCTTCCAGATAATCGTTGTCAATGCCATGTATTGCCTTGGCTCCGGCTTCGATTTCCCGTTCGGGGTTGAGGTAAAAATGCAGGTGTCGCCCGGTCAGGCGGCGGTTTTGCATCTCCACGCCAGCGATTTCAATGATGCGATGCCCATGTCGCGGCTCCAGGCCGGTGGTTTCGGTGTCGAGGAAAATTTGTCTCATCGAGAGAAAATCGGTTAAAAGTTGTCAAAATGGCGCTAATTGTGCTGATTTTGCAGGGAAGTTCCCTGTCTTGCCAGTTTGTCGGCACGTTCATTTTCCGGGATGCCGGCGTGTCCCTTGATCCATATCCATTCTATTTCATGTTGGGCGGTAAGAAGGTCGAGTTCGCGCCAGAGATCGTCGTTTTTTACCGGCTTTTTGTCAGCGGTCTGCCAGCCGTTCATTTTCCATTTTGCAATCCATTGGCTGATACCCTGCTGAATGTAGCGGGAATCCGTGTGGACGCGGGCGCGAACCGGACGCTTCAGGGCTTCCAATGCGCGGATGACCGCGAGCAGTTCCATTCGGTTGTTGGTGGTATGCGCTTCCCCACCAAAGAGTTCTTTTTCCGCCGTTCCCATGCGTAGCAACGCGCCCCAGCCGCCGGGGCCGGGATTGCCCCGGCAGGAGCCGTCGGTGAATATGTCAACGATTTTCATTCTGATTCTTCCAGCGAGTTTTCTGGGCGGCTTTTGCGGGGCAGGGGGTTTAACGCCCTGGCGGCGGCAAGCCGCCGGTCGCGCCAGTTGGGGAGGATCAGGCGCATGCCCGCGACCCGCTTGATGGCGCGGATGATATAGATGCCGCCCGCAAAGCCCCACCAGCGATCCCCCGCGTTTTCCATGAACTGCCAGCGTTTCAGCCATGTCGCGCTTTTGCAGGGCGGAACGTAGAGACCGAAGATGCCCCGGTCAATTTCAAAGCCGAGCAATTTCAGCCAGTCTTTTAGACGCAGGACGGAAAGATAGTGACCATCCCAGGGAAAACCGTGCGGAAAAGGCGGGAGACGGCGGCGCAAACCCCACAGGGAAAACGGGTTGAAGCCAAGGATAAAAAGCCTGCCTTCCGGGATCAGGATACGCTCCACTTCACGCAGAATCTGGTGTGGATCAGGGCGAAATTCCAGAATATGCGGCAGGATAACCAGATCAACGCTCTGCGAAGCGATAGGCAGGGCGGTAAATTCGGCGCGAAGGCGCGCGGGTGTGCCAGCGCGGTCGCTCACAATCTGACGCAGGGGCATGCGATTGTTTGCCAGCAGGTCGCGTTCCGGCAGACCCAGTTGCAGCGCGTTGTATCCGAATTCATCGGCAATTGTCTCGGAAAGTTTGGCAGTTTCCAGATCGAGCACATAGCGTCCTTGCGGAGTTTCCAGCCATTCCTGCGGGGAGATTGGCGGCGCGGACGAGGGGGAAGCGGAATGTGTCATGGGTAAAAATGCTATTTGGCAGGAATACAGTCTACGCTACGGGCGCTACTCATTTGGCCTGAAAACAGAGGTTTATATCGGACAGAAAGTTTATCATAGCAGGGCAATCGCATTTGCGCCCTGAGAACAAGAGGCAGGACAATCGCATGAATGCCATTGTTGTCGGCTCTCGGGAATGCTCGTTTACGATCAATTGGTTACGAGGTGGGCTGTTCACAGGGGATTGATTTGGGGTAGCTTCAGAAAGCGGAAAAAATCGTAAGTTAGCTTTTTGTCATTTACCAAAGGCACAAAGGCTTTACAGAAAGCAAGGTACGCTAAACGTGTGTAGAAGCAGGCACCCACCTATACAACGTGGGAATAGACACACCAAGGTTATTTGCTACATCCTTCGGAGGAATGCCGCTAGCTATTGAACCGGCAATTAAGGTTTGACTTTTCAAGGCACGCCCCATATGGGCCGAAATGGCAAATATGATGCAACCCTTAATTGCCGGGTGAATAGTAGTTTTTTAGCCGATTCGATCTTACTGTCGGTCATCTTCGGCTTGCGGCCACCCTTGCGGCCAAGTTGTCTGGCTACTTCCAGGCCAGCGCGGGTACGTTCTACGATCAATTCGCGCTCCATTTCTGCAAGGCTTGCCATGACGTGAAAGAAGAACCGACCGGACGGCGTACCAGTGTCGATGGAGTCGGTGAGGCTCCTGAACTGGACACCCTGCCGGTGCAACTCGCCCACCAGATCGACCAATTGCTTGACGCTATGACCTAACCGGTCAAGTTTCCAGACAACCAGGGTGTCGTCCTCGCGTAGCATTTCGAGCGTCCTGGTCAAGCCGGGGCGATCTACCCGTGTTCCGCTCACCTTGTCTTCAAAGACCTTTTGGCATCCGGCCTTAGTCAACGCCTCGCGTTGTAGCTCAAGGTTTTGATCTTGCGTCGAGACGCGCGCATAACCGATCAACATTTATCGTCAGCATTATGGCGCACGGTGTGCAGTTGCTTAAGCAGATCCGGCAACCATTCTTGTACCGTCTCCCATACCACATTGAGGTCGATGTCAAAATAGCCGTTTGCCATGCGGTTGCGCATACCACGCATGTCGCGCCACGGCACTTATTGAACCGGCAATTAAGGTTTGACTTTTCGAGGCACGCCCCATATGGGCTGAAATGGCAAATATGATGCAACCCTTAATTGCCGGGTGAATAGGTATGCGCCTGTGCAAACTCGGCGTAGCCATCCATCACTCTCGTAGCGGCCTCGCCGATAATGATGAGGCTCAGAATGACGGCCTGCTGGATGTGATTGATGTAATCGGGTAGGCGGTTCTCTCTCATACCGGCTGCGCCTCCGCGAGCACCTTGGCCCGGAACTTCGGCGGCAAATCGCCAGGCGTTAGCAAATCAACGTTAACACCGAGTAACAATTTCAGTTCTTCTTGCAGTCCGCCTAAATCCAATAACGTTGCGCCAGGCAACGCATCAACCAACAGATCGATATCGCTGCTGTCCTGGTCGGTGCCATACAGCACCGAGCCAAAGATGCGTGGGTTAGTCGTGCGAAAGCAGCGCACAGCTACGCGCCTATCTTGGACTGGTTCCATTTGGCTTGAGTCATTATCAGCAGGCTATCCATACGACAACTGAGCTGGCTTTGCAAACAGACAAAGGGATTGTATTAGCTACCAGCGTTCTTGACGCGCTACGTCACCAACACATCATCTTGCCAACATTGGATGTTGTCGAGCGCATCTGCGCGGAAGCAATTACCCGCACCAATCAGCGCATCTACAGTGTCTTGGCCAAATCACTGTCGGGTGCACATCGCCATCGCCTTGATGGCTTGCTCAAACGTCGGGACAACAGCAAGACGACCTGGCTGGCCTGGTTGCGTCAATCACCAGTCAAGCCCAATTCGCGGCACATACTTGAACACATTGAACGCCTCAAGTTTTGGCAAGCTCTCGACTTGCCTCAGGGTATTGAGCGATTGGTGCACCAGAATCGATTGCTCAAAATCGCCCGTGAGGGAAGCAAAATGACCTCAGCCTATCTCACCAAATTTGAGCCACTACGTCGCTACGCAACCTTGGTAGCGCTCGCTATCGATAGCACAGCTACTGTTACTGATGAAATCATCGACCTTCATGACCGCATCCTCGGCAAGTTGTTCAATGATGCCAAGAAGAAACATTAGCGGCGGTTCCAAGAATCCGGTAAAGCTATCAATTCCAAGGTGCGTTTGTATAGCCGTATCGGCCAAGCTTTGATTGAAGCCTGGCAAAGTGGCGGCGATCCGTTCGCAGCTATTGAAGCAGTCTTGCCGTGGGATGCTTTCGCTGAAAGCGTAAATGAGGCACAGAAACTCGCACAGCCTGAAGACTTTGATTTTCTGCGCCTTATCGGTGAGAACTACGCCATTCTGCACCGCTATGCGCCGGAATTCCTAAATGCACTCAGGCTGCTAGCCGCACCAGTAGCTGAAAATGTGCTTGACGCCATCAAGCTGCTGCGTGATATGTTCATCCAGAAGGCGCGTAAAGTACCTGCCAACGCACCGGTCAGTTTTATCAAGCCCCGCTGGCGGAAGTTGGTCATAAGTGACACTGGCATTGAACGGCGCTATTACGAACTATGCGCATTGTCGGAACTCAAGAACGCCTTGCGTTCGGGAGACGTATGGATTCAGGGTTCACGTCAGTTCAAGGATTTCGAAGACTACCTGTTGCCGTCCGAAAAGTTTGCCAGCCTCAAACAGGCCAACGAATTGTCGCTATCCATACCTACGGACTGTGGGCAGTATCTATAGTGCTTCCCGCAAATAAAATGACTTTATGCTGTGATTGGGAGAAGCGAACAAAGCTTCTGAGAGTAGCTTTATTTACGGAAAGAACTATACACGAGCGACTTACTCTGCTGGAGGCGCAGCTTGCTGCTGTCAACCGCATGGCCAAAACCAATGAACTTCCAAATGCCATCATCACTGAATCGGGTCTGAAGGTTACGCCGCTAGACGCGGCAGTGCCAGACACAGCAAAGGCGCTAATAGAACAGGTAGCGGCTGTTCTACCGCGCGTCAAGATTACGGAATTACTACTGGAAGTAGATGAGTGGACAGGTTTTACACGGCATTTCACCCACTTGAAATCAGGTAATTTGGCAAAGGACAAAAACTTACTTCTGACAACAATTCTGGCTGATGCAATCAACCTTGGTCTGTCTAAGATGGCCGAATCCTGCCCCGGCACAACTTATGCAAAACTGGCTTGGCTTCAAGCCTGGTACATCCGCGATGAAACCTATTCAACTGCATTGGCCGAATTGGTCAACGCACAATTCCGGCATCCATTCGCCGCGCATTGGGGCGAAGGCACTACGTCATCGTCAGACGGTCAGAATTTTAGAACCGGGAGCAAGGCCGAAAGTGCAGGTCATATCAACCCGAAGTACGGCAGCAGCCCAAGGCGGACTTTCTACACCCACATATCTGACCAGTACGCGCCGTTTCATACCAAGGTAATTAATGTTGGTGTGCGCGACTCTACCTATGTGCTTGATGGATTGCTGCACCACGAATCTGACCTGTGCATTGAGGAACATTACACCGATACTGGGGGATTTTAGGCAGTGTAGTCAATAGATTGTATAATATCTGAGTTTTTGGAAACCGGGAGAAATTTTATGCAACAGGCACACAGACGGCACGACATATCCGATACAGTCTGG
>WRKX01000070.1 GCA_009777925.1 Betaproteobacteria bacterium | reverse complement strand
CACCGCCTGTTTGCGTCTCTCATGCTGTGCTTCGCGCGACAGCCTGCGACCATCTTCTTTGTCCATTTCATTTATATGGGGATGATGTAAAATTATTCAATACTTAGTAGCCGGGTCTATATTGTAGTTTCGCTCTTCACTAGAATGCTAATCTCCCTTAGCGGCGGCAGGTTGATCGCGGCGCAATTGGGTGGGCGCAGGATCATGCGAGATACTTCCAATCTGGCGGAAAAGCGTTGCTTGAATGTGCTTGATGAAATGTCCATTGCCGCAGGCATTCCCGCGCCGACAGCCTTTGTGCTTGATTACGAACACGGGGCAAACGCCTTTGCCGCCGGACTTTCCACGCATGATAGTGTAGGACAAGGATATTGCCGACCTGCTCGCGCTCCTCGCCTATGCCGGTCATGAGGACATGGAAACGACCGAGGCAGCTTACCGGGAAGCGATAGCCTGTTCTCCTGCCAGTAAGCAATATCCTTTACCGGCAAAAGCCGAACTTTCCCTGAACAAGATTGCCGAAGCGTTATCCCACCTTGCCCTTGCCGCGCCGCCGTACCGGGAAAAACTCCTCATAGCCTGTGAAGTCACCGTTCAGCACGACGGCAGGATCACCCCGGTGGAAAACGAACTCCTCCGCGCTATCAAGCAAAGCCTCGACTGCCCCACGCCACTGCCCTGACCGCCAAGCTGGCAAATGATTTCACGTAGGGGTGCGATTTATCGCGCCCGGAATCGTGTCACGGCGCTCATCGGGCGCGATAAATCGCCGTCCCTACATGGGAAATATCATTCTTTACCGGGAGCGCCGCGCTGGTGCGCGATGCTCCCGGGATTATAGTGCTTCTCGTAATTATTTTTACCCTTTCTCGCTTGCAGGATAGGATGTCTGAAGGTTGACAGAGTAAGATTATTTAGGAAAAGCACTATAAACCCAAAACCGCTCTAAAAAAACAGTTTTTCCAACGCTTCGCCGGGATTTTGGGCGCGCATAAAAGCTTCGCCGACCAGAAAGGCATATACGCCCGCATATTGCATCCTTGTAACGTCTTCCCGCGTAAAGATGCCGGATTCCGTGATAACGATTCGCTCGTCTTGTATTTTTCCCAATAAATTCAAGGTGTTATCAAGCGATACTGTAAAATCCCGCAAGTTACGGTTATTTATGCCAATCAGAGGCGTATCCAGCGCCAGGGCGCGTTCCAGTTCCGCCTCATCGTGCGCTTCGACCAGAACCGCCATGCCAAGCTCTTTTGCCAGCGCGGTATAGTCTTGCATGGCGCTATCCGAGAGCGCCGCGACAATCAACAAGATAGCATCCGCGCCAAAAACACGCGCTTCATAAATCTGGTAAGGGTCAACAATAAAATCCTTACGCAGCAGCGGCAAATCACAGGCGGCGCGAGCCAATCGCAGATATTCAAGCGCCCCCTGAAAAAAAGCGACATCGGTCAATACGGAAAGACAAGCCGCGCCGTGGGCGGCGTAGGAAGCGGCAATGTCGCCAGGGTGAAAATCAGGACGAATAACTCCTTTAGACGGACTGGCCTTCTTGATTTCCGCAATCACGGCAGCTTGCCGCCGAAGCGCCCTGCTTCTAATAGCGCTGGCAAAGTCACGCGGAGGCGGTATATCTTTAGCTCTAGCCGCGATTTCCGCAAGCGGCTCGCGGCTTTTCGCGGCGGCTACTTCTTCGGCCTTGGTCGTGAGAATTTTCTTTAGAATGTCAGTCATGGGCAGAGATCATCGGTAAGTTATAGGCGCAATGTTGAGGTTCGCGTTCCGCTCACCTCAACCTACGCATGCAAGTCGCTTGCGCCACTAGCGTGTTCAAACATCGGAATGCAGCAGACATTGCGCTTTCTCGTACTCGCCACCGGCAAGCAAAGGCCAGGCGTCAAGGCAACGATGCAACGCCTGTTCCATTGCGCTTTCTTCTTCGGCGCGAGGGCGGGCAAGGACGAAATCGGCAACGGGTTGGCGAAGGTTCCGTTGGCGCGGATGCCCGATACCCAAACGCAACCGCCAGAAATCCGGGGTGGCAAGCGCCGCCTGAATGTCCTTCAATCCGTTGTGCCCACCATTGCCGCCACCTTTTTTAAGACGGATTCCGCCCGGTGGAAGATCAAGATCGTCATGCACAACAAGAATAGCCTGCGGGAGAATTTTATAAAAGCGCGCGAAAGCGCCAACCGATTGCCCGGAACGATTCATGAAAGTCATGGGCTGCAAAAGCCAAAGCTCTCTCTGGCGAGCAAGAGCGGCAAAAAAACGTCCCTGGGGCGCGAAGGCAATGCCGAGCTTTTGAGCAAGGCGGTCAAGAAAACGAAAGCCTACATTATGCCGGGTAGCTTCGTATTCCGCACCAGGATTGCCCAAACCTACAATCAGACTGGGGGCGACAGGTTGGCTCATAGCGAAAACTCAGCAAAAATTAGCGACAGGCATTCATGCCTGTCGTTCAAAACAAACAAGGAAGGGGTTTGCATCTCCTCCCTTGTTGCTACGGTCGAAACCCCGGCTAAAGCCGGGGTTCCAACCTTCGCGCCGCCCTGAAGGGCGAGGTTTCAAACCGGAGTTAGTTTTACGATGAAAAAGACCGCCTGCGACAAGAGGCGGTCTATAGTCATTCTTTGAATAAAGGAGACGGTCAAGTGGCGCACAGGAGACAGGAGAGAATGGGCTTAAATGCCACAAGCGCATCCCCTCCTCTCCCCCTGCCTCTCTCCCGCAAGCGGGAGAGAGGAGCAAAGCGCTATCCCCGATAATCGCTTTCTTCAGAGGAGCTACTATATTTGGCAAGAGAGAAACTTCAAGCAGAAGCAGCGGCGGCAGCTCCCCCGCTTTCTTCTGTCGCCGCGCCCCGTTTGGCAATGCAGGTCACAACCGTCTGGTCAATGCCATGCGTCAGCGCAGTCACGCCTTTGGGCAGGGAAAGCTGGGAGACATGCAGGGACGCGCCGACCGAAAGCTCTTTCAGGTCGACTTCGATAAATTCAGGCAGATCAGTCGGCAGGCAGGAAACTTCAAGCTCGGTAATGACATGCGCGATCTGCCCGCCTCCCAGTTTGACGCCGGGAGCAATATCCTGGTTAATGAAGTGCAGCGGCACTTTCTGGTGCAGTTTCTTGTTGGCGTCAATGCGCTGAAAATCAACATGCAGCACCTGGGGACGATAGGCGTGCATCTGATAATCGCGCAGCAACACCTGCTCTTTTCTGCCATCCAGTTCGATGGTCAACAGGGAAGAGTGAAAGGCTTCCTTGCGCATGCCGAGATAAAGCTGGTTGTGGTCAAGTTCGATCACTACCGGAGCCTGACCGGCTCCGTAGATAATGGCGGGGGTTTTGCCGCTGCGACGCAGGCGGCGGCTCGCACTCGATCCCTGCGCTTCGCGTTTTTGGGCGTTGAGAACAAATTGCATGGTAACTCCAGAAAAAACGGCCCGCGACCAGGCCGTGGTGGTAAAAACCCTATTCAATGAACAGGGAAGAAACAGAATCGTCGCAACTGATTCGGCGGATAGTCTCCGCGAGAACCGGAGCGACAGAAAGCTGACGAATGCGCGGACAGGTAGCGGCTTCCTGGTGCAGAGGAATGGTATCCGTCACCACAAGCTCATCAAGGTCGGAAGTGTTGACCCGCTCCACCGCCCCGCCGGAAAGCACCGGGTGAGTACAGTATGCGACAACTTTTTTCGCGCCTTGTGCTTTCAGGGCAGTTGCCGCCTTGCAGAGCGTGCCTGCCGTGTCGACCATGTCATCCATGATTACGCAGGTACGATCCCGGACATCGCCGATGATATTCATAACCTCGGTGACATTGGCTTTGGGGCGACGCTTGTCAATGATCGCCAGATCGCATTCCAGCCGCTTGGCCAGCGAACGCGCGCGCACCACGCCGCCGTGGTCTGGTGAAACAGCAAGCGGATTGTCGTAGCGCTGTTTGCGGATGTCCTCAAGAAAGATAGGCAGGCCGTAAATGTTGTCAACCGGGATATTGAAAAAGCCCTGAATCTGCTCGGCGTGGAGATCCATGGTCAGCACCCGGTCGACACCGGAAACCATCAGCATGTTGGCAACCAGCTTTGCCGCAATGGAAACGCGCGAGGAACGCGGGCGGCGATCCTGGCGGGCATAGCCGAAATAAGGAATTGTGGCGGTAATTCGTCCGGCGGAGGCGCGTTTCAGGGCATCAACTATCAGGAGAATTTCCATCAGGTTATCGTTGGTAGGCGCGCAGGTGGATTGGAGCACGAACACATCGCGTCCGCGCACGTGCTCCTGAATTTCCACGTTGACCTCGCCGTCCGAGAAACGCCCCACAAGAGCCTGTCCCAACCGGATATTGAGTTCCAACGCGACACTAGACGCCAATGCTCTGTTAGCATTGCCGTTGAAGATCATCAGATTGTTGTACGACATGGCGAACCCCGAAACATTTTCGGGCAGGCCGATACCTACCCGAAGGAAATTTCTGGCTGGGGAAGAAGGATTCGAACCTTCGAATGCCGGAATCAAAATCCGGTGCCTTAACCGACTTGGCGACTCCCCAGCGGCTCGTCGCAGGCTTGCGCCATACGAGGAGGGGCGAATTATACTGGGAATTCCTCTGCTTGGCAGTCCTTTTCTGAAAGCAGGCGGAAATTTTCTCCCTGGGCGTAGCAAATTTGTACGCAGTGTCTTTTTTTTGCCCGTTCCGTCCGATATAAATACACAAGCATGAATGCGCGAGCTGAATCTGATAAGATGGCGCAAGGCAAGGAATTACCATGAATACATCATACCACTCATCCCCTATCTTGTTACAGGAACAGGAACAGGCTTTGCGCCTGGCTTGGCTCAAGTACCAGACGTGCCCAAATTATGAGCATTTTGTCACGTTTTCTTCGCTGCTCAACCACTTCACGGATTCATTGCAGGAAAAAAGCCAGGCTGGTTTGCTGTACGTTTGCCGCCAACTTGAGCAAAAGGCGCTTGCGTTGTTTGGCAACGAAACAAGCCATCCGATTTCCGACGCGGACATGGAAGATACGGGAAAGAAGGTGGTGCGGCTGTGCGAATTGATGCGTTACTACGCGCAGCAGGGGTTCCGGCAGCAGCGCGACCGGCGAAGCATTACGTATTTGCTGGAGAGCAAGTTGCTCATAAGCAGCAAGATCGGGATTGCGGAAGCAGACGCGGAAGCCGTGGTTTATGGCGAAGATGAAGGCACGGACGGAAGCAAAGATGGAGACATGGTAGAGGTCGGAGTAAGGAACCGGAAAATTTGCCTTCTGGGAGGCAGGGAAGAAACCTGGCGCGATCTGGTTGCGCAATTAAGCTATTTCGGCATCAAGGCTCAACGGAGAGATTGGCAAATTCCAACTGAGGATGACGCCGATTTGGGCATTTATCTGGTGGATATGACGGGAAAACCGGAACACTTTGGGTTTCTGAAAATTTTGCGCGAACGCCGCCCCATGGCGCTGATCGCCTGCATGAATGTAGCGGACGATTTTGCCTTCATCCATCAAGCCCTGATAGCTGGGGTCGACCGCTGCTTTCTGGAAGGCGAAGGCACTTTGCAGCGAGTTCTGGAACTGGTTATTGACCAGATGGGAACGCAGGAAGAGTCCTACCGGGTGCTGGTGGTGGAGGATTCAAAAACAGCCGCCCAATCCATCCGCCGCAGCCTGGAATCGCACGGCGTCGAGGTATATACGCTGAATACGCCCTCCCATGTCTTGCAGGTGATTCGCAATTTCCAGCCAGACCTGATCCTGATGGATATGTATATGCCATACTGCACAGGGGTGGAAGCGTTGCGGGTTATTCGTCAGCATGACGAATTCCTGAGTATTCCCGTGGTCTACCTGTCCGGAGAAACCGATGTCGGCTTGCAGGTTGCCGCGCTACGTTTGGGGGGCGACCAGTTTTTAACCAAGCCGCACAACCCGGTGCTGATGAACGCGGTGGTCAAAAGCAAGATAGAACGCTATCGGGCGTTGCGCCGCATGATGCAGAATGACAGCCTGACCGGTCTCCTGAACCATACCAGCAGCAAAAAGGCGCTTGCAGATGCGCTGAAAAACATGCCTGAAGAATATTGTCTTGATGTGGTCATGCTTGATATAGACCACTTCAAGCAGATAAATGATGCGCACGGACACGCTGTTGGCGATCAGGTAATCAGGAGCCTGGCCTGGCTCTTGAAGCAGCGTTTGCGGCAGGGTGACATCGTGGGACGTTATGGCGGCGAAGAATTCGTGTTGGGACTGGTTGGCAGGATACCAGGCGGCGCCCTGGAATCGCTGGATCATATTCGTGAGGACTTTAACCGGATTTCTTTCAATGGCGCAAATGGCGCGTCATTTACGGTCAGCTTCAGCGCCGGCCTGGTCAGCCAGGAAAAAACAAATGAGAGATGGCTGGAGAATGTGCTGGAACGGGCGGATAACGCGCTATATCAAGCCAAAAGCCAGGGGCGCAACCGGATTGTCATGGCAGGCCGGATCGGGTAGCAGGTAGTAATGAGCGAAAACAGACAAAAGCGTCGCCTGCGGCAAAGAGTGCGGGAACGTTATCTTGCCTGGCGCGAGGCGTTGCGGGCTTCATGGCCGTTTCTGATACTGGTTTTGCTGGGTTTTTTGCTGGCGTTTTATTTTGTAGAACCTGCGCCTCCAACCAGGCTAGTCATGAGCGCCGGGCGGGAGGACGGTCTTTATTACGCCTTTGCCAGACAGTATCAGGATTTTTTTGCCAAAAATGGCGTCACCCTTGAACTGAAGACTTCGCAGGGATCGGGCGAAAACCTGCGCCTGCTGCGCGCGGGGGAAGTAGATATTGCTTTCGTGCAGGGCGGGGTTGCGTCGAACTGGCAGCAGGAAGGGCCGGAAGGCTTGCTGTCGTTAGGGAGCGCCTTTTACGAACCGCTGTGGGTGTTTGTGCGCGGCGACCGTATGCCGAAAAAACTGGCCGAGCTGGCAGGGCTTAGGGTAACGATCATTCAGGAAAGTACCAGCGCCTACGCCCTGGCCTATCGGCTTTTGGCGGCAAACGAACTGGAAGAGCATGATGTGCGCTTGATGCCGATGGGTGAAATGGAAGCCGCCGAGGCGCTGCAACAGGACAGGCTGGACGCGCTTTTCGTAATCGCCGCGCCGGAAGCGCCGGTAGTGCAGGTGTTGCTACGTTCGCCGATGGTGCGCCTGATGAGTTTTACGCAGGCGGAGGCTTATCATCGCCGTTTCCCTTATCTGTTTCGCCTCACCATGCCCGAAGGCGCGGTTGATCTGGTGCGGGACTACCCGCCGCATGATACCGACCTGCTTGCCGCGACCGCCAATCTGGTCATCCGCGAGGATATGCACCCTGCCCTGCAAACCCTGATGCTTTCCGCCATGCGTGAAACTCACGGCAATAGCGGTTTTTTTCAGAGGAACGGCGAATTTCCCGCCTACAAGGACAGTGATTTTCAGTTGTCTGCCTCTGCCGAACGTTTTTATGCTTCCGGCCCGCCCTTTATGCAACGCTACATGCCTTTTTGGCTCGCGGTGCTGGCGGATCGTTTCCTGATTCTCATCATTCCTGTTCTTACCCTGCTGCTGCCCCTTGTGCGCTTTGCGCCCGCGCTTTATCACTGGCGGATTCACGCCCGCCTGTGCCGCATTTATGGCGAACTCAAATTTCTGGAACAGGATTTAAATCAGACCCAGGGCGAAACGGCGCGTTGCGAACTCATCAAACGTCTGGATGTTATTGAGGAAGCCGCCAACAGGATGCCGATTCCGCTACGCTTCACCGATATGCTATATACACTGAAAGCGCATATCAATCTGGTGCGAAAAAGAGCGTGCAGTTGAGTTCTCCGCAACATTCGCAAGCGACATATGGCGCGCCTTTATTTGACAGACGGATAAATTATTAGTCATGACGTTTTTTTAATTGCTCATTTGCTTTTCCGGGTTTCAAGACATACTGACCGAATAAACCGCGCCGCACGGGTAATTCTATTTTGTCGCCCGGCTGGTACGGCTGGTGTTCCTGATTCGTGCGAGTTTCCCATCTAAGCTGCTCCGCATCACACTGTTCATCTGAGAGCCAGACTTGTTTGTTTGCACGCTGATATGGTGATGGCTCTCGCAATACGAAAGTTCGAGTTTCATACTGCCCCAGATAAGCAACTTCGAGTTCGAGGCCATTACACAGACTCCACTGGGCAGCTATGCCTAACAACAGGGCAACAGTAAAGCTGAATAACCATGAATTGTTGCGGTGGCGAATCGGCGGTAGGCTGATGGACATGATGATTATGGATATATAGAATAACGTCGGAGGATTTAACGAATAAATATCATGAACCCAAAAAGCGTAAGTCAACCAGCTAAATATGAGAAAGGCCAGTGTGCCGATAAGCATGGCAGGATCAAGGCTGCGGACACATGGCGCTGAAAGTTGTAATTTGATCGCGTCCTGGCCCAAACGTCGCTGAATTTCATTAATAATTTTTTCAGAACCGGAATCGTTTTTATCCCAGGCCCATTGCCACTCGTCAAACGTTAATGTATCAAAGATGAATACAGAATTGTCCGGTGTTTTATCACCTTTTGGCCGGGCAAAAGGGCGACCACGCCTTTGTTGCTGATTATCATCAGACCGCCGCTGCTGGATATAAAGAGTTTTAAAGTTCAAAATGATTGGCAACTGAATATCCTGCCAGGCTATGTGCCATGACCCGGACGGATACGAAGGATATGAGTGAGGGGCGTGATCGAAACGGATGCCGTAATCGTCAATCTGCAAACGACCACGCTGGCGAAAGTAGGTGAGTGAGAAAAGAGACGTAAAAAATATCAATGCTATAAATACGCTATATTGTACGTTGAACTTGTAGAAAAAAATAAGCAACGGCGCACTGATACAGGGAATTATCAACGCTTCGGCAGCGGTGCGCTTCAGGCTTTTGCTATTAATGATGAATTTCATGTGCTCCTCAAAACCACCCGGAATTACTGAAATGTCGGGCCGCTGGATTGGGTAGCGGCTTTCAGGCGGACAAGCAATTCATCCCAATTGACCCGGCGATTAAAACCCATGATATTCAAGGCCGGGACGCCCCCCCCTTCCACAATCACATATTGTTCGCCCCGGTCGGAGCCGGGAATGCCTTGCATGTGACATACTCCGTTTTCCAGTCGGCAGGCAAGACCGATCCGGCGATAGCCAAAATCCGAAAACATCCTTAAAACGCTGGATTGCAAGGCAGCCATTGCGCCGCCGCCGCCCAGGGATGTGATGTCATCAACCGCCCGCTGGCTGATGCGACGCGGATAATTGCCGGGGCTGCTGACGATACTGGCGTTAAACGCCACAGGACGCCAGGCGGCAATTTCCAGGCCATGCAAACCCGCATCCACAAAGCCGGTAATGCGGCCAAAGGAAAAAGTCTGGGTCAATTGCTCCAAATCTATATGCCGCGCTTCCACATCGGCCTGAATGCGCGGCCTGACCCCAAAAGGGTCAATGAGGCGCAAATCGCTGCAACTCAAATAGCCGTCAAACACCCGAATTACCAAAGCGCCATCCAGCGACGCTTCACGACGCGCATAACGGATGACCGGCAAATCGGCGGAAATCGCGCCTGCCATGATGGGTAAATCCAGCCTTTCCGTCAGTTCTTCCAGCGCCATCGGCGTGACCGAAAGTCCCAACGCGCCTTCCCAGTTCCTGTCTTCCGCATCCTTTGACAGTCCCGCCGCAAAGTGGCGGAGAATCAGCTCGCCATCCAGCAACGGGATGGAGATCGGGGAAGTCAGGGCAAAGCTTTTTGTCGGCCAGATCGCAAACGCCGCATTGAACGCGCCACTTTCCAGCCGCCCTATCGCCATTTTTTTGATTGCAAGAGTGTTCTCGGTCTGCCGGTCGTTCCGCCAATCCAGACGGCCATTCATTCCTTCCAGCGCAAAACGGTTCCCTTCCAGCGCAAAACCCGCGTTCTCCGGCGCAACGACAAGCGCTGCGAGTTCGCCGTTTTTCCATTCCGCGTCCAGATTAAGCTCTCCTGAGAGATCGGCGCGGAGTGTGCCCTGGCTTGCCAGAATCGGCGCAATTATCGCTTCCCCAAACGGCTGAAGAGCAAGCGCCTTCGCCGATAGATTGAGGTTCATCGCGTCCGCTCCTGCCCAGAGGCCATGCCCGCTTGCGGCGATTTGTCCCACCTGGGGAAAGGCAAGCCGCATGTCGGACAATACCCAGCCGGCAGCGTCTGCCTCCCCCGCAAATTCCAGGCTTTGCCCCACACCGATTAGAAATACCGGCGCATGAAACCAGTCGCCAGTCAGCCAGTCCAGGCGTCCTTGCAGTTTCCATCTACCCCGGTTTTCCTCGCCGGAAACCGCAAACGTCACCGCCATTTTTTCCGCCGCCGAGTTGCCGTCCTTTGAAGCATACGCGCCATCCTGAACGGTCAGCGTGGCGAACAAGCGCCTGCCGTCGTAATCCGCCCTGCCCCGCAATCTGCCTGCCGGATGCCAATCCGCCAACTGCGGCAGGAAGGCGCTCCAGTCTTTTATGCTTGTTCCGGCAAACTCGACATGCAGCTTCTCACTATCCCCGTCATAGACTACTTGTGTGTATTCATTGGCGGCATGGGCAAAACGTAGCGTCCATTGTTTCTTTTGCTGTTTGATTTCCAGCGCAAGAGGCGTTTGATTCGCCAGATGGATACGCCCTTCTCCACAGTAAAACGCGCCACTGGCAAGGCTCAATTTGCCACATTCGATCCGCGCCTGTTGCCAGCTTTGCCCGGCGATGTCCAGCTTTGCAATATTGAGCGTAGCGCCTTCGCCCCGCACATTGAGCTTTAAACCGGAAATTGAAAAGGCCGGATGCTGGATACGCGCTATATCCAGATCCAAAGCAAGCGGCAGGGCAAACGCCCCTACCCCGCCAAGCAGCGCGAAAACAGCGGGAAAAAATCGTTTCAAGGCATTTTGCATGGTTTTATGATAAAAGGGTGCTTGAAGTGCAAAGCAGCCGAGGGGTTATGCCCCCCTTTCCAAAGGGAGTGGCGCGTAACGCCGGGGGTTTGCCGGATAGCTTTTATGCCGCTTGCAGCGGAGCTACAAGCAGGATTTGCGGCAAAGCCACTCAGGGCGGAGCCAACAGTGCAATTATTTGCGTGAGTCACTATATTTTCCGATCTTTATCATCAATCCTGTCTGTTTACGCCTGTTTTCGTAACCACTCAACATAGCGCGTAACCCCTTCTTCCACCGCGACAAAGGGTTCTTCATATCCTGCGGCGCGCAAACGGGAAATATCCGCGCAGGTATAAGCCTGATATTTGCCTTTCAGAGCCTCCGGGAAGGGTACATATTCAAGGAAACCTTGCCTGACGATTTCTTCCAGGCTAAGGGGAATCTCGCCTGCCAGCGCCCTGCAGCCGTTGATGGCAGAGACGGCCACTTCATTGAAGCTCTGCGCCTTACCTGTACCCAAATTAAAAATGCCGGATTTTTTCGGGTGATCGAGAAAGAAAAGATTGACCCTGGTCACATCGTCCACATAGACGAAATCCCGCTCCTGCGCGCCATTGGCGTAGCCGTGCGAGCCTGCAAAGAGCTTTACCTTGCCGCTTTCCGTAAACTCCCGGAAATGGTGGAAGGCAACCGAAGCCATGCGTCCCTTGTGGCTTTCGCGCGGGCCATAGACGTTGAAATAACGAAAGCCCGCCACCTGAGAGGCGGCGTGCGGCAAACGCTGACGCGCGATCTGGTCGAACAGGAATTTGGAATAGCCATAGACATTCAGCGGCGCTTCGTTGCCGCGCTCTTCCCGAAATACCGTGCCGAGGCCGTAAGTTGCCGCACTGGAAGCGTAGAGAAACGGTACTTCCTGTTCCAGACACCAGTCGAGCAGAATGACAGAGTAGCGATAATTGTTCTCCATCATGTAGCGCCCGTCTGTTTCCATCGTGTCGGAACATGCGCCCTGATGCAGGATGGCCTCGATTTCCCCGTCAAAATGCCCGTGCTGGACGCGATTGATAAAGTCTTCCTTGTCCAGATAGTCGGCAATTTCGCAATCCACAAGGTTTTTGAACTTGTCGGCGCGAGAGAGGTTGTCCACGGCAATGATTCGGGTCACGCCCCGCGCATTCAGGGCGCGTACCAGATTCGAGCCGATAAAACCCGCCGCGCCGGTAACGACAATGTAATTTGACATGGCAATTACCCAAAATCGGAAAAATATCGGTGAAGTTTAGCCGCTTTTTTGTTTTACCGGGTTTTTCGGCAGTGTTTTATACCAAGATAATCGCATTTACCCTTAGGAATCAAGCCGATACCTGACCAGGTGAGCCGTTGCCGGAAGCGCCGGGCCGGGCCTTTCAGATGTTTGTATCGGCGGTGAGGCGTAGCCGAACCCAAACCCGAACCCCAACGTTGAGGCGGATGTTTAATGGCATAACGCAAACAGCAACGATTGCCAATCCTCAACAACCGCCAACCCACCAAATAAACGCCGCATGTTGCGGTTCGCGTCGTGCCTTCTACGTTGGGATTCGCGTTCCGCTCACCCCAACCTATGTATGGACTCGCCCCGGTTGTCAACTTCTGCTTTTGAACAAGGAACCCGGTTGCATCTATGTATAAGGCCTGTTCGGGCAAGCAGCAATGTGCTTGTGGCCAACATTGTTTGAGC
>WRKX01000069.1 GCA_009777925.1 Betaproteobacteria bacterium | reverse complement strand
GACGCCGATACTCGCTGGCGGGTTTGCGCGGCGGCGCAGGAATCAACGGCTCGACCTTTTCCCAGAATTCATCAGAAATGACCCATTGCTGTCGGTACTTTCCCATCACATGCTCCAGGTGGTAACTTTTGAGATAGGAAGGATACCATATTATTTACGGATAAATACTTAATTGCCGGGTTATAGTACTTTCCGTAAATAAAGCTACTCTCAGAAGTTTTGCTCACTTCTCCCAATCACGGCATAAAAGTCATTTTATTTGCGGGAAGCACTATAATATGAGAAATCTGCCGCCTCCTTTGAGGATTTGCTGTCACTGGCAGCAGCACTGATCTGCTGGCGACAGGAAATCGCTATTTACGGATAAGTACTAAACCGAAACCGCTCTAACTACACGTCTTGCTTTAAGCATTGCATTGACGTAAACGCCCTATCCGCCTAGAATTTGATGTTTTTCCGGAGAATGAAATCATGGCGATTACCCGTACCCGCCGTTCTTCCATTGAACGCCGTTGCCTGTCCAAAACTGCCAAGCGCATGTTCCGGGGCAAAGGCACTCTCATGATGCGCCTGGTGTATCAGGCCGAGTGTCAGGCGCGTAATCGTAAAGCGCTTGGCGGAAGCTGATTTTCTCGCGCTTCATCCCGCTTTGCGGCATCCTTTCCGCGCCTGCCAGACACCTGCCTCCGTGATCAGCCAATCCATTGGCTGATCGTGAGCATCCGGGTGCGCATCTGCAACCCGTCCCAACTCAAAGCCGATGCCTATGGCAAGCGGACGAACAGAACGCGCGGCCAGGGCGGTCAAGGTACGATCAAAAAAACCACTGCCATACCCTAAGCGATAGCCTGCGGCGTCGAAAGCGTTGAGCGGGATCAGGAGCGTGTCCGGCGTTACTTCCGGCGCATCATCTAAAGGCGCGGAGATACCTTTACAATCCGGCGCAAGCGGTGCTTCCGCCTGCCAGAGGCGAAAGATAAGCGGCTGCCCGCGCATGGTCGTAACCGGCAGCGCCGCAGTAATTCCCATCTTCAGCCAGGCATGGATGGCGGGGCGGACATCCGCTTCGTTACGTACCGGCCAGCAGAAGCCGACACATTTTCCCGGCGGACACGGAAATGCCCGCAGCAAATTAGCAACCAGCAGCGCCGAAAGGTGGGCGACTTCCTGCCCGGAAAGCGCCTCACGCGCCAGCAGGCAGCGTTTTCTGATTTCACCGCGCATAACAATTCACGCAAAAACCACTATCTTCATGGTATGCTGGTTCATACAATTTTCTGCCTCCTTTCAATTCAGCCATTCCATTATATGAAGCTGCTTTGCCTTTCCGCCACCGCCCACACCAAAAACGCTTTCGCGGCTTATTTAGCGGCTTTTATCCTGCTTGTTGCCGCTCTGCTCATTTCACGCCCCGCTCTGGCTGAACCTGCTCCGTCTGTTGTGCTTGAGCTTGCCGCTGACGAAACGGCGGCGGGCGATCAACTTTTCATCGCGGCGCGGGAAGCCTTTCGGACGGGTAATCGCGCCAAACTGCAAAGTTTGCGTAATGAATTAGCTGCCATCAAGCATGTCCTTACGCCCCACACCGATTATTATCTGTTGCAACAGGGGCTGGCAAATCAGGATGAGGACACCATTGCAGCGTTTTTGACACGGGAACAAAACAGCTATCTGGGCGAACGTCTCGCTACCGACTGGTTGAAGGTATTGGCGAAGAAGAACCGCTGGACGGAGGTCGCCCAACTGTACACGCGCCTGCAATCCCCGGATCAGGAAGCGGTATGCGTTGAGCTTATGTTTCGCCTGCGCCGCCCCGGCGCCGATCAGGAGGTACTGTTCCTGGAAGCGCAAAAACCGTGGCTCACCCTTGTCGACGTGCCGGAAGGCTGCCAGGCGCTCTTTGCCTATCTGGGCGAATATCTGGACGATGAGCAGTACTGGCAACGGGCGCGTATCATGACCGAACGCGGCAAACAGAAAGCAGTACAGCAAGCCTTGCGCGCCCTGCCGAGCAAAGAACAACCCGACGCCAAACAATTCACCCAACTGTGGGAAAAACCGCTCGTCTGGCTCAACCGGCAAAAGCAGGAAACTCTCTTAACCCGCACCCAAAAAGAAATCGTCGCGCTGGCTATTGCCCGCCTGGCAGCCAACAATCCTGATCTTGCCGTCACCCAACTGGAACGCTGGCAGAAAAGCATCGGCAGGGAAGCAGCCGCCTGGTGCTGGGGAGAAATCGCCCTGGTAAGCGCGCGGCGGCATCGCCCTGAAGCGTTGGACTGGTTTGCCAGAGGACAGGGGACGCTCTCGCCCGACGCGCGAGAATGGCGGGTACGCGCCGCCTTGCGGCGGCAGAACTGGGCAGCGGTACGTTCCGCCATTGAGGATATGCCCGAAGAGCAGCAGAGCGATCCTGCCTGGATTTACTGGCTCGCGCGTGCTGACAAGGCAGAAGGCAGCTTGAATTACGCCTATGACAAATTCCGGCAATTGCGGGGCGAGCCGCATTTTTACAGTAATCTGGCGGAAGAGGAATTGGGGTTGCCGATTCAGATTCCCCCCCTTGCCCTACCTCTCACACCTGGCGAACATGCCGCTGCCCGCTCCCATCCCGGTCTGTTACGCGCCTTAGCCTTGTTCCGGCTTGATTTGCGTCTGGAAGCTGTCCGCGAATGGAACTGGGCGATTCGGGATATGGACGATCGGCAACTGCTGGCCGCCGCTACCCTGGCGCATGAAAACCACATTTATGATCGCGCCATCAATACGGCCAACCGCACCCAGTTTCAGCACGATTACCGCTTGCGCTTTCTTGCGCCTTTTGCTGCTCAGGTACGCGCCGCCGCCCGTGAACAGTCGCTTGATGACGCCTGGGTCTATGGGCTGATGCGGCAGGAAAGCCGTTTTATCATTCAGGCCAAATCCACGGCGGGCGCATCCGGCCTCATGCAGCTAATGCCTGCCACTGCCCGCTGGGTCGCAAAAAAGATCGGTCTTAAAGACTACAACCACGCGCGTGTCAATGACCCTGACACCAACCTGCTTCTTGGAACCAGCTATATGCGCATGGTGCTGGACGGCCTGAACGACCATCCGGTGCTGGCTTCCGCCGCTTACAACGCCGGGCCTTCGCGCGCACAACGCTGGCGCGCCGAAGTTCCGCTTGACGCCACGATTTATATCGAGACTATTCCCTTTGACGAAACCAGGGATTATGTCAAAAAAGTGATGAGCAATACCGTCTATTACGCCATGCTGTTCACCGGCAAGCCCACCTCCTTGCGGGCGCGCCTCGGCACGATTACGCCCAGGGAGAGCATGGAAGCTGCTGAACTACCATAAGCTGCTGCCAGAGAGAAGCGGGGATGGTGCCATCCCGGCTTCTCTCTGGCAGCTTGGCGCTATACTTCAACGCCAGCAAAGACTACTATCACCCTTACTAGCAGTTTTCTGGCCGATATGGTCCATGGTCAGATTCCCGCACTTGTCCTGATCTTGATCGCCTAAGGTTTGGGCCGTTGCGGTTATGAGAAAGCTTTGGTTAGTACTATCAGGATTGCTATATGTTATAATATAGAATGGACTAGGATTAGAATTGGCTACAGTACCATTCGGACATCCCGTTAAGTTGGCAACATCCATCAGTGAGGGGATTTCTGCTACCATTGGATATCTGTTCGTCACCGAATATTGCCGTTCCAGCCTTCCGGCAGCGTTCATCATCTCGCTTTGGCATTCGGCACGGCGCGTTCTCCGCATATACTCCTGATAATTGGGAATGGCAATAGCGGCCAATATGCCGATAATTACCACCACGATCATCAATTCAATCAGCGTAAAACCTTTATTTTGGCGGTACATGATAACTTCTCCTGAAATTCTGTTATAAAACCTGCTGCCGCGCCGCAAAGCCTCATGGCTGGCAAACGATGCTTTCCAGCACCACAATGGTACGATCATTGCGCCCTGCGCCTACCGCATTGATCCGCACCGCTTCGCCGCAATCTCCGGGTTCACTTAATCGCACCGCCATGTAATACGACTCGCCTGCCGCGTAAATGGTATTGGTACCGCTGCCGCTCTCGAATTTCGGGAGCATTAAGCCGGGGGTAGTGCCGTCGAGTCTGATGAGATCGGATGGCATATCTCCAAGTTTCTCTATGCCTCTGAAATATGCTTCCGTATTCGGCGGACTATTGGTAGAACAGCTCCCCCCGCAAACCGGATCATTATTAGCATTCCTGATCGTCGCGATAAAATTTGCAATGGCAGGCGTATCATTACTAATGCTGGCCATGTATTGCCTCTCTGCCCAGCGAAGAGTCGCTTCCGCTGCGGAAAAGGCAAGCTCCCGGTCATAGAGGCCGCCGGCAACACGCTCCTGGATCGTAATACCCCGGATGACCGCCAGCGCAAGCAGGGTAATGATGATGAGCAGGCACATGCCGATCAGCAGAACCGCACCCTGCTGCCGGGAAGGGTGGGGACATGCTAACCTTTGCGGCACGGGGAAAGGAAAATAGGTCATGACAAAATCTCCTGTTATCACACACATGTTCACAAATTGTTACTCAACCAGCCGTTTTGACCGTAACCGTTCGGCACCTTGTTGCGCAGCACGGCGGTGGAATTGAAGAACTTGTATAGCCTGCGGTCGCCTGGCGTCACATAGCTTGTGTTGTCGCAAAAGTTATAGGTTATTGGAGCTGCATCAATAGCCAGTATCTGTCCGGACGTACCAGCTCCTTCCGGGTCAGAGGCAACCACCATCTGCACCTGCACTGCAATGGTCTTCTGCAATTGATCTGCCGTAGGCGTAGATGTTCCAAAAATCCATCGGCTCACTCTGCCCTCCATATCGCCGCCAGCAGTGCCACTGTCGTCTACGCCAAAGCACACGGCAAAATGTTCCACATTTTCCAGAAGCAAATTATCGTCGCCAATCACCGGGTCTGATACCGTCACAGTTCCAGGGGTAGCTGTAGCTGCAACGGGAGGATTATAGGTATAGGTACGGTAACCGGTTGTCACTCGGTAGGATGCGTTCGTGAGGATAGCTGGAGAAGCAGCTCCTCCAGTCGTAATTTCCGAGTTAGTGCAGTCCGACCATAATACGGCTGTATTGCCCTCCACCGGAATGCCATAGATCGACAAGGTAGTCGTCGCAGCATTCCAATCTACCCCCTGAATTAAGTCGCCTGCGGTGAAACCAACACCTGCCGGCACGGGTCTCATCTTGTTCGTAAGCTCAACGAAAGCTTCTTCCTGATCCAGCGCGGAGCGGATACAGCCCGCATCCCCAGCCATGCGCAAATCCCGGATGATGGAGTCCATAGCAAACCGGCCACTATCCTGTAATTGCAACATCTGGTTGTTGAAGCGAAAGCTCTCCCTATTAGCGCCGAAAGCAATGATCAGACCTAAGAGGACAATCACCCCGATCACCATCGCCACCATGAGTTCTACCAGGGTAAACCCCACCTGTCTGGCAGGCGCCAACGATTGATTCGCGCGTAAGATTTTCATTGCACCTCTCCTACCAGCACAATCTGCTGATCATCCTGGGTAAACATTGTTCCGGTTCCGGCCTGCTCCCATCGAACAGTTACGACATAATATCTGCTGTCAGCATTGTTAGCCCAAGCGCCAAACCCTGTTCCTGTGCAGTTTTCCAGATCCCCATTCTTTACATCCTGCGATAAAGAGAGGCAGACCGATGCTCTGGCGCCCGGCAGATCATTTTTCAGCTTGCTGAGCCATTGATTCTGCACCCAGCTCCATACCCAGGCAGGCATGTCTGTCGGCTGCGTCTCGCTGTCACTATCACCCATAGTGAACCCGAAAGACTGCGGACTGCACATGTTAGCCTTAGAACAAATAGTAGAGTCAGGGGTAAGGACGCTATCCGCGCCATCCGCCGTCACCGCCGGATTGCTGCGGATGAAATCCAGCATCTGATAGGCATATTCCGTAGCCATCGCGCGCGACAAGGCGCTCTGGTTGGATTTCATGGCAAGGTACTGCAACCCCCCTACCCCCAAAAGCCCCAGAGAAAGCACAAATACGGTAATCATGACTTCAATCAGGGAGAACCCGCGCTCGCAGCGGCAATCCGCGCGTGAAGGGACGGGAGGCAGCGCCATTCTATCTGAAAAAGCAGGGTTTGATCGCATCATTTTCTCCTGTCTATGGGGTGAAGCAGTCGGCATTTATTTTGTCAATAGGGGAGACTGTAATGTTTCCTGCCCACGAAACTGTCACGCAAGCTCTGTTCGTGTCAGGAGCATCGTTATGCGATAGACGGATTGTTGCAGCGCCTCCTTCCGCAGAGCCACGTGGCTGGAACACGATATTCCCAGGGTTGGAAGTACTAGCAGAAGCAGGAGTAATCGTAACACTGTCCCTAGCCTGGCGTTGCTGCAAAAGTTCGCCTGTGGTAGGGTCGCCCGCCCTGATCTGCCATGTGGTCACACCATCACTATTGGAACTGACGAGATAAGTATTCACGCTCCGCCTAACCGCCTCACCTTTCGCCAGTGTCAAGTCAGCAAGCACTTCCTGGGTAGCGGCGGTGATTTGCCCGCGCCGCATCATATCCTTAAACGCGGGAATTGCAAACGCAGCCAGGATAGCGATAATAATCACGACTATCATGGCCTCAACCAAAGTAAAACCTTGGGCACGGACAGAGCCGCGAATAGCAGGGCAACAGCGACGCGGCACGCCGTATACATGGTACGCTACACCATAATTATGGGTCTTGCGTAAAGAATCAAAAGGTTTCATCCTGATACTCCACTAGTCATGTTGCCATTATGGGCATAAATGCCAGATAAGAAGCACGCCGCACGATAAACGGTCATGCCAGGAAGATCAACGGAACGGCAGTGTCTCATTTGAGCGTACGGCGAGCTTTAATTCCTGTTTACCATCTCCTGCCGCCTCTCCCACAAATAGAAGAGGGAAGCAAACATTGCGGGATTGGCATATTATCCGGCAGACTCGCTCATCCCTGCAACAGGCTACGCAACATCCAGGCGGTTTTTTCATGCGCCTGCATCCTCTGAGTGAGCAAATCAGCAGTCGGCTCGTCGCTTGCCGCGTCCACCACCGGGAAAATCGCGCGCGCGGTGCGGGCAACCGTCTCATGCCCGCTCACCAGCAAAGCAATCATCTCCTTGGCTGTCGGCACGCCAACCGTCTCAGGAATAGCCGTCAGACGGGAAAACTCGCTATACGAACCGGGCGCGGGATAACCTAGGGCGCGAATGCGCTCGGCAATCTGATCTACCGCCAGCGCCAACTCATCATACTGAGCCTCAAACATCAAATGCAGGGTATTGAACATCGGCCCCACCACATTCCAGTGGAAATTATGGGTCTTGAGATAAAGGCTGTAGGTATCGGCCAGTAATCCGGCGAGTCCGGCCGCGATTTTCTCCCGATCCCGTTCCTTGATGCCTATGTCAATCATGCCGGAATCAGCCTTCAGCCGCGCCTTCTCCACCGAAGACACGGCGGATTTAACCGCCGCCCTGGCGGCAGTCTTGCTCTTTTTGGGCGATGCGTTCATAAAACATGCTCCTTTGCAAAAAATGAGAAAACTTCCGGTAAAACCATTGGCGTCTCTATTTGACGCCGTGTTCCTTGAGGAAAGGCGTATAGGCTTTGTCCACCACAAGAATATGATGGAGCAACCAGGGCTTCAAAAACTCCAGCGCGTCTTTGGTGACCGCCTCGCCTTTTTCAAAGTCCAGGAGAAGATGAATGATTTTGTGGGTAAAGGCGTCATGCTCCTTTTTGTGTTCTTCCGCTTCAGGATACCCCAGGCGATTGAAAAGGTCTTCCTCAAGGATGAAATGGTTGACGGTATAGTCGGCCAAACCCTCCAGAATCTCCCGCATAGCCGCGTCATCCGGCTGTTCCAATTCAATCTGATCGTGCAGCGTGTTGGCCGCCTCCACCAGCCATTGATGCTGCCTGTCAATGCTCTCGATTCCCAGGACAAACTGCTCGGACCAAGGCATAAAAGTCATAAATCTTTCCTCCGGAACACGGTTCGCTCTGCATGACAAGCGGTCATTATCCGGCATTCACGTCTATCAGGCCAGATATTTACGCGCATTTTGAAAAAGTTTGAGCCACGGGCTGTTTTCCCCCCATTCCGGCGGATGCCAGGATAACTGCACACTGCGAAAAACCCGCTCAGGATGCGGCATCATGATGGTAAAGCGTCCGTCTTCCGTGGTAAAGGCAGTAAGCCCGCCGGGCGAGCCGTTGGGATTCTGCGGATAACGCTCCGCCGCTTTCCCGCGCCCATCCACATAGCGCAGCGCGGCTAAAACGCCTGCCTCATCCTGCGTGTTGGCAAACTCGGCGCGGCCTTCCCCGTTCGAGACGATGATCGGCAGCACGGAACCCGCCATTCCCTGAAAGAACAGGGAAGGCGAAGGCAACACCTCCACCTGCGTGAGTCTCGCCTCAAACTGCTCGGAACGGTTCTTTCCAAACATAGGCCAGCTTGCCGCGCCGGGAATCAACTCCTTCAACGCGCTCATCATCTGGCAGCCATTGCACACTCCCAGGGCAAAACTGTCCGCGCGGGCAAAAAAGACGGAAAACTCATCCCGGCAGCGTTCATTCATCAGGATGGTATGCGCCCAGCCGCGCCCCGCGCCAAAGACATCACCATAGGAAAAACCGCCGCAGGCCGCCAGACCCGCAAAAGCAGCCAGACTCTTGCGCCCCGCGATGAGGTCGCTCATATGCACATCCACCGCCTCGAAACCGGCGCGGTCAAAAGCCGCAGCCATCTCATAATGACTGTTTATGCCCTGTTCGCGCAAAATGGCCATCCTGGGCTTTGCGCCCCCGGCAATAAAAGGCGCATCTTCGGGCGTAAAAGTCAGCTTCGGGGTTATGCCGGGATCCGCATCCTCCAAAAGCAGGTCGTAGGCCTCGCGCGCGCAGTCTGGGTTATCGCGCAGGGATTGCATCCTGAATGAAAGCTCAGACCAGGCGCGACGCAAATCCACGCGCTTCTCTTGCAAGACCCGCTTGCCGCTCTGTATCACGCGAATCTCGTCATACTGGTTGGGATAACCCACGAACGCATAGGCCACTGCGTGCTGGCGCAACATTGCCGTCACCCGCTCCCGGTCAACGCGGCGAATCTGCGCCACAATACCGGCTTCCTCATTGAACAGAGCGCGAATGAGCCGCTCATGGGCGCGTCCGGCAAGGAGATCAGGGCGCTTTTCCGCGCCGTCCACATCCAGCGCCATCGTGTCAACACAAAGACCTTCCATATCCAGCGTTACGCCGCAACGAGCCGCAAAAGCCATTTCAGCGGCAGCAACAAACAGGCCGCCATCGGAACGGTCATGACAGGCAAGCAACAGACCGGCGTCGGCAAGGGCGCGGGTCGCGGAAAAAAGCGCCGCCAGCCGCGTCGGATCGTCAATATCCGGCGTATCCTCGCCCAGCGCATTGAAAACCTGCGCCAGGGCCGAGCCGCCCAGGCGCTCGCCTCCCAGATGCAGCAGCAGTAATTCCGTTTCGCCCTCATCAAGCCGCAACTGTGGGGTCAGAGTCCTACGCACATCTTTAACCGGCGCAAAGGCGCTCACAATCAGGGAAACCGGGGAAATCACCTGTTTTTCCCGCCCATCCTCCTGCCATACCGCCCGCATCGAAAGCGAATCCTTGCCGACAGGAATCGCAATCCCCAACGCGCGGCACAACTCGGAAACAGCGGTAACAGTATCAAACAGTCTCGCGTCCTCGCCGGGACTGCCGCAAGCCGCCATCCAGTTGGCGGAGAGTTTGACTTTCGATAGGGAAGGCACATCGGCGGCAAAAAGATTGGTCAGCGCCTCAGCCACCGCCATCCGCCCGGAAGCGGGCGCGTTCAGCACTGCCAGCGGCGCGCGTTCACCCATTGCGAACGCTTCTCCCTCAAAACCCTGCAAACTCGCAGCCGTTACCGCCACATCCGCAACCGGAACCTGCCAGGGGCCGACCATCTGGTCGCGGGCGGTAAGCCCACCCACAGAACGATCGCCAATCGTAATCAAAAAAGTTTTGTCGGCAATGGCGGGAAATTTGAGCAGACGATACACCGCTTCCTTTAAATCAAGCGCCGCGACATCAAACATTGACCCGACTTGCGGCAAACGCTGTGCCTCGCGGCGCATACGCGGCGGCTTGCCCAATAACGCTTCCAGGGACATATCCACCGGGGTATTACCGAAATGGCGGTCGGTGACAAGCAGACGGCTATCGGCAGTCGTCTCGCCCACCACCGCGAAGGGACAGCGTTCGCGCGCGCAAATGGCCGCAAAATCAGCTATTCGCTCTGCCGCCACCGCAAGCACATAACGCTCCTGCGCCTCGTTCGACCAGATTTCGGCAGGACTCATGCCCGGTTCTTCGCTCGGCACATCGCGCAAATCGAAACGCGCCCCGGCCTTGCCGGAATGCACCATTTCGGGAAAAGCGTTGGAAAGTCCGCCCGCGCCTACGTCATGAATGGAGAGCAATGGATTGTTCTCTCCCTGCTGCCAGCAACGGTCTATCACTTCCTGCGCCCGCCTCTGAATATCCGGGTTGCCGCGCTGCACCGAGGCAAAATCAAGGTCTTCCGCGTTCGCGCCCGCGCTCATCGAGGAAGCCGCGCCGCCGCCCATCCCGATCAGCATTCCCGGCCCGCCAAGCTGCACCAGCTTCGTGCCGGGAGGGAGAGTTTCCGCCTTGAACGATTGCGTCGCCTGAATATTGCCGATGCCGCCCCCGATCATGATAGGTTTTACATAGCCGTATGTAACGCCATCCGCCTCAATCTCACAGGTGCGGAAATACCCGGTAAGATTTGGGCGACCGAATTCGTTGTTGAAGGCCGCGGCGCCAAGCGGCCCTTCCAGCATGATTTCCAGCGCGGAAACCATGCGCGACGGTCTGCCCGCCGCTGTCTCCCAAGGCTGGCGCGCGTCCGGCAGACAAAGATGGGCGACGGTAAAACCGCATAGCCCGGCCTTGGGTCTTGCGCCTCGTCCGGTAGCCCCTTCATCCCGAATTTCTCCGCCCGCGCCGGTTGACGCGCCGGGAAAAGGCGAAATCGCCGTCGGGTGGTTATGCGTCTCCGCCTTGGTAACCATATGGGTCAACTCGTCACGCCAGGCATAACACCCTTCATCACCCGGTTGCGGATAAAAACAGGATACGACAGAGCCCTCGATAATGGCGGCGTTGTCGGCATAGGCAACCACCGTGCCATGCGGATTAGCCGCGTGCGTCTCCCGAATCATGCCGAACAGGGTTTTTTCCTGCCGCTCACCGTCAAGCGTCCATTCCGCGTTGAAAATCTTGTGGCGGCAGTGCTCGGAATTGGCTTGGGCAAACATGACGAGTTCCACGTCGGTTGGGTTACGCCCCGACTCGGAAAAAATCGCAAAAAGATAATCAATTTCATCCGCCGAGAGGGCAAGCCCAAGCTCGGTATTGGCTTTGAGCAAGGCTTCTCGTCCGGCGGCAAGATCAATGACGGTAAGCGGCTTCGGCGGAAAATCGGAAAACAACGCTTTCGCTTCATGAAGCGAGGACAGGACGGATTCCGTCATCCGGTCATGCAGCAAAGCCGCCACCTGCTTGCGCTCGTCTTCTGAAAGAACGCGGGAGAGTTTTAAACTAAACAATATCCCCCGCTCGATCCTGAGCGCCGCGTTCAGGCCACAGTTACGCGCAATGTCCGTTGCTTTCGATGACCAGGGCGAAATTGTGCCGATACGTGGGGTGACAAAAAAACGCTCGCCCTTGTCGTACCCGGCATTGTTCTCACCTTCGTCGCGTTCCGCCAGCAAAGTTCCCAACTTTGCGCGATCTTCCGGGTGCAATGGCGCATTCAATTTCACAATATGCCAGAAATCGGCCTCAATGCCGGAGAAGTCCACATCCGGTAGCAAAGCCGCCTGAATTTTGGCCGAGATGGCAGAGAGACGAAAGACGGAAAACGCGCACGCGCCGCGCAAGAAAAGAAAATCAGACATACATAAAGCCTGTCGAATCAGGAAGTCAGCATTATATCCTTCGCCCGGCAGGGCAATCGCATTTAGCGCGGTTTCGGTTCAAGTGAGTACATTTTACGCCCCCCCTCACGGCCTGACTTGCGGACGGCAATTGTTTTTCCCTCTCCCGCAAGCGGGAGCAGGAACGTCCACGCCTTGACTGCTTTTCAGCGCAATGTTGGGGTTCGCGTTCCGCTCACCCCATATATATATGGACTCCTCCTGTGATGCAAGGAAGAAGTGGAAAATAAAACAAGTGGGGAAGGTGCGACTGCGCCCATATATCCGGCCTCTTTCTGGCGTATTGTTACACGCCGGGCCACGATGGACTTCGCGCTGCAAGGGTGAATCAATCTATCGGCCTCGAAGGCCCCTGGGGTGTGGCACTCACTTGCCGCCGGTTCGCTTGCGGCGACCCGCGAGCGAGTCAGGAAATTAAGATCAATGGATAGCCCGCGTAGGTTAATGGAATGAACTCCTCCTGTCCTTTTCGGCCTCGTAATGTGCCAGACTGGAGGATGTTACAAACCAGTCAATCAAACAGGAAGAATCCAAAATGCAGATTAAACGTATCGGCCTTGATCTGGCAAAAAACGTTTTCCAGGTGCATGGAGTTGATCGTAACGAACATGTTGTTGTGCGTCGTCGCTTATCGCGTGGGGAGGTGGACAGGGCAATCGCATGAATGCCATTGTTGTTGACTCTTGGAAGTACTCGTTTACGATCAATGGGTTACGAGGGGGGGGGGGGGCTGTTAACGGGGGATTTTTTTGTGTTAAGTGCTTTTTCTAAAAAATTTT
>WRKX01000068.1 GCA_009777925.1 Betaproteobacteria bacterium | reverse complement strand
CGAATGGCTCAAACATTTCCTGTTGCCCGAGCTAACACAACCTTCCATCATCATCCTTGACAACGCCGCGTTCCACCGATCACGTTCAACAATGCGACTCATACATGAAGCAGGGCATCGGATGCTATTCCTGCCTCCATATTCACCGCGTCTAAATCCCAAAGCTATGGGCAAACACGTACATGGCAAAACAAACAACAATATTCCATCGAACAAATTATTCAAGAGTCTAGTTAATTACGGGAAGTACTATATGAGGACAAACTTAACCGGCTTGCGTTGAATATCATCGAAAATTTTTCAGTTCGTTCCGGGATGCGTTGAGGGGGCGGAGTCGGCATCGGTGGCGGTGAATTTGTGCGGATGCAAGCCAGGGGACTGTGCAGAGGTTCAGTCGCCAATGTTTTCGCCGCTTTGCGAGAACTTGCCGAATCAATGCAAAGCGGCAGTGTGGGGAAGCAAAATGTATTCGTTACGCCAAAGGTTTCGCGGTTTTTGTACAGGTTCGGAGGCAATATACGGCTCTATATGGCCTGGAAACATGGCAAGGCACATTCCATCAAGGCGAGGCCGCATCGGCCGCAATCAGGCGTTCCAACGCAACCGTGACAACGCGGTGACGGACGGTTTCGCGGTCGTAGCGGCTGACACCGACGATGAAATCGCCACGTTCCAACCACTTGAGCGCAAGCGTAAGGCTGACGATACTGGTGCAAGGCGGTTGAGCGCCGTTCGGGCTGCTGTCGGCAGCCTGCGCGGACAAGGCGAGCAAGCAGGTAAACAGGATAACGGCAAGACACGCAAACATGATCGGTTCCTTTCTATATCTTTAACTCCTTTTAACAAAGGAGAAATGAGATGCGCACTTTCCCCCGCAAGGTGTTGCCGTGATTAGTCGGCACTACCTCACGAGCCGACGGCAGCGCCAACATTGGAAGCAAATAAGGTGGCTTCACAGGCAGGCCGAAGAGAACACAGCATGAAGCCAGTCGAAATGGGGAGTGTCGCAGTTTGAAAGCAAGTTCAGGCGATAATCGCGCCTTAAATTTGCCGACTGCAAGAATTTGCCGTCTGCAAGACCGATAAACCGCGCCCCTGCATTTTGCTGGAAATACCACCATCCTCTTGAAGACTCAACGCATATTTCAAACTGAGACACTGCGCTGAAATAGCGGCATTTCAAAAAAACTAAATTTGTGATATAGTTAGTAGTTTTCGCTTTTAGTGGAAGATGGACTGTCATGGCTCAAGAGAAATCCAGGGAAACCGCGAAGAAAACAGCGCCTCCCAAAGCATCCGCCGAAAAAAGCCCTGCCCGCGCACCCAAAATCGCCGCTCCAGAGAAACCAGATCACATGACCGCTCCCAGAAACAAGGCGGAAGCCAACCCTGCCGACAACGCCGCTTCTAAGGCTCCGCTCGACAACGCTCCCGGCGAATCAGCCCCCCAAATATCGGACGAGACTGCTTCCGACACAGTAAGCCCTGTCCGCTCCGAAGCAAAGAAACCCGCTTCCGCAAAGGCAGCCAAAAAAGCGGCCAAAGCGGAAAAAGCCACGCCTGACACAAACGCCGCAAACAAGAAGACGAAAAAGGACGGCAAAAAAGCGCACGGCTTCCCTGAGACGAAAAAGAAAGAAGGCAAAAGCGAAACCGCAAAAAGCAAGAACGGCAAAATCAAGTCCATGAACTTTGTGGACACGGGCGCGATTGAGCCTGGCATGGACGCTGAAACCAAAATGAACCGCCTGAAGGCGCTCATCAAGCTGGGCAAGGAACGCGGTTATCTGATTCAGGCCGAAATCAACGACTATCTGCCGGATAATATCGTCGACGCCGACCAGTTAAGCAGCATTCATTCCCACTTCAACAGCCTGAACATCAAGGTTTTCGACGACCATCCGGCTGCCGAAGACCTGTTAATGGTAGATTCCACCGCCGCTTCCATAGACGAGGAGGAAGCGGAAGAAGAAGCGGAACAGACGCTCCTCACTGTAGACACCGAATTCGGGCGCACTACAGACCCGGTGCGGATGTACATGCGCGAAATGGGTTCCGTCGACCTCCTCACCCGCGAGGGGGAAATCGAAATTGCCAAGCGCATCGAAGAAGGCTTGAAGCACATGGTGCAGGCTATTTCCGCCTGCCCGACCACAATTGCCGAAATTCTGGAAATTGCCGCCAGGGTTGCGGCAGACGAAATCCGCATTGACGAACTGGTGGACGATCTGGTCGACCCCAACGCACCGGTCGGCGACACGGCGGAAGCTCTGAACGAAGAAAGCGAAGCGGAAGAAGTCGACGCGACGGCGGACGATGAAGAAAGCGAGGAAGAAAACGCCGAAAGCAATGCCGCCGCCTCTCTGGCCCAATTGAAAGCCGACGCGCTCGCGCACTTCGCGTCTATCCGTGCCGATTATGAAAAAATGATCAAGGCGCTGCAAAAGAAAGGTTCGCAAGACAAAACCTATCTCAAACTGCAACAGCAAATCAGCGACAACCTCCTGTACATCCGCTTCACCTCCCGCGCCATCGAGCGCCTCTGCAACAGCGTCCGCGTCATGGTCGATTCGGTACGGGAATGCGAAAGGAATATTCAGTACATCTGCGTCGACAAGGTGCGAATGCCCCGCGAGCATTTCATCCACAGTTTTCGCCGCTTTGAAACCGATCTGGGCTGGGTGGAACGCGAAATCGCCGCCGCGCCCAAAGGAGCCAAAAACTACGCCGCCATTCTGGAACGCAACGCCCCCAACATTCGCGAAGAACAGCAAAAACTCCTCGACCTGCAAAACCATCTGGGACTTTCCCTGCAAGAGCTAAAGGACATCCACCGGCAAATGAGTAACGGCGAAGCTCTGGCGCGGCGCGCCAAGAAAGAAATGGCCGAAGCCAATCTGCGCCTGGTGATCTCCATCGCCAAAAAATACACCAATCGCGGCCTGCAGTTTCTCGACCTGATCCAGGAAGGCAACATCGGTCTGATGAAAGCCGTTGATAAATTTGAGTATCGGCGCGGCTACAAATTTTCCACTTACGCGACCTGGTGGATTCGCCAGGCGATTACCCGCTCGATTGCCGATCAGGCGCGTACAATTCGTATCCCGGTGCATATGATCGAAACCATCAACAAGATGAACCGCATCAACCGGCAAATCCTCCAGGAAACCGGGCAGGCGCCTGATCCGGCGACTCTGGCGATACGAATGGAAATGCCGGAAGAAAAAGTGCGTAAAATCATGAAAATTTCCAAAGAGCCGATTTCCATGGAAACGCCGATTGGCGACGATGACGACTCTCATCTTGGCGATTTCATTGAGGACTCGACTACTCAATCGCCCTCTGAAGCCATCCTGCAAGCAGACTTGCAGGAAGTTATCGCGGAAATTCTCGACACCCTGACCCAGCGGGAGGCTAAGGTGTTGCGGCTACGCTTCGGCATTGAAATGAGCACTGATCACACTCTGGAAGAAGTCGGCAAACAATTCGACGTGACTCGTGAGCGCATTCGCCAGATCGAGGCCAAGGCTCTAAGAAAGCTACGCCATCCTTCCCGCTCTGACAAACTGCGCGCGTTCGTGGAGAATTACTGGAACACCAGATAAAAAGACGGGTTCATCGGCGGCATTGCCAGTCGGCGAACCAGCACCAGCCAAGGGCCTGTAGCTTAGCGGTTAAAGCAGCGGACTCATAATCCGTTGACCGTGGGTTCGAATCCCACCGGGCCCACTCTTAAAATTAGCACACAACCGCAACATTACGCTTCAAACACTCGCCACATGCCCAGGCCGCGTCCCCCAACAACTGCTGCTGCGTTGTGGTTTGCTGCGCTCAACCCATATATGGGCTCCTCCTGTGATGCAAGGAAGAAGTGGAAAATAAAACAAGTGGGAGAGGTGCGACTGCGCCCATATATCCGGCCTCTTTCTGGCGTCTTGTTGTATAGTGCTTTCCGCAAATAAAGTGACTGCCGGGAGCGCCGCGCACCAGCGCGGCAATCTCTGCCAATGCAAATCATATAGTGCTTCTCGTAATTATTTTTACCCTTTCTCGCTTGCAGGATAGGATGTCTGAAGGTTGATAGAGTAAGATTATTTAGGAAAAGCACTATAAAGCCGGGCTAGAGCCCGGCGCTCCCGGGTGGTGATGTAAATAAAATTAAGGAAAGCACTATACGCAGGGCCACGATGGATTGCGCGCGGCAAGGGTGAATCAACCTATCGGCCTCTCAAAGGACCTTGGGGTGTGCCACTCACTTGCCGCCGGTTCTACCGTTTTTCCCATCTTCTCTTCTTCCAGGCAATCGCCAGAGAATGCCTTTCGTCTCAACGACTCAACAACTGCTCACGCTATGCGTAACTCAGAGGAGCTGCGTTGCAGCGACCCGATAGTCGTGTTCGCTGTCATATATGCCCCCTCTGTTCAACAGCGCCCAGGCAATGCGGGCGTTTTTATTGGCCAAGGCCACTGCGGCAATGTTCGTGTGCCGTCGTTGGCTCACACTGCACGCCCAGCGGCTTCTCGGATCAGCCTTGTTGCGGGCCGTGCGTAAGGCCGCACGGGCGCCATGAATGAGCAAGGTTCGTAAATAACGATCCCCTTGGCGGCTAATCCCCAACAAACGCTCCTTGCCCCCACTGCTGTGCTGGCGCGGTGTCAGCCCCAGGAAGGCAGACACTTCCCGGCCACGCCTGAATTGGCGAGCGTCGCCCAGATCAGCCACCATGGCCGTTAGCGGCCAATGCCAGGAATCGTCTGCAACCGGTGGGCAGCTTCATTATCACGCCCAATACGTTCTATCTGTCTGGTCAGCTCATCAATACGACTATAGAGCCGCGCAAAATCCTGCCGCGCATCTTCAATAAGTGCGCGCAAGCCGGGCGAAAGACCATTGTCCGGCTTTTCGATAATTCCGGGTAACACGCGCCGCAACTGATTGATGCCTTTGCCAATGGCGACACCATATTCGCTCAACAACCCGCGTATCTGGTTGACCGTGGCGGTTCTCTGTCGAACACGCTCGCTACGCAGTCGGTGCAACGCCTGCATGTCGCTCAACGCTCTTGACCGCCACAAAGTGCATGTTCGGACGAGCCGCCGCTTCGCAGATACCCTCGGCATCGTTGGCGTCGTTTTTTTGGTTCCTGATGTACGGCTTGACGAATTGAGGGGCCATCAACCGAACACTGTGACCTTGACGTTGAAACAACCGTGCCCAGTGATGCGCACCACCACATGCCTCCATGCCTATCAGGCATGGTTCCAGTTTCTCGAAAAAGCCTTCCACCTCCCCACGCGATAAGCGACGACGCACAACAACATGTTCGTTACGATCAACGCCGTGCACCTGAAAAACGTTCTTTGCCAGATCAAGACCAATACGTGTAACCTTCATCTCGGATTCCTCCTGTTGGAACTGGTTTGTAACATCCTCCAGTCTGGCACATTACGAGGCCGAAAAGGACAGGAGGAGTCCATTCCATTAACCTACAGGATGCGGGCTGTCTGGAATAATAGAGAAGGTACGACAGTTACCTCACCCTTCCTTGTCTTCCTCCAAAGTCGGATAGTCGGTATAACCACGCTCCGTGCCGCCGAAGTAGGTGCTGGGGTCGGCGGCGTTCAGCGGCGCGTTGCTCTTCAGCCGCTCGACAAAATCCGGGTTCGCCAGCACCATTTGTCCATAGGACTCCAGTTCAGCAAGCCCGGACGCAATATCGGCTCCGATCTGTTCACGCGGCCTGCCCGGACGGTTCAGGATCAGCGTCCCCTTCCAGAGCTTGCGAATGTCGACCAGCAACGGCTCATTGCCGTTATCCTTGATATGCACGTAAGCCAGCCCCAGCTTGCCAAGTTCGGTAATGAGGTAGCGGTACAAATCCGGCCCTTCGTCGCCTTCGTCAATGCCATATATCCTCACTCCGGGGGACAAACGAATGCCCACGCGATCCGTGCCAATCTCCCCGGCAATCGCAGCGGCGACTTCAATGGCAAAACGGGCGCGGTTTTCGATGGAGCCGCCATATTCGTCGGTACGCGTATTGGCGCTCGGCGCAAAGAACTGCTGCACTAGATAGGCATTCGCCCCATGAATTTCGACGCCATCGGCTCCGGCCTCAACGGCGCGTCTGGCCGCATAGCTATAATCCCGGACGGTCTGGCGCACTTCCTCGGTAGTCAGGGCGCGCGGCACGGGAATGTCCTGCATGCCATTGGGCGTAAAAATCACCTCGCCCGGCGCAATGGCCGAAGGCGCAACTCCCTGGCGACGGTGCGGCGTGTTATCCGGGTGCGACATGCGCCCGGCGTGCATGAGTTGGATGAAGAGGCGGCTGCCCCTGGCATGCACGGCCTCAGTGACCTTTTTCCACCCGGTGACATGCGCGTCAGTATAAATACCGGACGTAGCCATATAACCCTGACCGTCGTCCGAAGGTTGAGTGCCTTCAGTGACAATCAGCCCCACACCGGCGCGTTGGGAATAATACGCAGCGGCCAGTTCGCCCGGCGTGCCGTCGAAGCGGGAACGCGAACGAACCATCGGCGCCATGACCAGACGGTTTTGCAGGGTGTAGCGACCTACACGAACAGGATCGAACAGTTTATCCATGATGAACTCCTTGAAATGAAATTGGAAAAGCTACCTGCTATGCGTTGAGGTTCGCTACGCTCACCCCAACCTACGCGCTGCTAACGTTCAAGGTAAGCAGCGACCCGAAAGGATCATCCGCTTTTAGAACAATGTTAGAGCTAACGTCAACACGATCCGTCGTCTCCATTGAGGTACTCAGGAACGGTTGGTTTCCCACAGCCTTTGATGCAGATGAATTTGCTCCCCAATACATCGTCGGGTTGCAAATGGATTTGCTGAACGACCAAACTCGATCAATTTATAAGTTGCTCCGGCCAACGGTGTACGGCCTTTAGGGTGGCAGTAAAGACCATCATGGTAACCGTCGTAGTCTTTTATTTCCGCGACATTTCTGCCCTTTTTAGTAAGAAAGCATTCCTCGTGAAACGGATAAGAATCACCTGACTCTTTTTTTGATCTATTCCAGAAAGAGATCATGACTTCATCGCCACAGCCACCATCGGATATGTCTATTTCAATTTCTTCTCCGTTTAGCCAGCCACTATAATAGGCAACATTGATACAGCCAGCGTTGGCAAGTGATGGGCAAGCAAGAAACAATAGAAGTAGAAGGCGCATATTTGGTAACTCCAATGCAATTTCAGCGCAAATTACAAACTACGCGCAATCTCCTGAATTTCGTAGACCTCCATCTGGTCGCCTTCCAGAATATCATTAAAATTTTTCAGGGAAAGGCCACAGTCGGAACCCGCTCTGACTTCCCTGGCGTCGTCCTTGTAATGCTTCAGGGAAGCAAGCTCGCCGTCCCAGATCACCACATGGTTACGTAAAAGACGGATGCGGGCGTTGCGGCGGATAACGCCATCCTGAACCTGACAACCAGCAATCGCGCCTACCCTGGAAATTCTGAAAACCTGCCGTATCTCGACCTGCCCGATAATGATTTCGCGTCTTTCAGGCGCCAACATGCCGGAAAGGGCAGATTTGACTTCGTCAACCGCCTCATAGATCACGTTGTAGTAACGAATATCAACCCCGAAGCCTTCCGCCAGTTTTCTCGCGGAAGCGTCCGCGCGGATATTGAAGGCAATGATAACCGCGCCGGAGGCTTGCGCGAGGTTCACGTCCGATTCGCTGATCGCGCCCACCGCGCCATGAATGACGTTGACCCGCACTTCGGATGTGGAAAGTTTGACCAGCGCATGCGTGAGCGCTTCCTGCGAGCCTTGCACATCTGCCTTGATAATGAGCGGCAGAATTTTGGTCTCGCCCTCGGACATCTGCTCAAATATTGATTCCAGTTTGGCCGCCTGTTGCTTCGCCAGTTTAACGTCGCGGAATTTACCCTGGCGGAAAAGGGCAATCTCACGCGCCTTTTTCTCGTCCGCCAGAACAATGGCTTCCTCGCCTGCCGCTGGCACGTCAGAAAGACCCAGCACCTCCACCGGGATGGAAGGCCCGGCTTCCCTGATAGTCTTTCCGTTTTCATCGTACATGGCGCGGATTTTTCCGAAAACCTGCCCGGCAAGCAGCATGTCACCCTGCCGCAACGTGCCGCCCTGCACCAGCATGGTAGCGACCGGGCCGCGCCCCTTGTCCAACTTTGCCTCAATAATCAAACCTCTGGCGGGCATAGCGTATGGCGCTTTAAGCTCAAGAATTTCCGCCTGCAGAAGTACTTTTTCCAAAAGCTCGTCAATGCCGATTCCTTTTTTCGCGGAAACGTGGATAAATTGCGCTTCGCCGCCGTATTCTTCCGGGACCACACCTTCGGCAACCAGTTCCTGTTTGACCCGTTCGGGATTGGCTTCCGGCTTGTCTATCTTGTTTACCGCCACCACAATCGGCACATTCGCCGCCTGCGCGTGGTGTACCGCTTCCCTGGTCTGCGGCATGACGCCATCGTCCGCCGCCACTACCAGAATAACAATGTCGGTTGCCTGCGCGCCCCGCGCCCGCATCGCGGTAAAGGCTTCATGTCCGGGCGTATCCAGAAAGGTAATTATGCCGCGCTCGGTTTTCACATGGTAAGCGCCGATGTGCTGAGTAATCCCGCCCGCTTCGCCAAAAGCCACCTTGGAAAGTCGAACGGCGTCCAGCAACGAGGTTTTGCCGTGATCTACGTGTCCCATCACGGTTACAACCGGAGCGCGCGGCTCAAGCGGCGCGTCAACGTGGCGCGCCGTTTCGCCCAGAAAAGTGTCCGGTTCATCCAGACGCGCCGCAACAGCGGTATGCCCCATTTCCTCAACGAGAATCATCGCCGTATCCTGATCGAGAATCTGGTTGATAGTAACCATGCTCCCCATCTTCATCAAAACCTTGATGACTTCGCCCGCCTTGACCGCCATCTTGTGCGCAAGATCGGCTACAGAAATGGTTTCCGGCACATGCACTTCCCGCACGATAGGTTCGGTAGGCGCTTTGAAGCTGCCCTCGTTTGTTTCCATCCGCCCCTTCCTGCCGTGCCTGGCGCTTTCCCGCCAATTGCTGCCGCCAGTTCCTCCGCTCTCGCCCTTGCCTTTAGCGCCGCCGCCCTTCCGGCGTCCCTCGCCCCAGTCGCGCCCACCTTCCTTGCCGCCCTCCTTGGCGCGGCCTTTTTTAGCGCCGTCCTGTTTTTTATGCAGGGTCTTCTTGGCCGGCTGCGGCGCTGCTTCCGGGCCGGAGGCGCTGCCTTCGGCAGCCGCCTGTCGCGCCGATTCCGAGGCTTTTTCGGCAGCGGCCTTTTTCTCTTCCGCTTCTTTCCTTAACCGCGCCAACTCTTCCTGCCGCGCCTGCTTTTCCCGGAATTCCTTTTCCTGGCGCGTAAAAAGCTCACGATGCCGACGTTCTTCATCCGCGCGCGCCTTCAACTCGGCTTCATCCAGGAAGGCGTGTTTGACAAGGGTCTTGGGCTTTCGCGCCGCGCCTTTTTCCGCGCCCTTTCTGTTGTCTTTACCGCCCCTTGCGTCCTTCGTGTCCTTCGCGCCCTTTGTATCCTTTGCGCCAGTTTTCGCGCCGCTTTTTTTCTCTGCCGCGACAGGAGCATCCACTCCCGCTTCCTTCGCCTTTTTCTCTATGGCGTCCGCCTGGCTTTCCTTCGCTTTTTCCGGCTCTGCCGCCAATGGCGCGGCGGCGGCAGACGGCAAAACCTCCGCCTCCTGTTGCGGCGCCGTCACCTGTATCTCTACCGTTGCAACGCCTGGTTCTTCAGCCGCCGCAGGAAGCAAAGGCTCCACTTTTTCCGGTTCCGGCGCGCTCATCTCCAGTGGTTCAGGCGCTTTGGCGGCTGCGGCAAGCGCGGCCTGTTCAACGGGATCGCGTTTCACCATGATCCGCCTCTTGCGCACTTCCACATGCACGGTACGGGCGCGTCCCTGCGCGTCGGTAGACTTGATCTCGCTTGTTTCCTTGCGGGTCAGAGTGATTCTGGTCTTGCTCTCACCATGCACCCGGCGCAGATAATCACGCAACTTGACGCGATCCTGATCGGTAATGACATCACCGGCCTGCCGTTTTCCGGCGCCCGCTTCCTCCAACTGCTCCAGCAGTTTTTCAACTTGCAAACTCTGTTCGAGCGCGAATTCCTGTATGGTTCCCATCGCTCTCTCCTCATTCGAACCAATGCTCACGCGCCTTGAGAATCAAGGCTTTTGCGCGGTTTTCATCCAGACCTGCCAGAGCCATCAATTCGTCAGTAGCCAGTTCGGCAAAATCGTCCAGAGTGCGGATGTTCTCGTTCAATAATTTGCCCACCAGTTCCTTGTCCATGCCTTCAAGGGCAAGAAGCGCCTCATCCGCTTCTTCCAGTCTTTCTTCGGCGGCAATATCCGCGTTCAGGAGCACATCGCGGGCGCGGCTGCGAAGCTCATTCACCGTCTCCTCGTCCAGACCTTCGATTTCCAGCATTTCCGCCAGCGGCACATAAGCGATTTCTTCCAGGGTAGAAAAGCCTTCTTCAATCAGCAGGTTGGCAACCTCTTCATCAATATCCATCTTTTCCATAAACAGCAGGCGGGTGGCGGCTGTTTCCGCCTCCTGACGTTTTTCCGATTCTTCCCGGGTAATCAGATTGATCGTCCAGCCGGTCAACTCGGAAGCCAGGCGCACATTTTGCCCGCCCTTGCCGATGGCAGCCGCCAGATTCGCCTCTTCGACCACCACGTCCATCGCGTGCTTTTCCTCATCTACCACGATGGAAGAAACCTCCGCCGGCGCCAGGGCGCTGATGACAAACTGCGCCGGTTCCGCCGACCAGAGCACAATGTCAATCTGCTCTTCGGCAACTTCGTTGCGCACCGCCATGACCCGCATACCGCGCATTCCAACACAGGTGCCGATAGGGTCTACGCGCGGGTCGTTCGATTTCACCGCAATTTTGGCGCGAATGCCTGGGTCGCGCGCGCATGATTTCAGTTCCATCAAGCCATCTTCGATTTCCGGCACTTCCAGTTCAAAAAGGCGGATGATAAATTCCGGCGTAATCCGGGAAAGCACAATCTGCGGCCCGCGCGCGCTCCGGTCAATACGAAGAAGATAGGCTTTTACCCGGTCGCCGGTACGCAGGTTTTCCTTGGGAATCATCTGGTCGCGGGGAAGAATGGCCTCGATCTTGCCCGCCTCAATGATGGCGTTGCCGCGCTCGATTCGCTTGATTGTGCCGGAAACTATGCGCTCCTTGCGCTCCAGAAAATCACTCAGGATTTGTTCCCGTTCGGCGTCCCTAATCTTTTGCAGGATGACCTGCTTGGCGGTCTGCGCGCCGATGCGGCCAAAATCTATGGGTTCCAGCGTTTCTTCCAGAAAGTCGCCGATTTCGACCTCGCCATCATCCTTTTGCGCCTCGGAAAGCGGCGTCTGATTGAATTCGTTGACATATTCCTCATCCGCCACAACCTGCCAACGACGAAAAGACTGGTATTCGCCGGTTTCACGATCAATCGTCACCGCGACATCGGCTTCGTCATGAATGCGTTTTTTCGTCGCCTGTGCCAACGCCATTTCCAGCGCGCTGAAGACCACGTCCCGCGCTACGTTTTTCTCGCGGGCCAGCGCATCTACCAGCAGCAACATTTCACGATTCATTATCAGTTCTCCTCTTTGCGTCGGAACATCAGGAAAAATCCGGTTCCAGGCGCGCTTTCGCTATGTTTTCCAAATCTATGCGTACTTCGCCCGCTTCGGTCATGAGGCGCGCCTGTCGGTCAGCCAGTCCTAAAATTCGCCCCCGGTAATTGCGTTGCCGCCCGGAAAACGGGACACGGAGAGTGACATGCGCCATCTCCCCGGTAAACCGCTCGAAATCAGCCGCTTTTTTGAGCGGGCGATCCAAGCCCGGAGAAGACACTTCCAGACGCTGGTAATCCACCTGCTCGACTTCCAGCAAACGGGATAACTGGCGCGACACCGCCGCGCAATCTTCCACGTCCACCCCGCCTGCCTTGCCCGGCTTGTCAATCAACACGCGCAGCAAGCCGCGAGCGGCGAACTCCATATCAACCAGTTCGTAGCCCAGGCCATTCAACGTCTTTTCAAGCAGGCTGCTAAAATCCATAATCCAGAAATAAAAAATGGGCGCAAAGCCCATCCATAAAAAATCGCGCGGCCCGAAGGCGCTGCCCGACAGCGAAGTAAATCGCGTAATTATAACGATCTTTTAGCGAATAGCAACCTTCAATGTCTTGTTTTCAGGGCAATTGCGTTTGTCTCCCTGGCATCGAGCCGATACTTGCCTGAGAGCGCCGTTACCGGAAGCGTCGGAGACAAGCGCGGTCATAGCGGTGCAATATGCCAACCCATTTATCATTCCCGCGTAGGCAGGAATCCAGAATGAATGCATATGTTTGACTCGAAACTGCCCTGACCGATTGCCCCTCGGTTGAGTAACCTTGGGGCAATCGGTCGGTTACAGCTTTTTTGCGTTTCGCTTAGAGTACGTAATGCGCCTCCTCCGGCAACTGAACACCGGCAAGCGTCACGTCTACCCATTCGCCATCGTCCGGCAGATAATCTTCTTCGGCAAAGCCGGAAGATAGCTCCTCCATGAGTCCGTCCGGTATTTCCCCGGCAGTCTGGACGGTTTCCCCGTTGTTCGTCGAATCCAGTTCATCCAGATTCAGCCCCGTAAAGCTGATGATGTCGTCAGAGAATTCGCCTTCGCCATCGTCTCCCGCTACGCTGGAAAGAACATCATCTTCGCCTTCGTCCTCAGAGTCACTGTAAAGGGAGGCGTTTTCTTCGCCATCATCCAGCGGATCATCCTCTGCCCCGGCCTGTGCGCTGTCGCCATCCGACCCATCCTCCAGATCATCGTCTCCCGCTACGCTGGAAAGAACATCATCTT
>WRKX01000067.1 GCA_009777925.1 Betaproteobacteria bacterium | reverse complement strand
GGCAACGCCCAACGTGGCAGCGATGGCCATCATCGTTATGCCCTGCCGATGCAGCCGCACTGCCTGTTTGCGTCTCTCATGCTGTGCTTCGCGCGACAGCCTGCGACCATCTTCTTTGTCCATTTCATTTATATGGGGATGATGTAAAATTATTCAATACTTAGTAGCCGGGTCTATAATGCGAATTAGAATAAGTACATCACTTTGACCAGTGGTGCAACCGTCATGAAGTACAAGATTGAGTTGTGGACGGTACTCGGTGACTTCGCAGACGCCTACTATGACCGTTCATTATTACCAGACACGGAAGCTCTGGACACTGCCCAACTGATCGGCTATCTCGACCTGTGTAGTGTAATTATTCACCAGGCAATTAAGAGTTGCCTCATATTTGCCATTCCGACCCATATGGAGCGTCTCTTGAAAAGTCAAACCTTAATTGCCGATTCAATAGCTGGTTTGACGTGAACAATATCGACTTCTAAACCCCCACAATAGCGTGGCAGCTTGAGGTGAGCGGAACGTGAACCCCAACATTTTGGCTGTCGAGGAATGATGTTGGAGTTCGTTATTTGCCATCTGCAAAATCTCCCCGCACCTGCAACACTTCCAGTAAATCCTGCTCCAACTTTAGGCGTTTTGCATCCCTGTCGAGAGCGGAACCGCTAATCAGGAAGACATCTTCCGCCCGTTCGCCAAGGGTAGCGATACGCGCCGTATGCAAGGTAAGCTGATGCCGGGCAAGGGTGGCCGCGATGTGATACAAAAGGCCGGGACGGTCGGCTGCAATAACGGAGAGAACATGTTGTTCGCCGCGCTCGTCGGGCGCGATATGGACTTCCGGGATGATCGGAAAATGCCGCGCCTGCCGGGAAAGACGGACTAAAGCAGGCTCGGAAATGGGGAGATGTTCTGCCAGAGTACGGGCAAGCTCAGTTTCGATGAAGGCTATCATGTCCCTGTCCTGGGCGTTGTCGCCGACATCCAGCAGGATAAAGCTGTCCAGCGCGTAGGCATGTCGGGTCGTATGGATTTTTGCCTCGACGATGTTATAGCCCGCGCGGGCAAAAAAAGCGGAAATCCTGAGGAAAAGCCGGGGTTCATCAAGAGTGTATACCATGACTTGCAACCCGCCGCCGGAATGCGCCCGCGCCTTGACAATTGGTTTATCAATCTGGATGCGGTAATGGAGGGAACGGGTATGCCAGGCAATTTCCTCGGCGGAATGACGCAGGAAGTAAACAGTGTCGAACTGGCTCCACAGCCGCTCGTGCACCGTGTCCTGAAGGGCAAAATAGCGCAGCAGCCGCAACGCTTCGGCCTGCCGCTCCTCAATAATGCCTTGCGGCTCGGCAGGCTCACTGCTTTCCAGATATTGCAGGGTCAGGCGATAGAGGTCTTCCAGCAGTCTGGCTTTCCAGTTGTTCCAGATTTTCGGGCTGGTACCGCGAATATCGGCAACCGTCAGCAGATAAAGCGCCGTCAGATGGCGCGTATCCCGCACCTCTGTGGCAAAAGCTGCAATGACCTCCGGGTCATAAATATCCTCTTTCTGCGCGACCTGCGACATCAGGAGATGCTGGCCGACCAGCCAGACGATCAGCTCGCTATCCTCCGCGTCTACTTCGTGCGATTCGCAAAAGGCGCGGGCATCCTCCATGCCGAGCAGGGAATGGTCGCCGCCGCGCCCTTTGCCTATGTCGTGGAACAGAGCGGCAACATAGAGCGTCCAGGGGCGGGCAAAGGCATTGTGCAAACGGCTGCATTCGGGGTATTCATGCGCGTACTCTTCCAGAGCGAAACGGCGAAGATTACGCAGCACCTGCAAAATATGCTGGTCGACCGTATAGACATGGAAAAGGTCATGCTGCATCTGGCCGACAATTTTGCCGAAGGCAGGCAGATAACGCCCCATAATGCCGAATCGGCACATTTGGGAAAAAACACTAATAATGCCATGCTCACCCTGAAAAAGGGAAAGAAAACGGCGACGGTTTTCCGGCGCGGCGCGAAAATCGTCATCAATCAGGTCTTGCGCTCGCCAGAGGGCGTGCAGGGTACGGGCAGTCATGCCGCGCAATTCGGGATATTGTTCTATCAGGGCGCAGCCCTCCAGCAAGGCAGGCGGATGCCGCCGGAAAACTTCTTCATCCGTTATGTCCAGAAAATCCCCGACTTTCTGAAAGCGCGGGTTAAGCAATACCGGCAGCGGATGCTCCACAGGCAATATTTCCGCCGCAATGCCTCGCAATAAAATAGTATTGATTTGTGTGACAAGTTGCGCGTTGCGGTAATAACGCTGCATCAAAACTTCGGAAGCGCGGCGGTTTTCGGCGGCTTCTATTCCCATTTCTTTTGCCAGGCTTTCCTGATGGTCGAAGAGCAGACGATCTTCCCGTCGCCTGGTTATGAGGTGCAGGAGGATACGCAGGTGTTGCAGATAGCGTTCGCACTCTATCGCCTGCTTTATGATTTCCAGTGATAAAAAATCGCATTGGCGCAAATTCCGCCAGCCATTGCCATAACCACATCCTTTGGCAATCCAGAGGATATTCTGTAAATCGCGCAGACCGCCGGGGCTTTCCTTGCAGTTGGGCTCCAGGCTGTAGGACGTTTCCTGAAAACGCTGATAACGCGCTTCCTGCTCCAGTTGCCTGGCGGCGCAAAAGGCAACTTTGTCGAGATTAGCCGAAAATGTTGCGCGAAAAATCTCGAACAGAGCGGTATTGCCTGTCAACAGGCGGCTGTCCAGGAGCGCTGTCTGGATGGTTATATCGCCTGCCGCTTCGCTGGCGCATTCCCTGACCGTGCGCACGCTGTGACCTGTTTCCAGGCCGATGTCCCAAAAAATCCCGACCAGAAGGGAGAGTTTTTCCCGCAAGGCTTCATCCGCATCATTTGGCAGCAGGATCAACAGATCAACATCGGAACCGGGATAAAGCTCGCCGCGCCCATAGCCGCCCACCGCAACCAATGCCAATGATTGAGGGAATTCCGCCGCCTGCCAGATGCTGCGCAATACATCATCTACCAGTTCCGTATGCGCGTGTAAAACTCCAGGCGCGTCCTGGCTCAATGCCTGCCGATAATCCGCTGCCAGACGCTTGCGCCCCTCGCGCAAAGTCTCACGCAGTGCCAGGACGACGCTCTGAAGTTCCATATTGCTTTATCCGGGTAAAGGAAACAGACTGATTCACCCTGATTCTATACTCAGAAGACTGGCTCAGACAGCCAAGCCTATAGATTGAGACTGTACAATATTTGCCCATCAAAACCGTGTGCTAATAAAACCAACTCAGCATGTTGAGGTTTGCTACGCTCACCCCTGTCGGGCTGGTTAAGCTGCATTAGCGCCGTTATCTCTCACGGCGTTCGATAAGAGGAAAGAAAATATGGACATCTGGTTGATCGCTACACTCGTGTACACCGCATGGTTGGTGTTGTTGCCTCTGCTGATGATTTTCATCGCTACACGCAAAAGATGGTTGTGGCAGGTACGCGCTATGTTGCTGCTACCGTTTATGTGCTTTCATATGTTCTGGGGCGTGATGATTTACCTTTACCAATATTCCTTACGCAACTTCGTAATCTTGATGTTAATGGCATTGCTTCCGCTGGCTGCTCTCATCGTTACGCTCGAAAGATGGCAATGGCAGGTGCGCATTGTTTTGATATTGCTGCTTGCGGGTGGTCTGATTGGCTTACCGGTCTACCAAACCTACCAAGTGAAAAAAAAGAAGGAAGCTGCATTAGCGGAGCACAGTGCTTACAGGGAGGAAGCCTGGGTATACTTCCACAAGAAATGCTCCGAGGACAGCGGATACTTCATATACAAGACAGTGACGGAACCTCAGGAGAGCGTGTACATGATGAAACCCCGAAGGGCTGCAACATCCAAGGAAATGAAAGACCAGTTTTGGATGGGTGATCCGTATGCAGGCGCACACACTTATGACATGCCGGAATTGTCGGGATTTCTTGGTGATAAGGTAATAAAAGCCGCCGATGACAACGAACTTCCGCTGTTTTCCTTTGTCGAAACCCATGATTTGGATGACCCAGACCGATTGTGGCGTTATTACCCTACAGATGACCAGAATCCGAGTGACACATGCCCACGCAGTCGAAAATGGTACAGGTGCGAACCCACTGAAAGCATACAAAGTCGTTACGGCTTTACCTGGGATGATTTATCCACGCGCGAAGATAGGCATTACTGGGTTGCCAGGAGCCGCCTGCAAATTATTGATCTGCAAACGCAGGAAGTAATCGCGGAACGGATCGGCTATGTCTTTGAGCATGGTTTAGGTCATACTTGGGGGACAATCCCATGGCGAGATATATATAGGCCAAACCATGATAATAGTAAAAATTGGAAAAACAATTTTTGCCCCCCTAGAAAACCAACTTCAGATACAAGCTGGATTTGGTCTGTTCTGAATAACCTGCCTTTTAAACAACCTGACTTTTGATAAAAAGTAACCCTTTTGCCCACTTTTTACGACCTGTAAGCGAAGCTCAAAAGAAACGATGTATCCGAGTAATTGCCTTTAGGTTGCTCGACCAAGGGGCAATCAATTCGTGTTACCGCCCTTGTGCATCCGCTTGACGGGTTCCGTGACGAGGAATATGATAAGGCATGATTCATTCATTTACCTGTCCCGATAGCGAAGCGCTTTTTCATAGCCAAGCGGTACCCAGATTCAAGAACATTGAGCGGGTAGCGCGACGTAAGCTGCTACAACTACACGCAGCAACCGAGTTGCTCAGTTTGATGATTCCCCCCGGCAACCGGCTTGAAGCCCTGAAGGGCAACCGCAAAGGACAATACAGCATCCGTATCAACGATCAGTGGCGAGTTTGCTTTCTCTGGCGAGAGGACGGTGCGTACATGGTCGAAGTCGTGGACTACCACTAAAAAAGGACAAACATGCCTGAATTCCTCGATGAAATTCACCCCGGCGAAATTCTGCTGGAAGACTTCATGAAACCAATGGGTATCACGGCTCGCCAGCTTGCAGCCGACATTGACGTTTCCCCAAGCCGCATTAGCGAGCTTGCACACGGCGCACGCCCGATTACTGCGGATACCGCCTTGCGTTTGGGGCTGTTCTTCGGCATGGACCCGCGCTTTTGGATGAATCTGCAAACCGAGTTCGACATGCGCATGGCTATGCGCAACCTGAAGGACAAAATTGCGCCCCGCGTGCGCGTTTTCCGGCGCCACGCCCATGTTTAAGCGTTTTAAGACACAGGCTGGATTCCCGCCTTTGCGCACTACTGGCCGGAATGTTTTTTCATGCTAAACAGATTGATTTCGCGCAAGTGATTTCATGTACGGGCGCGATTTATCGCGCCCGTACATCGCCGTCTGCAAGACTTGCCATCTACAAGGCCGCCGGAGTTTGTTGGGCTGGGCGCGATAAATCGCGCCCCTACGAAGACAGTTGCGCCCCGACGCTTAATCCATCCCTCATTCCCGCCTGCGCTCCCATGTCCAGCCCCTATCTTTAAAAAAGGAGCTAAAGCCAATCTGCAAGTTGACTCTCACGAGAGAACTCTTTTTGCCCTTGTACAGCAACGCTTACAGGGCAACCACGATTTTTTATTCCGGCCAGCAGTGTGCCTTTGCGGCAACAACCCTGAACACTACATGCAGGCGCGTATGAAAGTGTTGCTATAATCCAATTGTATCAGGAAGGGATATTTTCCCTTGTTCCACGCACAGCCGCGTTTTCTACCGTCAACCATTATCCATTCACCTTTTTTCCATGAACATGCCTTCCAGCCCCTCGCGCCCAATTGAACTGGCAATACGCGCCCTTGCCATTGAGGCTGAGGCCATTCAGGCGTTGATCTCCCGAATTGACGCGCGCTTTGCCGAGGCGGTGGAACTGATCCTGCAAAGCAAGGGGCGGGTCATCATAAGCGGCATGGGAAAATCCGGGCATATCGCCCGCAAAATCGCCGCAACCCTTTCTTCCACCGGCACTCCAGCCTACTTTGTTCATCCCGGCGAAGCCAGTCACGGCGACCTGGGCATGGTGCAAAGCGTTGATGTTTTCCTTGCCCTTTCCAATTCCGGCGAAACCGAGGAAATTCTCCGTATCCTGCCCGCCGTGAGGAGACAAGGCGCGAAACTCATCGCCATGACCGGCAATTCCGCTTCCACTCTCGCCCGCGAAGCGGATATCCAGCTTGACGTTAGCGTCGCGCAGGAAGCCTGCCCCCTGAATCTTGCCCCTACCGCCAGCACAACCGCCGCGCTCGCGCTGGGCGACGCGCTCGCGGTCGCTCTGCTCGACGCGCGTGGCTTCAAGACAGAAGACTTCGCCCTCTCCCATCCAGGCGGCAGTTTGGGGCGGCGGCTCCTGACCCATGTTGAAGACGTAATGCGCAAGGCCGAACAAGTGCCTACCGTTCGCCCCGACGCCACCCTTTCCGAAGCCATCCTGACCATCAGCCGGGGCGGACTCGGCATGACCGCAATCACCGATCCTGAAAACAAAATCCTCGGCATCTTCACCGACGGCGACCTGCGCCGCGCCCTGGAAAATAGAAAGACACACGGGAACGAGGATTTTCTGGCGCTTCCCATCAAGCGTCTGATGCGCCCTGAACCCTACCGGATCGCGCCCAATCGTCTGGCGGTTGAGGCCGTGGAGATCATGGAGCGGCGCCGCATCAACCAGTTGCTGGTCGTGGACGCGGCGGATCGCCTCATCGGGGCGCTCAACATGCACGACCTTTTTGCCGCCAGGGTAATCTGATGTCCACTGTCAAAATCCGCTGCGCCGCCGCCCGCCTGAAACTTATGGCGTTCGACGTTGACGGGGTGTTGACCGATGGCCGTCTCTACTACGGCGAAGACGGGCAGGAATGCAAAGCCTTCAACACCCTGGACGGACAAGGCTTACGCTTTCTGCAACAGGCAGGCATTGAGCTTGCCATCATCACCGGCAGAACTTCCGGCGCGGTAGCGGCACGGGCGGCCAATCTCGAAATCCGGCATCTCTTTCAAGGAGTTGCTGACAAACGCGCCTGCCTTGTTGCGCTCCTCGATCATCTCAAACTCTCTGCCGCAGAAGCCGGTTACATGGGCGACGATGTGGTCGACCTGCCGGTCATGCGCCTGTGCGCCTTTGCTGCCGCGCCGGCTAACGCGCATCCACTGGTTAAGAAACATGCCATGTTCGTCGCCAGGGCGCGGGGCGGAGAAGGCGCGGCGCGGGAAGTTTCCGACCTCATCCTCACCGCGCAGGGCAAATTCGAGAGCATACTCAAACCTTGGTTATCGGACGGAAAGGCATAGCGAATGCGCGCGCAAAACATGGCGGCAACGCTCTTCCCTCTCCTTGTCCTCTCCGGGCTTGCGGCGCTCGCCTTCTGGTTGAAAGAAGCCATAACCATGCCCTTCCAGGCAGAGGAAGGAAAAAAACTGGATACGCCGGACGCCATCGTGGAAAATCTGACCCTCTATCGCTACGACATGAACGGCACGCTGCGCTATCGCATGACCGCAAGCCGTATGGAACACTATCCGAGCGACGACAATAGCCTTATCCTCACCCCCAGGCTGATCCATTACCGCCCCAAACTGCCGGATGTCACGCTGACCGCGCAATCCGCCTTCGTCACGGAAAAAGGGGAACGGGTGCTTTTGCGCGATGACGTGGTACTGACCAGAGCTGCGTATGCGGGTAGAGCGGCACTCGTCGCCCGCACGCCGGAATTGACCGTTCTGCCCGAAGAAGGCAAAGCGTTCAACGACAAGCCGGTTGCAATTACCCAGGGCGCTACCTGGTTGAACGGCATCGGCCTCCTGGCGGACCACGACCTGGGAACCTTTACCCTTCGCCGCAAAGCGCGCGGCGAATATGTGCAAGCTCCTTCCGCTAAAAAACCATGACCCGTCTTTTTTGCTTCGTTTTCATCCTGGCCTTTATCCTGCCTGCCCACGCGGAACTGGCGGATCGGGACAAACCCATCACCCTGGAAGCGGATCGCATCATCATTGATGATTTGAAGCGGACTCAGGTATTTGAAGGTAATGTCGTGCTGACCCAGGGCACATTGGTCATTCATTCCGACAAAATTGTGGTAACGGAAGACGCGCATGGTTTTCAGCGCGGCGTCGCCTACTCCGGCCCCGACGGACTTGCGCGTTTCCGGCAGAAGCGGGAAGGGCGCGAGGAATTTATTGAGGGCGAAGCGGAACGTATCGAATACGATACCCACCATGAAATTGCCGAATTATTTAATCGCGCCTGGATACAAAGCGGCGGCGATCAGCTACGCGGTGATTACATCTGGTACGATGGCATTTCCGAACGCTATAAGGCATCCTCCAGCGCCGACAATGCCCATTCATCCAGCCCCGCGCAGGATTCCGCCCCTCCCAGGCGTGTGATAGCGATCATCCAACCCAAAAAACCAGATACAACCGGCGCGACCGATACGCCCGAACTGCCTGATCCGGCAAAGGCCGAAAACGACCTGCGCCTGAAGAGCACCACCGACATAACCGAGCCGGAACGTCCCTGAAAACCTGAGTCGCCCCGGCCTCAGGCAGAAGATTGTTGAGTCACCCAAACCTCAAGGCCAGGGTGACTCAATATAGTGATTCGCGCATATAAAGAGACTGTTGGAAAAATGATACTTCAGCGAACTCTGGGAGCGCCGCGCACCAGCGCGGCCAAGCGACGCAGCAGATTGGCCGAGGATGCCGGGCTAGTGCCCGGCGCTCCCGGGGGCGATGTCCCCGAAATTGTGTGAATCACTATACAATTCAGGGAAATACGGATAACGCATACTGATAGCGGGCGTCAATCACGCCCAAAAGGGCAAAGCTCTCCTCGCCCCAATGAACGCCCAGGGTGCGACAGGCGGCGCTGGAAACGCGAAAGACATAGTTCAAATCCCGGTAGGGCAGGTCCAGCGCCTGAATGATCGCCTCCGCCAGGTGAACCGCAGCGACGGTGGGGTTTCTGGCGGCCTTGTCATCAGGATCATGATGGTTGACAATGGCATTAGTAATGTCTTTGGGCAATTGCCAGTACTCCGCGACGATGCCGCCGATTTCACTGTGATCCATGCCGAACATGACGCGCTCCGCCTCGCAAATCTCCATGTCATGCACTTCCACCTGGAGACGCACCTGCTGGAATTCGAGAGGATAAAAGTAAGCCAGCCAGAGCTGGCCGATGTCATGCAACAGCCCGGCAACCAGCGCCCCATTCTGGTTGCCTTTTGCCCTTAAAGCCAGTTCCTGGGCGGCAACGCCTGCCGCCAGGCAGTGTCCCCAGTGAAAATGTTGACTGGCGAAATTGCCGTTCAGGTTGGCAATGCAGGTCGTCAGCACTATTTCCCGAATCCGGGAAAAACCAATCAGGGAAGCGGCGGTATAGACATCCCGTACTTCCTGCCAGCCCTCTGCTCTAAGGAGCCGGTTTGCCGCCGAAAGAATGCGCCCCGTAAGTACCGGATCGCGTTCGACATGCTGCGCCAGCACCATCATGCTGGAAGTATCGTCATCCAGAACATGCAAAAGCTCGTTGATGACCAGAGGAAAAGCGGGTAGACGGGAAACTTCCTGTTTGACCCTTTGCGGCGTAATCAAGACTGTCATTTTTATCTCCCCTTTCAGGCGGCGCGATAAGCCAGAACAGCTTCAAAAAAGGCTCGCGTCTCCGGGTCGCCCAAATCAGCGTGGCAGAAAATGGTTTGCAATCGCTCGATCTGATCCATTTCAAAACGCTCCCGCGCCAATCGCCCGCGATAATCTTCTTCCTGCACGCACACATACTGGGCGTGATGCGCCCGCAACTGCGCCAGATTGTTTCTGGTCAGGATGTGTTCCGCCGGAAGATTCAGGACAACCCTTCCCCGCTCCGTGAGCATGATCGGCCTTGCCAAAACCATATCAGGCATAACCATGGAAAGAGGTAAAAAGCGATGGCGTATGGACATAGGCATCTCCCTTGAAAATAAAAGCAACGGGGCAAAATCGGCAATATCCTTTCATTCTAACCCAGAGGCGCGGGCGCGTCCTGCCCGTCCCGCGCCACTTTATTCAGAGCGCATTTGCGGGAACAGAATCACATCGCGGATGGCGGGTCTGTCGGTCAGCAGCATAACCAACCGGTCAATGCCAATCCCGCAGCCGCCGGTCGGCGGCAATCCGTATTCGAGGGCGCGGATGTAATCGGCGTCAAAATACATGGCCTCCTCTTCCCCGGCTTCTTTTGCTTTTACCTGCGCCATGAAGCGTTCCGCCTGATCTTCAGGATCGTTCAATTCAGAAAACCCGTTGGCGATTTCGCGTCCGGCAATGAACAACTCAAAACGTTCGGTAATTTCCGGGTTGGCATCAGATGCGCGCGCCAGAGGCGAGACTTCGACCGGATAATCCATAATGAAAGTCGGTTCCCACAAGCGGCTCTCGGCGCAGGCTTCAAAAAGCTGCAATTGCAGAGAGCCTATGCCCCCCGGCTTTACCGTTTCTCCAAACGCCTCTATTTGCGTCCTGATCCATTCGGGATTGCGCAGTTGTTGGTCGGTAAATTCAGGATGAAACTTCTTGATCGCCTCCAGAATCGTAAGCCGCGAAAAAGGCCGGGAAAAATCCATTTCCCGCCCCTGATAGAGAAAAGTTTCCGTGTTTAGCGCCTTACGCGCCGCATGGCGCAGCAGCCCTTCGGTAAAGTTCATGAGGCTTTTGTAATTCGCGTAAGCCTCATAAAACTCCATCATCGTAAATTCCGGGTTGTGGCGGGGAGAGAGTCCCTCGTTACGGAAATTACGATTGACCTCAAATACCTTTTCATAGCCGCCGACCACAAGCCGTTTCAGATAAAGCTCCGGCGCGATACGCAGATACATATCCATGTCCAGCGCATTGTGGCGCGTTACAAAAGGCTTAGCCGCCGCGCCGCCGGGAATCGGTTGCAGCATGGGGGTTTCCACTTCCATGAATCCATGCTCGCACATATAGCCGCGCATACTCTGAAGGATGCTGCTTCTTCGCGCGAATACAAATCGTGTTTCCTCGTTCATGACGAGATCAACATAACGCTGGCGGTATCTCAATTCCACATCAGTCAGGCCATGAAATTTGTCCGGCAGGGGGCGTATTGACTTGGAAAGCAGGCGAATTTCGCCGACCTTGACGGAAAGTTCGCCCGTCCGGGTTTTCATCAGGCTCCCCGTAACCCCCACAATGTCGCCGATGTCCCAATGCTTAAACTCGGCATAAACCGCCTCGCCCACCGCGTCCCGGCTGATATAGAGCTGGATACGCCCCGACAAATCCTGCAAGGTGACAAAGGAAGCCTTGCCCATAAGGCGTTTCAGCATGATACGTCCGGCAACGCTAACTTCAATCGGCATGTCTTCCAGCGCTTCCGCTTCCTTGTCGCCGTAAAGTTCCTGCAATTTGCCCGCCGTATTGGCGCGCTGAAAATCGTTGGGATAAGCGCGTCCACTCCGCCGCCATTCGGCAAGTTTTTCCCGGCGTTCGGCAATAATGTGATTCTCATGCTCCGCGTGATCCTCTTCCTGCGGGACAGCCTTTGTATCCGCTTCAATGGCTTTCACAATCAAACTCCCTGTTTTAAGCTGGCTTCGATGAACGGGTCCAGGTCGCCGTCCAGCACCGCCTGGGTATTGCCGGTTTCATGCCCGGTACGCAAGTCCTTGATCCTTGACTGGTCAAGCACATAAGAACGAATCTGATGCCCCCAGCCAATATCCGATTTGGCGTCCTCCAGCTTTTGCTGTTCCGCCTGCTGTTTCCTAAGCTCATGCTCATAGAGCCTTGCCCGCAACATTCGCCAAGCTTCGTCACGGTTTTTGTGCTGCGAGCGGTCATTCTGGCACTGCACTACGATACCGGTTGGGGTATGGGTTATCCGCACCGCCGAATCGGTCTTGTTGATGTGCTGGCCGCCCGCGCCGGAAGCGCGGAAGGTATCCACCCGCACATCCGCCGGATTGATCTCGATTTCGATGGATTCATCCACTTCCGGGTACACAAACACGGAAGAAAAACTGGTGTGCCGCCGCGCGTTGGAATCGAAGGGGGATTTTCTGACCAGACGATGAATGCCGGTTTCAGTGCGTAATGTGCCGTAGGCATAATCGCCGGTGAGCTTGACCGTAGCGCCCTTAATACCCGCAACATCGCCTTCCGACTCTTCCAGGAGTTCCACCTGAAAGCCTTTTTTCTCGCCGTATTTGAGATACATACGTAATAGCATGGCAGCCCAATCCTGGGCTTCGGTTCCGCCCGCGCCCGCCTGAATTTCCAAAAAGCAAGGATTGGGGTCTTGCGGATGATTGAACATCCGGCGAAATTCCAGTTTTGCGACTTCCGCCTCGATACCGGCTACGTCTTCCTCAACGCCCGTCATGGTCGCTGCGTCATTTTCCGCCCGCGCCATGCTGAACAATTCGCACGAATCTTTCAGTCCGACCGCAATGCCTTGCAGCGTCAGCACATTCTCTTCCAGGGCGCGTTTTTCCCGTCCCAGGGCTTCTGCCCGTTTGGGATCATCCCAGATTTTCGGGTCTTCCAGTTCCAGATTGACGACAATCAGCCGTTCGCTTTTCTGGTCGTAGTCAAAGATACCTCCGTAATTGAGCGGCGCGCGCCGCGAGATCGGAGAGATTGTTTTCGATGCGATTCAAATATTCGGCTTCCATGAGCATTCCGGCTTGTCAAAAGGTGAGCATTATATCGCCCCTCTGACCGAGCTATGAACTGTCTTGCGCTGATATGCGCCGACATGCGGACAATCAACAACCTTGCGATTGGCTCTTGGAAAATCGTAGAAAGCGTCCATCCGCTTCGCTCCAAACCCAGTAGTGGACGAATTCACTGTTGTGATAAGACTCTATGACTTCTATGGCAAGCTCGTCATTCAAGTGGCCCACCTGTACTCGAGACGGACCACCATCAAAGCCACTTAGCTGACGCAGAACTTGTGATTTTCCACGGAAGTGAACCTTGACCAATATTATAGACCCGGCTACTAAGTATTGAATAATTTTACATCATCCCCACATAAGTGAAATGGACAAAGAAGATGGTCGCAGGCTGTCGCGCGAACCACAGCATGAGAGACGCAAACAGGCGGTGCG
>WRKX01000066.1 GCA_009777925.1 Betaproteobacteria bacterium | reverse complement strand
TCCAGTTCCCAGGCGAAATCCGCAAGGTCATCTACACGACCAATGCCATCGAATCGTTGAACGCGAGCTTGCGTAAGCTGACGCGAAACCGCAAAATCTTCCCTAACGACGAAAGCGTGTTCAAGGCAATGTATCTGGCAATACGGCAATGCGCTGACAAGTGGAAGACGATTCATCACTGGAAGCCCGCTTTGCAGGTCTTTCAAATCGTCTTCGGCGAAGACAGGCTTCCGGTAAATGAGTTATGAAACAAACCAAATTGACACAGTTCGATTTACACACCCAAAAGGACAGGAGGAGTCCATTCCATTAACCTACTGGCTTCGTTCTATCCCAGCTTACTGGATAGCCTGATACACATGCGGAATAACGATTGCAGCGACAATCCCGCCGACAAAGAGCATGATTAAAACACCTGCCGTAATCTTCAAGGCGATTGTATTCGGCGGCGGCGGCAGGTCATAATCATTTTCTCCCGCGTCACCCGGCCAAAACAGAAGCGCCAGCATAAACAGTCCAATCACAACAGTTATCAGATACAGCAAAGCTGACCAGCCGGGAGCGTTGATGAGATGAGCAAACATACCCAGATACAGAAAAGCCCACAAACCGTTAACATTGATGTCATGCAAACGCCGCATAATCACGGAAAGATTGAACACTCCCGCTGTCCCTACTAAAGCCCATGTTAAAACTATTGAAGATTTAAACAAAATAACCGTAGAGAATATTAAAAAGGCAGGCACAACACGCCATATAGAATCGTCCAAATCTAATCTCACCTTTAGATAGCATCCCATCGCTATTGTCCATCCCACAAATATTGGAACTAGAAATATCTTCCACTCATTACTTAATGCAACTGAAACCGACATAAGCATTCCCGAAATTGTCAGCCAGCAAAAATAGCGAATCCGCCCCAGCCGCCCCTCGAAGGAAAACCAGCTAAGTTCTGCAAATTCTTCCGTATCGTCGCCTGAGTAGCTCTCAGGCGTGTATTCCCGGGCTGTGGGAGGGATGGACTCTGTGGAGATGGACTGTGGAGGGTGCTGCGGGTGAGCAGTTGGCGTTGAACCCAGCCCATATGCAGCCAATGCGGCGGTATTATTTGTCCCCGGCGTGTCCCATCCACCGGACGACATGCCTCCAGCCTCTGTCTTCTCCGGCTTGTCGACGGAAGAAGGCGGCGCTTCTTTCTGCAAGGCAACGGTCGGGGCAATCTCTTCCTTCCTTGCAAGCAATCCGGCATTTTTCAGGGCAATCAGAAATTTGTCCGCCTTCTCCGCCGATAGGTCGCGTTTCAGAATCACGCGCTTGCTACCGAACAGGAAATTCGCAACACGCGCCTGGTCGGAGCCGTACAATTTAGCCATATTGACCGCAGCCTCATCCTGCGTTACCCCTTCCCGCAGCGTGCCGTCAAATACGATGTTGTACTTGTTCATCCTATCTACCGCCCCAATTCATGAAAAATTGTTATTCTACCTTGCAAGCTGCCAGGCAGAGTAGCATATCCCAGAGTTTTGGATTTTCGATGATGCTTGAAGCCGGGATTCCACTTCGTTCCATCCCAGCCTACGCGCTATGCCTTTTCCCGCTCTACTACCACGCTTATCCGTTTGACTTCCCGGAATATGCCCAGCTTGGCGACGGCGACGCGCACCTTGAGCGCGGCAAATTCTTCCAGAATAAGGTTGGCAACAAAGCCCGCCAGCGCCTCCAGCAAAGCGAACTTGCGTTCCGATAACGCTTCGCGCAGGCGGACAATCAATCGCTCATAATCAATGGTGTCGCGTATGTTATCGCTGACAGCAGCAACAGGCGGAATGCCGATTTCCAGACTCAGCAGCACGTTTTGCGCGAGCGCGATCTCCCTGGGATAAACTCCCACCCAGGCATCAAGACAAAGTTCGTCAATAACAATGGTATCCATAGCGAACAATCCAAAAAGCAGGCCACGATTGCGATAGAATCGGTCTGCCTATTTTAACCTGTCCCCGTCCATTACTTCTCTTTGCGAGACCTATGACCTCCTCCTGGCACATCCTCATCCTTTCCTGTCTGGCCGCCTATCTTTTAGGGTCTATCCCGTTTGCGGTCGTCAGTTCCCGCCTGTTCAGGCTGGCCGACCCGCGTACCTACGGCTCCGGCAATCCGGGCGCAACCAATGTGTTGCGTAGCGGCAACCGCAAAGCCGCAATATTCACCCTCGTTGGTGATGCGGGCAAAGGCGCGGTTGCCGTGCTTGCCGCCCGCCTGCCAGGGCTTTCTGAGTTCGACATCGGCCTGGTTGCGCTTGCCGTGCTAATCGGCCACATCTTCCCGGTCTTCCTGAAATTCAAGGGAGGAAAAGGCGTCGCCACCGCAGCGGGCGCATTACTTGCCCTTTCCTTCTGGGTGGGTCTCGCCACCCTCGCCACCTGGCTTGTCATGGCCAAAATAAGCCGTTACTCGTCACTTGGCGCCCTGGCCGCCGCGCTGTCCGCGCCATTTTGGCTGTTGTTGCTCGAAGACGATGGGCCGATTGGCATAATCATCCTGTTTGCCGTCATTCTGCTCGCCACGCATCGGAGCAACATCGCGCGACTGCTCTCAGGTAAAGAGGGCAAAATCAGCTCACGCCATTAACGGCAATCCCCTTTCGATGAAAACAAGCATCCGCCAAAAACTGGAACGAATCGCCTTTCGTCTGGCCGAAATTGACGCCCTGCTTGCCAGCGAAGAAGCGGCGCAAGATATGGATCTCTTTCGCCGCGTCTCCCGCGAGCGCGCCGAAATCAGCCCGGCTGCAAGCCTGTATGCCGCTTATCTGCAAACCGAAGTCAATTTACGGGAAACCCAGGCATTGCTCGCTGACCCGGAAATGCGCACCCTGGCGGAAGAAGAAATAGCCGCCGCCACAGCACGTTTGCCGCAACTTGAACGGGAACTCACCTGTCTGTTGCTGCCGCGCGACCCCGATGATGAGCGTAGCGTTCTTCTGGAAATTCGCGCCGGCACGGGCGGCGACGAATCGGCGCTCTTCGCGGCGGATCTGTTTCGCATGTACGCCCGTTTTGCTGAACAAAAACGCTGGCAAGTGGAACCGCTCTCCGCAAACGAATCGGAATTGGGCGGTTATAAGGAAATCATCTGTCGTCTTGTGGGCACTGGCGTTTATGCCCGCCTCAAATTTGAGTCCGGGGCGCATCGGGTGCAGCGCGTGCCGGAAACGGAAAGCCAGGGACGCATTCATACTTCCGCCTGTACCGTCGCCATCATGCCAGAAGCGGATGAGATGGAGGAAATTCGCCTCAATCCGGCGGATTTACGCATTGATACCTTCCGCGCTTCCGGCGCGGGCGGGCAGCACATCAATAAAACCGATTCGGCAGTACGCATTACCCACCTGCCCACCGGCATCATCGCCGAGTGTCAGGACGGACGCTCGCAACATCAAAACAGGGCTTCCGCCCTTAAAGTCCTTGCTGCGCGTATAAAAGACGCGGAAATGCGGGAACGGCGGCTGAAAGAGGCCGCCACCCGAAAAAGCCTTGTCGGGAGCGGCGACCGCTCTGAACGCATCCGCACCTACAATTTTCCGCAAGGCCGCGTTACCGATCACCGTGTTAACCTCACCCTCTATAAACTCGCCGCCGTGCTGGAAGGCAATCTGGACGAGATCATTGACGCCCTCGCAAGCGAACACCAGATGGAACAACTCGCGGCACTGGCGGAAGAAGGGTAAAAATGCTACTACGAATATACGCCTCATTAAATCTGCTTGTGAAACACAGTTTGTTGTTTATGCTCTTATTTTGCATATTAACTACTGCGGAACGCTCATATGCCTTCAAGCATGATTTCAAAGTGGAGAGCATTCGTATAAGCAAGTCAGAGTTTAAGCTGATCGCCATCAACGACAGCCCGGCAACTATCACATTCAAAACCAGTATTACTGGTACAAATATTCGCATAGGCGCTACAGCTAATTCCGCGCATGTCATTCCGCCCCACTCCAGAAGGGAAATTACCAGAATTGAGCGTGATGTATGGAATTTGTCATATAAATTTCACCACGACTACAAATTTTGGGCAGGTGATATATCCTTCTCGCCAGATCGGTACTATCTCTATCGCCTTCCTTTTGCCAACGGCATACAAAGCAGGATAAGTCAAGCGCCTGGTGGAACCTTGACAACGCACTTGCAACCAAATTCTCGCTATGCAATCGACTTCAATTTACCGGAAGGCACTCCTGTCGTAGCTGCCAGAACTGGGGTTGTCATCGCACTTGAAAACAGATTTACTGAAGGAAGATATTCGCAGGAAATGCTCGACAAGGCAAACTATATTGAAATAATGCACCAGGATCGTTCTATTGCTCTCTACACTCACCTTTCTCCCCACAGCAACCTTGTAAAAATCGGTCAAACTGTTCCTGCCGGAAAAATAATCGGCTATTCAGGCAATACAGGTTTTAGCGGCGGTCCGCATTTGCATTTTGCGGTTACCCATTTAATTGAACATCGGGATGGTTCTATAGTGCGCGAATCTTTACCTATCAAGTTTTTCAATCATACTCCTCCCAGGCCTGTCTCTATTATTGATGGTTCAACTGTCACAGCCGACTATCCGTGACCCACTCCCTGCTCCTTTCCGCCTGGCTGAAGACTGCGCGTATGGAGATTGACGCGCTGGATGCGCGGCTGCTGGCGCAACATGTCCTTGGCCTTTCCCACGCCGAACTGATTTGCCGCCCTGAAACAAGCATAGACCCCACGCAACAGGCAATTCTGGATGGACTGCTGGCGCGGCGCGTCCGGGGCGAACCGCTGGCCTATCTGGTCGGCAAGGCTCGTTTCCGCTCTCGAACCTTCACAATCACGCCGGATGTTCTCGTTCCCCGCCCGGAAACGGAAGAACTGGCCGGACACGCCATCAACACGCTTGCCGCATTGCCTGCCGCTAACGTGCTTGACCTGGGGTGTGGCAGCGGAATTATCGCTATTTCCATCGCACTGGAATGTCCGCAAACCAAAGTTACAGGCGTTGACCTAAGCAATGCCGCGCTTGCTGTCGCCCGCGCCAATGCCGCTACCCTTGCCGCTCCCGTGGAGTTTCGCAAAAGTGACTGGTTTTCCGCCCTCGCCGGCAGACGCTTTCATCTTATCGTTGCCAATCCGCCCTACATCGCCGCCGCCGACCCCTGTCTTGCCGGTGACGGCCTCCGGTTTGAGCCGCGTCTGGCCTTGACGGATGAAGGCGATGGCCTATCTTGTCTACGCGCTATTATTCGAGACGCACCCCATCATCTTGAATCCGGCGGCTATTTGCTCTGTGAACACGGGCATGCACAGGGCAAGGCCGTCCGCCAGCTTTTAGCGGACGCTGGCTTTGCCACGGTGCAAAGCTGGCTTGATCTCTCAGGAAACGAACGGTTCAGCGGCGGCAAATATGGTTGAGGCAGTCTGAAGAAAATAACGTCTAACACATACAGCCCCAAAGTACGCCGCCCTGCCCGGCCAATCCGCATGACCGCGCTTTGCGCCTCTGGTTACATCACGCGGCGGTATCGCCTATAATTGTCTTGTTTTTCAACTACCCTAGGAGCATCTGACCATGAACCCGCAAAACGGCTACGACATCGAAGACCTGCAACCCGGCATGAGCGCCAGCATCTCCAAGACCATCACAGATACGGACATCGTGCTTTTTTCCGGCGTTTCCACCGACACCAACGCGGTACATCTGGATGAAGAATTCGCCAAGACCACGATGTTCGGCGGGCGCATTGCGCACGGGATGCTTTCCGCCAGCCTGATTTCCGCCGTACTGGGCAATCGTCTGCCCGGCCCCGGCTGCGTCTACGTAGCCCAAACCCTGAAATTCAAGGCGCCGGTGCGCCCTGGCGATACGGTAACGGCTACCGCCACGGTCAAAGAGGTCTTCGTCGACAAAAAACGGGTCATCATCGAAACTGTCTGTACGATTGGCGGCAGAATCATCATTGAGGGCGAAGCCACGATGATGTGTACCAGCAAAAACCACTGACCGCTTATCTCTCATCGAACAGGCCGGGATGACGCATCAATCCCGGCCTTTCTTCAGCCTGTGCCGACTCATAATGTAAAGCGTCTGGGGCAAGTATTCACCCCACCTGAAATTGTCCATTTCATGCTGGGGTTGCGCCGGAATAAAGGGCAAACGCTGGAACCTTCAGCGGGAAACGGCGCGTTTTTTACGCCGCTGCTACAAGAAGGCGAGCAATGCGTAGGCATCGAGATAGATGAGAGCGTCGCGCTGACCGGCGTTTTGGTCATGGACTTTTTCGCCTATCCGGCATCCATGCGTTTCGACACCATCATCGGCAATCCGCCTTATGTGCGCTATCAGGATATTCCGGCATCCACGCGCGCGCTGCTTGACGCTTCCCTCCTTGACCGGCGCAGCAACCTTTTTCTTTTTTTCATCGAAAAATGCGCGCGTCACCTGAACCCCGGCGGCGAACTGATTTTCATCGTTCCGCGCGAACTGACCAAACTAACGGCGGCAAAAAAGCTGAACGCCTGGCTGTATCAGGAAGGCAGTATCACCGACTTTGTTGAAACGGGAGACGCCCGCGTTTTTGGCGAGCATACGCCCAACTGCGCCATCTTTCGCTTCGAGAAGGGGCGATTCGACCGAAGCATGCGCGACGGACGCGCTTTCCATGAAATTGCCGGTCAATTCATGTTTTTGCGCCAGGACTATAGCCTGCCGCTCTCCACCATTTTCGCGGTAAAAGTTGGCGGAGTATCGGGCGCGGACGATTTGTTTGAACACCCGGACGGGAATCTGGAATTTGTCTGTTCCCATACCGCGCAAAGCCAAAAAACCCGGCGGATGCTTTACGATTGCCAACACCCGCATCTTTTGGCCCATAAAACCCGCCTGCTTGCGCGGCGGGTGCGAAAATTCGACGAATCTAACTGGTGGCAATGGGGCAGATTGTATCCGCTCAACAATCATCCCCGAATTTATGTCAATTGCAAAACGCGCAACCCCAAGCCCTTTTTTCTGCATTCCAGCCCGCATTTTGACGGCTCCATTCTGGCGCTTTTCCCGAAAAATCCCGCCATTTCCCAAACTGAACTGAAGCAGGCAGCGCAAATGCTGAATGATATGGTTGATTGGCGCGATCTGGGTTTTGTGTGCGACGGGCGCTATCTGTTCACCCAGCGCAGCCTGCAAAATTGTCTGCTGCCTGCCGACTTTCAACAATTCATGCCGAGAGGTTGACATGCGCTTTACCGAAATGCTCGCCGCCGCCTGGCAAAAAAACGATTCCCTGCTTTGTGTCGGGTTAGACCCCGACCCTGAACAATTCCCCGCGTCTGTGCGAAAAAGCCCGGATGCCCTGTTTGAATTCTGCGCCGCAATCATTGACGCGACCGCCCATTTTGTGTGCGCCTTCAAACCGCAAATCGCCTATTTTTCCGCATACCGCGCGGAAGAAACGCTGGAGCGCATTATTGCGTACATTCACGCCCGGCATCCCGGCATTCCGGTAATCCTCGATGCAAAGCGAGGAGACATCGGCTCGACTGCCAAACAATACGCGCGGGAAGCCTTTATGCGCTATCAGGCGGATGCCGTAACCCTCAATCCTTATTTGGGCTTTGATTCCATCGAGCCTTATTTTGACTATCCGGGAAAAGGCGTCATCCTGCTTTGCCGGACATCCAACCCCGGCGGCAGCGACCTTCAATTCATGGAGGGCACGGAAGGAGAAAGGCTTTTTGAGCGGGTGGCAAGGCTTGCCGCAGGGGCATGGAACAAAACCGGGCAATGCGCGTTGGTCGTAGGCGCGACTTTCCCCGCTGAAATCGCCCGCGTAAGAAGTCTGGTCGGCGATATGCCGCTTCTAGTCCCCGGTATTGGCGCGCAGGGGGGCGATATTGCCGCTACGGTCAAGGCGGGCAAAACCGCCGCCGGATACGGACTGATCCTGAATTCGTCCCGCGCCATTTTATACGCCGGACAGGGTAACGATTACGCCGCCGCCGCCCGCATCGCTGCGCAACAAACCAGAGACAGCATCAACCGGGAACGGTAAAGATTGAGTCCCCGGAAATCCCTTAACAAAACTGAGTCATGAGAAAATCCGTAGCCTGGAGTGAGCGGAAGCAAACTCCAATGTAAGCTCTCCAGGCAACAAGATGTTGGGGTTCGCGTTCCGCTCACCCCAATCTACCCGCGCTGAACGTTGCCGTCTGCAAAACCGATTTATCGTACCCTGGACATTGCCGTCTGCAAGACCCGTCTGCAAGACCGTGTCCCTGCCTACAGGTGATTGTTGTATGCCACCTCTTCCGCTTCGGCAAGCCGGATGCGATGCGCCGGGAAACTCGCCGTAAAGCTGGCGCCCTGCCCAGGAACGCTGGCAATGGCAAGGGTCGCCTCGTGGCGTTTCAGAATATGTTTGACGATGGACAACCCTAACCCCGTGCCGCCGCTGGCGCGGGAGCGGTCGGAATCAACCCGGTAAAAACGCTCGGTCAGGCGCAATACATGTTCAGGCGCAATGCCGGGGCCATTGTCGCGCACGGAAAAATCGGCGCTGCCGTCAGGTTTGACAAGCCAACTGACAATCACATCGCCGCCGGGCGGAGTATAGCGAATCGCGTTATTGACCAGATTAAAAAACGCGCTTTGCAACTCTTTTGCCGCCCCTGCAATCTCAACCGCAGTATCCATCCCCGTAAAAACCAGATTATGTCCGGGCGCATTCTGTCCGGCCATGTGCGCGGACAGGGCATTCGCGTCGGCTTCAATACGCATGAACAGGTTTTGCGCGTCCGTCCATTGCTTCGCGTCGGGCGGCTCGCCACCTTCAAGGCGGGAAAGCATCAGCAAATCGTCCACCAGACTCGCCATACGCGCCGCCTGACTTGCCATGCGCACAAGATAGTCCTGCCGCTCGCCCTCGCTGACGCTCAGGTGTTGCAGGGTTTCGATAAACCCGGCAAGCACGGTAAGCGGGGTGCAGATTTCATGCGAAACATTGGCGACAAAATCGCGCCGCATGGCTTCGGCCTGCTCAATGGCGGTAATGTCCCGTGAAAGCATGAGCAAGCGCCCCTGACCATAGGGAAAAAACCGCGCTTCCAGGCACAAGGGATGGGAAGCCTTGCTCAAAGGACTTTCCAGAATGACCGCTTCAGAAAAATTGCGCTCTTCCAGACTTTTGACCAGCATGGGAGCGCGCAGAAGGTTGGTAAGCCGTTGCAGGATGTCGCGGTTGCTGTCCAGGCCAAAGTGTTCGCAGGCCGTGCGGTTGCACCATTCGATACATTGCTGCTCGTTCAGAATGACGACGCCGTTGGGCGAAGCCTGGAGCGCAGAGCGCAGATTATGCAAATCGGCTTCGATTTTTTCTATCTCACGCCGTTGTTTGCGAATAAGGCGCTGGACGCGCTCGGCAGTTTCCCGGCGCGTATCATCGAGTCTGGGCGGCAGCGCGTCCGGCTTGTCTCGCGCCCGATCCAGCCAATCGGCCAAAGCGCGCGCATACCACCTGTTCCCCAGCCATCCCCCCAGAAGCAAGCTCAGGCCCAGCCATGAGCGCAGGTCAAAAATCGCAAAGCCGCCCCAGGCGGCAAGCGCCACGCCGCCCACCATCAAAAGCAGCGGGTGCTTAATGACGGGAAGCGATTTGATTATTCTGGAAAACAAGGGCGGCAAGTCTTCAGGCATCCTGTTTCGAGCTTAGGCGATAGCCCGCGCCGCGCACGGTCTCGATCATCATTCCAGCGTCATTCAATGCGGAACGCAGGCGTTTGATATGCACGTCAACCGTGCGTTCCTCGATGAACACATGGTCGCCCCAAACCTTGTCCAGCAAGGCTGCGCGGGAATGGACACGATCCGGGTGCTTCATCAGGTAATGCAGCATACGGAACTCGGTGGGACCCATGGCAATGTCGCGCTTTCTGAACGTGACCCGCATCGTCCCGGCGTCTAGGGTCAATTCCCCGACAGTCACCGCCTCCTTTAGCCGCTCCGGGGCGCGGCGGCGCAGTACCGAGCGGATACGCGCCATGAGTTCGGCAGGCGAAAAAGGCTTGGTCATGTAGTCATCGCCGCCGCTGTCCAGCCCGGAAATCTTGTCGGCCTCTTCGCCCCGCGCCGTCAGAATGATGATCGGGACATTGCGGGTGCGCGGCGTAGCCCGCCACTTACGCGCCAGATCAAGTCCGCTCTGCCCGCCGGGTAACATCCAGTCAAGCAGAATCACATCCGGCAGCACCTCGTCCAGCTTTTGCTGGGCAAGTACGCCATTTTCTGCCGCAGTAGCCTCAAACCCGGCATGGCGTAAATGAATCAAAATCAACTCGGCAATGTCCGCCTGATCTTCGACAACAAGAACACGCGGTTTGGGAGCGGCAACAGCGTTCATGGCCTTTTTATTGGACAACGGATTCAATATGCGTCAACGAGCTATGACGCACATCCGTTCCCTTGACGATGTAAATAATGAATTCGGCGATGTTCTTGGCGTGATCGCCGATACGCTCGACCGCTTTGGCAATGAAGAGCAAATCCAGGCTGCTGCTGATGGTATGCGGGTCTTCCGCCATATAAGTGATAAGTTTGCGGGTAAAACCCTTGAACTCACGGTCTATCAGATCGTCTTCCTTGTAAATATTTGCGGCCGCGATGACATCCAGGCGGGCAAAAGCGTCCAGCGCGCGATGGATGAGACTGGCCGACATATCAAAAATCGCGTGCAGGTCGCCAAGCGCGATTTTGCGGGCTTCGCCCAATTCCACGATGGAGCGAATCCGTTTGGCGATTTTGTGCGACTCATCGCCGGTGCGTTCCAGATTGGTCGTAATCTTGGAAATCGCCAGCAAGAGACGCAAATCACGGGCAGCCGGCTGACGACGCACAATGATGGCGGCCAGCTCGCTGTCAATCTCGACTTCCAGCAGATCAACCTTTTCTTCAGCGTCAAAAATGTCCTGAAGCTGATCGAGCGAAAAGCTCTTCAATGCCTGATTGGCCAGTTTGACCTGCATCTCAACCAGACCGCCCATTTCCATCAACTTTGAGGAAATGTTGTTCAGGTCATCATCAAATTGGGAAGCAAGATGTTTGTCACTCATGATATTGACTCCACGGATCAGCCGAAGCGTCCGGTAATGTAATCCTCTGTTTCCTGCCGGGAGGGTTTCAGGAACATTTGCTCGGTCTCTCCCACTTCCATGAGTTCGCCGAGATACATGTAAGCTGTGTAATCGCTGCATCGGGCCGCCTGCTGCATATTATGGGTCACAATGATTACGGTGTAGTCTTTTTTCAGCTCCGCAATCAGCTCTTCAATCCGGGCGGTGGAAATCGGGTCAAGCGCGGAACAGGGTTCGTCCAGCAACAGAATTTCCGGCTTGATGGCAACCCCACGCGCAATGCACAAACGTTGTTGCTGTCCGCCCGACAAACTCGCGCCGTTCTGATTCAGCTTGTCCTTGACTTCATCCCACAACGCCGCTTTTCTGAGCGCCCATTCCACCCGCTCTTCCAGTTCGATTCGGGATAAATTCTCAAACAGCTTCACCCCGAAAGAGATGTTGTCGAAAATTGACATCGGGAAAGGTGTGGGCTTCTGGAACACCATTCCAATACGGGCGCGAATCAACGCCACATTGTGCTTTGAGTCCAGCAGATTTTCGCCATCAAGCAAAATTTCGCCTTCGGCGCGTTGTTCAGGGTATAGCTCGAACATCCGGTTGAAGGTACGCAACAACGTCGACTTTCCGCAACCGGAAGGGCCGATAAACGCCGTCACGCAATGTTCGGCAATATCAAGATTGATCTCTTTCAGCGCCCGAAATTTCCCGTAATAGAAATTCAGGTTGCGGACGGTGATCTTGCTGGGGGGCGGCGCAGTGCTTTCAGTCATGTTCGAATAGACAGTCGTTAATTGGAAGTTTTAGTTCCGCGCGCAAGAAATCTTGCCAGAATGTTAAGGCCAAGCACCGCGAAGGTAATCAGGAAAACGCCGCACCAGGCCAGCTGCTGCCAGTTTTCGTAAGGACTCATGGCAAATTGCAGGATGGTCACCGGCAAGTTGGCGGTCGGGCCGGAAAGCCCTGCCTTCCAGAACTGGTTATTGAGCGCGGTAAACAGGAGGGGCGCGGTTTCGCCCGCAATCCTCGCCACGGCAAGCAGGATGCCGGTCAACACTCCGGCGCGCGCGGCGGCCAGAGTAATGCGGGTAATGACTTTCCATTTAGGCGCTCCCAGCGCATAAGCGGCTTCGCGCAGCCCATAGGGAATCAGCGCCAGCATGTTCTCAGTGGTACGAATCACAATCGGGATGACGATAAGCGCGAGCGCCGCCGCGCCTGCCCAACCGGAAAATTCCTTCATCCCCACCACGATGATTCCATAGACAAACAGGCCGATGATGATGGAAGGCGCGGAAAGCAGAAGATCGTTTATGAAACGGACAGTGACCGCAAGTTTGCCGCGCGGATTGTATTCCGCAAGATACACGCCGGAGAGAATGCCGATTGGCGCGCCGATGAAAGTCGCCAGCGCGACCATCAATAACGACCCCAGAATTGCGTTGCCAAGCCCGCCCTCTCCTAACGGGCCATCGGGCGGCGGGGTGTTTTCGGTAAACATGGATATACCAAGGCCGGCGATTCCCTGAGAAAAAGTTTCCCACAAAATCCACAAGAGCCAGAACATGCCGAACGCCATGGCAAGCAGAGAAAGAGCGATCGCCAAATGGTTCAGGCGATTGCGACGCTTGAAACGCGCCAGACTTGCGGCGGAAACGCTAAAGGTACAGTGACTCATTTAAATAAAACAACTGCCAGGAAGAAGGCGCTGTGGAAAACATCCGCGCAGACTGAGGCTGTGCCTGCTGAGAGTCGGGAGCGGCACGCGCTGGCGCGACTGTGGAATCCTGACTGGCGTCCGGCGTTCCCGGAGGCGATGTTCTCGGAATTACGGCAATTACTATAGCAGGAGAAGAAGGCAATACGTCCATAACTACCCTGAAAAACACCGCTTTGAGCGGCAACTCCTGCAGTTTAAGAGAGTTTTGTGACAGGAAAATGACGATTTGCGAGTTGTCGGACTGGCAAACCGTATAGCTCGCGCAGGTTGGACAAGGCGAAGCCCAGCGACGGCAGTTATAGAGCTTTGCGTTAATAAAGCGACAGTCAAGTTATGTGCGGAAGCGCTATAGAAGGCATGGCGCGAACTGCAACACGTGTACTTCCCCTCTCCCACTTGTGGGGTGTTCAGACTGGGGACATCGTTGACACATGTTCGGAGACATCGTTTACACATTTTATACTGTAGGCATTTTTGTTCTTATGGAGGACAAGATGCCCTGGCAAATGAGGTCAGCGATGGAACTGAAGAAGGAATTTGTGCAACTTGCGCTACAACCCGGTACGAATTTCCGTGGTTTGTGTCGTCGCTTCGGGATTTCTCATACAGTGGGCTACAAGTTGCTTGGGCGCTATCTGGATGAAGGCGACGCCGGACTTTTGGAACGCTCACGG
>WRKX01000065.1 GCA_009777925.1 Betaproteobacteria bacterium | reverse complement strand
TTTGCGTCTCTCATGCTGTGCTTCGCGCGACAGCCTGCGACCATCTTCTTTGTCCATTTCATTTATATGGGGATGATGTAAAATTATTCAATACTTAGTAGCCGGGTCTATATTTACATTTTTATTGCGAATTAGAATTACCCATGTGTCGAGTCTATACACCGATCGCTGGAGAGGGATGTTCACGCCTTGAGCGCGTTTCAGTCTGGAAGAAATGGGTACTCATTTATGCCAAAGCCACGCTAATTCAGAACAAGCGGACGAATTTCCGCCGCCGGAATATCAATGGCCTGATGGCTGGTCAGAACGGTCAACCCGCCCCGCTCTGAATGCGCGCCGATCACGTTCGAGAGCCATTGATTCGCCTGGGCGTCCAATGCCACGAACGGCTCGTCGAGAATCCATAAAGGGCGCTTTGCCAGCGCGAGGCGGGAGAGAGCGACCCGGCGTTTCTGTCCCTGCGAGAGATAACGGCAAGCCAGTTCCACCCGTCCGGCAAGGCCGACCTGTGCCAGAGCGTTGAGCGCGGCGTCCTCGTCTATGGCTTCATCATGCAGGCCGGTTGAGATCATGAGGTTTTCCAGCGGCGTCAAATCATCCTTTATCGCGTTTTGGTGGCCGAGATAGCACAATTCGCCGCGAAAACGCTCGTTTACGCGGTGGATGTTTTCGCCATGCCAGCGAATTTCGCCGGAGACCGGCAGGGAAAGACCGCACAATATGCGGAGCATACTGGTTTTGCCCGCGCCATTTTTGCCTTGCAGGAACAGGAGTTCGCCGCCTTGCAGGCAAAAGTCTATGCCGTGAAAGAGGCGCTGGTCGCCGCGCTGACATTCGATCTGGATGGCTTCGAGCATGGGGCGGGAAAATGAAAAAGAGGTGTGATTTTAACTTAATCAGACGAGCGGGGCGGGGCAATCGAGGCTTTGGGCAAAGGCACGGAGGAGTTCGTTCTCCACCGGGGTGATCTTGCCGTCGTGTTGGACGGCAGCCACGCAGGCTTCCAGCAGTTTTTGCCGGTAAGGCGGCGCGGCAAGGGCAAGATGTGACAATGCCTCGGAAATCTTGTTCAGGGAAAGTTCATTCTTTGCCGGTAATGGATGCTTTTTGCTGGCGGGAGAACTGGCTATTGCAGCTTGATAGGCTGCCTCGGCTGCCTTTACATCTTCATGTCCTGAATAGGTGAGGAGCGCGAGCAGGTCGGAAATATCCTTGTCCAACTGTTCCAGACGCAATTCATGGCGTTTGACCTGTCGCTCCGAGGGAGACAGCAAAGCGTCGCGCAAGAGGCTATAGAGGGCGAATTCAGTGGGGCTGACGTGCCCATCGGCGCGAATCAGGTCTTTTGCCAGAATGAGCAGTTGTTGCCGTTCATCCGCAGATGCTTCGCGCAGGGTAGGCAGAACAAGATCAAACCAGACAAGGCGATAATGCGCCCCGTGTTCCGGTTGTTCGGCAAGCCATTGATAGAGTTCTTGGGCAACAGGGAGCGTATCGGGGGAGAGCAGTTTTTCCTGCCGCGCCCGAATCTCATACTGTCTGGCAAAAAGCAATCCGGCGAGAATGCCGGTTGCGCCTATGAAGGAATGTGTTTGTTCCCGCAATGTGTCGGGCAGACTGGCAAGCAGGTTTTGCGCTTGGGTGAGATTTTCGGGAGATATTTCTTCCGATTGGATGTTATCCGTCAGGTAAGGGATTACAGGAAGCGGGAAAGCTTCTTTGTCGTGTTTTGGCGGTTTGGCGCTGTGAAGCGGCAATACCCGAGCCGACAATATCCCATCACCGCCGAGGCGGACAATGCGTTTGGCTAATGGCGGATGAGCTTCGAACAAGAAATCAATAAGGGATATGTTGCCCGCGACAAAAAAGAGATGGCTGGCGGCTATTGATTGCGGATGCTGTATTCCGGAACCGGAACCCAGGGTATGCAATTTTTTGAGGGCTGAAATCAAACCATCTGGATAACGGGTGAGTTGTACGGCGGCGGCATCGGCCAGATATTCACGCTCGCGGGAAATCGTAGCCTGATGAATCAAGCGAGCGCAGGACAAACTAATGCTGCCAACCATGTACACCACGAAAGACGCCAGTACGGCAAAGAGAGCAAGGTTAAGAAAAAAGTGCTTTCCCGCCAACGATGCGAAAAAAGCCATTATAAATATAACTATAACTATTCTGCCGAAAAGATTACTTTCAAAGCAACTTTCAAAGCAGCGTTTCCATAACAAGGGAATTATGAGGAGACCATGTAAGATGCCGATTAGTTTGAGATTGAGGCTGGCATCGCCATGCGCGATGTGGCCGATTTCATGCGCGACGACACTTTGCAATTCGTTGCGGTTCATTGTCGTCAGCAGGATACGGGAGACAGCAATCACGTTGTCTTGATTGGTTAGTCCGGCAGTAAAAGTGTTTAACCCGGTTTCTTTGTCGAGTACGAAGGCTACAGGAGCAGGTATGCCTGCGGCAATGGACATTTCTTCGATCACATTGAGCAGCCGCCTTTCCGCTGAATCTTCTGTGTTTCGGTGAATCATGCGCCCGCCCAGTTGATTTGCGATCAGCGCCCCACCCTGCTGAGAGATTTGCCGCACCTTGTACAGGGAAACTGCTGCCATGCTTATGCTCACGAGCAGAAAAGCCGATAAATACCATGCGCCACCTTTATACCAAGGCAGAAATAAATGTGCAGGTGGTAAAAGCAACATTCTCTGTTCTGTTGTAAATTCAAAAAAGAACAATCCCAAGCAACCTAAAGCAAGGAATATACAGATGAACATTACATTTAATGATTCAGGGTCATATTGCCGATTTCGCACGATGTCTAAGATGCTTTCGAATGCTATGAGCACTGATAGGAACAAAAAAGGGCAGCAAAACGAAAGAAATGCGAGAATCGCAGCATCTCCCCGCGTTGCGTAATACACACATAGCGCTACAGAAATATAAACAAAGTAACTGATACCAACTACAGCCAAAGCAAACAAAACCACCAGACAGCGGGTTTTCTTCCGCGCTTGTTCCTGAGCTTTGAAAAAGTCCATTGCTGCGTCCCTTAGGAGTATATCGTCTTCGACTCGTTACCTTACTTCGCCATTAAGCATCAGGCGAACGTAAGGCGAGTGGTGGGTGGGGCGGGGCAATCGAGGCTTTGGGCAAAGGCACGGAGGAGTTCGTTCTCCACCGGGGTGATTTTGCCGTCGTGTTGGACGGCAATCGTGCAGGCTTCCAGCAGTTTTTTCCGGTAAGGCGGGGCGGCAAGGGCAAGATGTGACAATGCCTCGGAAATCTTGTTCAGGGAAAGTTCATTCTTTGCCGGTAATGGATGCTTTTTGCTGGCGGGAGAACTGGCTATCGCAGCTTGATAGGCTGCCTCGGCTGCCTTTACATCTTCATGTCCTGAATAGGCGAGGAGCGCGAGCAGGTCGGAAATATCCTTGTCCAACTGTTCCAGACGCAATTCATGGCGTTTGACCTGTCGCTCCGAGGGAGACAGCAAAGCGCCGCGCAAGAGGCTATAGAGAGCGAATTCCGTGGGACTGACCCGCCCATCGGCGCGAATCAGGTTTTTTGCCAGAACGAGCAATTGTTGCCGTTCGTTTACCAAAGCATCGCGCAGAGCTGGCAGGGCAAGCAGTTCTTTACGTTCACTCTCCAGAGCTTCGCGCAAGGTGGGCAGGATGAGATCAAGCCAGACGAGGCGATAATGCGCCCCGTGTTCTGGCTGTTCGGCAAGCCATTGGTAAAGTTCCTGAGCGGTGGGGAGTGCGCCGGACGGAAGCAGTTTTTCCTGCCGCGCCCGAATATCAGGCTGTCTGGCGAAAAGCAAGCCGACGAGGATGCCGGTTGCGCCTATGAAGGAATGCGTTTGTTCCCGCAATGTGTCGGGCAAGCTGGTAAGCAGGTTTTGCGCTTGACTGAGGCTTTCGGGAGAAATTTCTTCCGGCAGGTTGGCGGCTTGTTGTTGTACCTGCGGCGATTGAAGCACAGGCATCACCGCATGGGGGTTGGCGGTAAGGATTGGGAGATGATGTTCTTCCTCAAACGGGACCGCCGGTAGAGGCGGAAGGATTTTCTCTCCATCGGGCTGATGCAACGGAAAAGCGCGAAGGCGACGGATGCGATCTGCCAATGGCGGATGGGTGGCAAACAGGGAAAGCCCAAGATTGTTGGTAAAGAAAGTCTCAAAAGCGTCAGGCATGTCGCTTGCGCCGAGAAAAAGATGCCTAGCTGCTATTGCTTCCTGGTGTTTGATTTGGGAACCAGAGACTTGCAATTTTCTGAGCGCAGAAGCCAAACCAGCTGAATAACGGGTGAATTGCACGGCGGATGCGTCGGCCAGATATTCGCGCTCGCGGGAGACGGTAGCTTGAATCAGGCGGCCAAAGAACAAAGCGATGTAGCCGGTAAAGCAGAACAACAAGCCGAGCGGAGTTAAGAAAATCCCAAGGTGGGTCAATTGAACGCCTTTGTAAATAAGCGCGCGACCAATGAAGGTGAGGGAGTAAATGCCATACAAATAGCTAATCATGTTGAGGTTGAGGCGTGCGTCGCCATTGACGATATGGCTGATTTCATGCGCGATAACGCCTTGCAACTCATCCCGGTTCATGGCTTGTAAGAGGCCACGGGTTACGCCAATCACGCTATCATGCGTGGAAAGTCCGGCGGCAAAGGCGTTCAAACCGGGTTCATTATCGAGCACGAAGACTACCGGCGCGGGAATGCCCGCAGCAATGGAAATTTCATCAATCACATTAAGCAGACATCTTTCCGCCGGGTTGGAAGTATCTCGCATAATCATGTGTCCGCCCAATTGCTCAGCGATCAACCTGCCGCCATTGCGGAAGGTTTGTATTCTCTTGTAGAGCGAAGCTACAGCAACAGTCGCCACCACGAATGCACAAATAATCCAGTAAATCCAATAATCCCAAAAATTATCCAAAACACCATCGGGCATCCTTTTCATGAATGCCCAGAGAATGAGAAAAATTACAAAAATGACAAAGGCTTGACTTATTGCGGCTAAGATACGTCTATGACTTATCTCGTTGCCTGTAATTATTTTCTCGGCTTCATGTATGCGTGGATCGCCAAGAATCTTGAAGACTGCTAACAGCCAGAATATGAAGTAGGAAAAAATAATCCAGATGCCCCACGTGCGGTCACCCAGAAGGGCGTAGAGAAACAGTAGCAGCGAGTATCCCAGACAAGCCCAGACCATAATTCCTACCACCGCCAAAACAAACCAGAACACCAGCCAGCGGGTTTTCTTCTGCGCTTGTTCCTGAGCCTTAAAAAAGTCCATTGCGGCGTCCCTTACGTCAGTTTTATGACAAGTAAAAACCCGCGTCGCGGCGGCAAATCACGCAGCCTTTGCCTGAAAACGCACAGCCAGCATCCGCGCCCTGGCGCATAATAAATCATCTGCCATAAGCGTCATTTCAAGCTCTATCTTGCGGCCTTCTATCATCAGAAGGCGGGCGCGGATTTTAAGCTCCACGTTCTGCGGGGTAGGGCGCAGAAAATCAACGGTCAGGGACGCGGTTACATAACGGACGGGTGGCATGTCGCTATCTGGAAGATTCCAGTCGCCGATTTTGCGCCCTTCGGCGCGGCAGGCAAAGGCAGCGGCGGAAGCTGTGCCGTGACAATCGAACAAAGCCGCGATCATGCCGCCGTAAACATGCCCCGGTACGCCGCCGCTGTAAATTTCCGGCGGGGTGACAGAGACGATAGTATCAGCGGGGTCGCCTTCTACGTCCCAATAACTTTTGAGGCGCAAGCCTGACGGATGGCTTTTGCCGCAGCCAAAACAATGGCTGAATTTTTCCGGGTATTCGTCCTGAAAGGCGGTCATGGCGGTTTTTACTCGATAGGCAAAGCGCAATTCTAGCGCAGATGGCTACGTATCTCGCGGCTGTGTCGCTGCAAACGCCGGGCAATCGCTTTAGCCATTGGGAAGAGTTGATGCCTGGCTGGGAGCGCCGCGCACCGGTATGGCATCTTGCTTCAGGCCGGACTGGTGTCCGGCGCTCCCGGCAAAGGCGCAAATGGTGGCGTAACATCGCCGCATTGCGCCCTGTGGCGTAGCGCATGGTCCATCAACACCAGCGCCAGCATGGCTTCCGCTATCGGCGTGGCGCGAATGCCCACGCAAGGGTCATGCCGTCCTTCAGTTGCGACTTCCGCCGGATTGCCCGCCAGATCAATGCTATGCCGCGGCAGGCGGATGCTTGACGTTGGCTTGATCGCCAGTATGACGACAATATCCTGCCCGGTGGAAATTCCTCCCACAATCCCACCCGCGTTATTGCTGGCAAAACCTGCCGGGGTCAGTTCATCACCGTGCTCGCTTCCTTTTTGCGTAACGGCGGCAAAGCCTGCGCCGATTTCCACCCCCTTGACCGCGTTGATGCCCATCATGGCCCCGGCAAGGTCGGCGTCCAGGCGGGAAAAAACCGGCTCGCCCCAGCCGGGCGGCAAGCCTCTGGCAGTAACAGTGAGTTTTGCGCCGATGGAATCGCCTTCTCTACGCAAAGCATCCATGAACGCTTCCAGTTCAGGAACTTTGCCGTTGTCGGGCGCAAAGAAGGGATTGGTATCAATATCCGCTTCATTGACAAAGGGAATCTCAATCGCCCCCAGGGCACTCATCCAACCCCTGATAACAACGCCATAACGCTCGTTCAGCCATTTACGCGCAATCGCGCCCGCCGCAACTCTTGCCGCCGTTTCGCGCGCGCTGGCGCGTCCGCCGCCCCGATAATCCCGGAGACCGTATTTTTGCAGGTAGGCATAATCGGCATGCCCCGGCCGAAAGAGTTGGGCAATCCGGCTGTAATCCTGACTACGCTGATCCTGATTGCGAATTAAGAGCGCAATCGGCGTGCCGGTCGTCCTGCCTTCAAACACCCCGGAAAGAATTTCCACCGTATCCGGCTCCCGGCGTTGGGTGACATGGCGCGAAGTGCCGGGGCGCCTCCTGTCCAATTCCCTTTGAATATCAGCTTCGGCAAGCAAAAGCCCCGGCGGGCAACCATCTACCACGCAGCCGATAGCCAAACCGTGCGACTCGCCAAAGGAAGTAATCGTAAAGAGTTTGCCAAAAGTATTGCCGGACATGGGGCGCTCCATTCAAACGCAGGATTCAGTCACGAAAATTCCCGGCGCGAATGGGAAAATCCGTAATGCTTTTAGTTACCAGTTGAATGGCCGCCTGTAAGTCGTCTCGCTTCGCGCCCTGTACCCGCACGGCGTCCCCCTGAATGGAAGCCTGCACTTTCAGCTTTTCGTCCTTGATAAGCTTTACTATTTTTTTCGCCAACTCGGTTTCAATCCCGCTGCGAATACGGAGTTCCTGCTTCACCTTGTTGCCGGAAATTTTCTGTACCGGCTGCTGATCCAGACGTTTGACGCTTTCTTTTTCTTTTTTTTCCATCGCTGGAAACAGGATGTCCTTGATCTGGTCAAGCTGAAAGTCGTTGTCGCCGACCAGCACGATGGTTTTCGTCTTTTCCTCCAGCTCGGCTCTGGCCGCCGTCCCCTTGAAATCGTAGCGATTGTCAATCTGCCGACTGGCAACGTCGACAGCGTTTTTCAACGCCACCATGTCGGCCTCAGAAGTAAAATCAAACGAAGGCATACACTCCTCCCATCTCAACCGAAGTGGCAGATGTAATGGTACGGCTCGCCAGCGACTTCAATGTCAAAGCTGGAATTGCCGGGAACATGGAAAGTCTCGCCTGCGGCAAATGCTTTCCACTCGTCACTGCCCGCCAAGCGCACACGACAACAGCCCGCGACCCCTTCCACCGCTTCCGGCGCGCCTGTCTTGAAGGTAAGCAGGGACGGCAAAATGACGCCGACAGTTTTGATCGCGCCGTCCGAAAGCAGCAGGCTGTAGCTTACGCATTTGCCGTCAAAATAAACGTTGGCTTGCGTGGTAACGACGGTATTTTCAAGGGTAGCGGTGATGTTCATGGGTGTATGGCTCCTTTCGTTTAATGAGTTTACAGGTAGTCATGGTATGTTGACAGTGTCAACGACATCTTCCGGTTTCTGCGCCGGTTTTGGACATACGGAACGCAAACCGTCAATATGCTCGTAGAGAGCAGTGCGAATCGTCGCCCACATCGGATCAAGGATAAAATCAATGCCTTCCCGACGAGCTAGTTTGGCGGCTGGAACGAAATCCGCATCCCCCGACACCAGTACAATCTGATTGACCTGCCGTTTGAACGCCAGCGAAGCGATGTCCAGCCCCAGTCGCATATCCACACCCTTCTGGCGCAAATCGAGACAAAAATCATCATCCGTAAGATCATCCCATTTTTTCCTGCCGCCTGTGAGTTCCTTCAGCACACTGGATTTAATCTGCCAGCGCACCTGGCTAGTGAGTACTTCACCCATGCGCAACGCCACTTTGCGCATACCACGTAACGCCTCGTGAAAGCCATGTTGCCATTGCGCAGTTGGCGAACTGGAAATATCAATGGATTTTCTGCCCAAAGGAGTGTGTCCTTTCCATGCGGCGGGCGGGGCATCGTACACGAAAATGCGATACAACCGCGCGATACGCCGTCCCCATTCGTCATTTAGATGATCCAGCGCCAATTTGTGGAGTTTTTTTGCTACTTCCTGCGGCGGCAAGTTGCCAAACAATCTGCGTACACGCTTGAGGAAGAACCCTGCATCAACCAAAACAGCCGTTACCACAGGGCTGATGTGATACAACATATCGCCTGCGCAGGAGTCGGAAAAAGAATTGCCCTTGGGCTCGGTATTCCCTGAATGAATGAGGGAAAACTTACTGCCAAGGGCGGATGACACCTCTATCATAGCGATCTTCTCTTCTTTTTTCAACACGCCAGACTTTTCTATTTCCACCGCTTGACGCGGGCATTGGCGGCAATACGCATCCGTAGGGCATTGAGCTTGATAAAGCCGTGGGCGTCTTTCTGGTCGAAAGCGCCTTGATCGTCTTCAAAGGTGGCGATCTCGGAGTCGAAGAGCGAGTCGGTTTTCGAGTCGCGCGAGACGACGACGACGTTGCCCTTGTAGAGCTTCACGCGCACCCAGCCGTTGACGACTTGTTGGGTGTGGTCGATGAGCGTTTGCAGGGCGAGGCGTTCGGGACTCCACCAGTAGCCGTTGTAGATGAGGCTGGCGTAACGGGCGAGAAGATCGTCCTTCAAGTGGGCGACTTCCCGATCCAGGGTGACGGATTCGATGGCGCGGTGGGCGCGCAGCAGAATGGTTCCGCCGGGGGTTTCGTAGCAGCCGCGACTCTTCATGCCGACATAGCGGTTTTCGACGAGATCGAGCCGCCCGATGCCGTGCTTGCCGCCCAGTTCGTTGAGCTTGGCCAGCAATTCATGCGCCTTCATCTTTTGCCCGTCGATGGCCGTGAGGTCGCCATGGGCGAATTCGAGGTCGATGTATTCCGGGGCGTCGGGGGCTTGTTCCGGGGAAACCGTCCAGCGCCACATGGCCTCTTCGGCCTCGGCGGCGGGGTCTTCGAGATGCCGCCCTTCATAGGAGATGTGCAGCAGGTTGGCATCCATCGAGTAGGGCGAGCCGCCCTCGCGGTGTTTGCGCTCAACGGCAATGCCGTGCTTTTCGGCGTAGTCGAGGAGCTTTTCGCGCGAGAGCAGATCCCATTCGCGCCAGGGGGCGATGACCTTGATGTTGGGCATGAGGGCGTAGTAGCCCAACTCGAACCGCACCTGATCGTTCCCCTTGCCGGTCGCGCCGTGCGAGACGGCATCGGCCCCGGTCGCGCGGGCGATGTCGATCTGGCGCTTGGCAATCAGCGGACGGGCAATGGAGGTGCCAAGCAGGTATTCGCCTTCGTAAATCGTGTTGCAGCGGAACATGGGAAAGACGAAATCGCGCACGAACTCTTCGCGCAAATCGTCGATGAAGATGTTTTCAGGCTGGATACCCGCCTTGAGCGCCTTCTGACGCGCCGGCTCCAGTTCCTCGCCCTGCCCGAGATCGGCCGTGAAGGTAACGACCTCACATTGGTAGGTGTCCTGCAACCACTTGAGGATAACCGAAGTATCCAACCCGCCTGAATAGGCGAGCACAACCTTTTTACTGTAGTTCATGATCTGACCAGTCCATGTACCGGATAAAACCGGATGTATAAAAAGATTAATTTTATCACTCCTTCAGGCGCATAACTTCTTTCGCCCGCAAAACCACATTCTTTGTCCATTTCATTCGCAAAAGCCTTGCTGCGCTTGAGAGACAGGCCAGGATATTGCACAATTAAAAATATCTCGCCCTATAGACCACGGAATGTCGCTATGAATCAAATTTTCATACAAGCTCACGTACCTACAGTTACGGATGAACTGGAATATCTGATTACGCGAGAAATCGCCCTGTCGGTACGCAATAAAAACCTGCCGCGAGTGCTCGACCTGTACTGCGGCGATGGGCATTTCGCGGCGCAAATGGCCAAACAGGGCGCGGAGGTGCTCGCCGCCGATAACTCATCATTTCGGGAAGCGGCGCTTGCCAGAAAACCTGCGCGCGCTGCAAACGGCACACTCGCTTTCATTCCCCTTGTCCATGACGAAGATTTCCCGCCGGAAGGCGAAATGTTCGATCTCGTATTCTGTCACCACGATATTTACCGCCTTCCCTATACCGAAGCGCGAAGGATTCTGCGTCGCATTATCCGGCAACATTTGAAAATCGGCGGCAAGCTCTACATCTCCGCCTATGGCCTCAATTCAGACCTGGGCGAAGGCTATGCCGACCTGGATCAACCCATTGAGAAGCGTTTTTGTCCCTTATCGCCGGTCATCGCAAAAAGCTACAACCTGAAAGGCTCGGCCTGCCTTTATACCGAACGCAATCTGGTCAACCTCCTCTTTGAAGCGGGCGGCAGCGTGCTTCGCAGTTTTACCACCACGCACGGTACGGTCAAGGCGGTCGCGGTCAGGGTTTGATGCGCCTTTTTTAACATTGCCGTCCGCAAAATACTGCCATCTGCAGGATATTGCCGTCTGTAAGACTTGATGCCCAGGCTCTCATCCAAAACGTCCGCCTCTTCTCTGGAAGCGCGTCTTAACGGCCTATCGCCCGTATATCGCCCGGAATGCCGTATCCTGATTCTTGGCAGCTTTCCTTCCCCGGCATCGCTGGCAGCGCGGCAATATTATGGCCACCCCAAAAACCAGTTTTGGCGTCTTCTGGCTAATTCAATCAATGAACCATTGCCTGAACTTGGCTACGCAGAGCGCCTTGAACGAGTGCTTGCCCATAAAGTCGGCATATGGGATGTTTATCAAAGCTGCGTCCGCCCAGGCGCGTTGGATGCCGACATTCGCGCCGGAACCGGCAACGATTTTTCCACACTTTTCGCGCATATGCCAAATTTGCAACGCCTTTGCTTCAATGGGCAGACCGCCGGAAAATGCGCGTCCCGCCTCCTTTCCCTTGCCGTTGCCATGCTCGCAAGGCCGCCGGAAATCCGTATTCTTCCTTCTTCCAGCCCCGCCTATACCCTTGCCTTCGCGCGTAAACTCGAACGCTGGCAGGAAGCCCTGACCCTTACCACCTGAGCGCATAGGCAAGATTGCGGAAAAACCAACATGCTATTAGATTGGCGGGTAACCATACGGTAAACTATTCGTTCCATTCATATGAGACTACACAATGCAAGCAAAATTCATCCCCTGGCCGCACAATACCTATGCCGTTGACGCTATTTATGTTCGTCCCGGTCTTGCCGCCATCCATTTCATCGTCGAGAAAGGGCGCGTCGCGGTCATTGAGACGGCTCACAACGCTGCCTTGCCGCGCTTTCTGGAAGCCTTGAAGGAACTCAATCTCACGCCGGAAGCCGTTGATTACGTTTTCGTAACCCATGTGCATCTTGACCACGCGGGCGGCGCGGGCGCTTATATGGCGGAGTTACCCAACGCAAAATTGGTCGTGCATCCCAGGGGGGCACGACACATGATTGACCCGACCCAGCTTTTCGCCGGGGCCTCTGCGGTATATGGCGAGGAAACAGCCCGCAAGCTCTATGGCGAGATCGTACCTGTCCCTGCGGAACGAGTGATTGAGGCTGCCGATGAAGAATTTTTCTCGCTGGCCGGGCGTCCCCTGCAATGCCTCTTTACCCCCGGTCATGCCAAACATCATCTTTGCGTATGGGACAGTCAGGCGCGGGTCTGTTTTACAGGCGATGCCTTTGGAATTGCTTATCCCGAATTGATAGTGGACAAAAAGCCTTTCCTGATCCCCGCAACGACCCCCAGTCAGTTTGACCCGGAAGCGATGAAAGCCTCCATAAAGCGACTGCTCGCGCTGAAACCCGAAGCCATGTATCTCATGCACTTTAGCCGGGTAGACGATGTGGAGCGGCAAGGCCGGGAACTGCTTGCCCGGATTGATGATTTTGTCCGGCTGGCGGAGGCCGCGCCGGGAACGGGAACAGCGCGCAAGGAAGCCATCCACGTCGCAATCGAGAGTCATTTGATGGAAGAAATCGTCGCCAAAAACCGGGACAAGATAAAACCCATATTGAATGTGGATATGGAATTGAACGCACAGGGACTGGCCTTGTGGCTTGAGCAGCGGGAAGGTTGAGGCAATATTTTGTCCGACGACCGTTTGCGGAACGCCACCCCGTTTTGAGCTACTCCGTCGCTCAAAACGGGATTCAGGCATAGACGCTGATTGTATATTCGGCTACCACTGGCACAGGATCATTCCCGGACTCTGCGCTCCCCTGTCCCGCAGCACGAGTAGCGGCGGTTTCTGTGCCTGCCATCTTTTCCCAACCATCCATCTTTTCACGCAGCGCGGCCATAATCATTTCCTGTACGCCCTCCATATCTGTATCGCGTTTTTCCACACCCAATCGGATTACTTCCTGAAATATCCCTGGCACGCTGTTTACGTTTTCGTCCTCCTCATCCGGCAATTTCTGATAAGCCGGGCTATTCCGGAATTCCAGATGCGTATCCTCCCGCGCGGCATAACGCATCTGGGCTGCTTCCTTGGCCATCTTTTTTTCCTCGAACGACATTTGCGAGCGTTCAATGGCTTTAAGTTCCGCCAGATACATCTGTTGCCAGCGCATCCGCACCGCTTCCACTTCCTTTTTGGAGCGGCAGGCGCGTATTTCCCGCTCATACAGCCTGCGATTCTCCTCAATCCGCACGGCTTCATGATAATAACCAAGCGCGTGTTGTTTCAGGAATACCAAATCGCTCCTGCTTAATTTTTGCCCGCAACGCATCCGCATGACGATAAGCTCCTGCCGCCGCTTGATCGCTTCCGGCGATTCTTCCGTCTTCTCCGTCCTGGCAGACTGTGAAGTTTTGGCGAACTGCGCCTGAATCTGACTGGCCAGAGAACGCGACGCTGGCTTATCCTCTGCGCGTACAGTCTGCATTCCATGCCAACGGGCGGACAAACTTTCCAGCTTCATGTCCAGCTCCTGTGATGTTTAGCCCTGCCATTCATGACTGGGTTAACCCGCTATATCGGCATTCGCCGGAAAACTTGAGCGCGCGTTGAGCGTAATTTTTGCCAAAGTTGCGCCCGGACAGAATTGCGCCACCTCTACCTTATAATACCGGGGATTCCTCGACGCATTAGAGGAGAGCCTTCGGCTCCACAAAACAACTGTCTCACTCGCCTTGCCATAAATGGCGAGGGTTGCGCGAGACGCATGTTCAAGCATAATCGTCAATTACGGATTCTTCGGGCGGCAGTTCATGCGGCGGCTCGTTTTGAGATATAGACCCGGCTACTAAGTATTGAATAATTTTACATCATCCCCAGATAAGTGAAATGGACAAAGAAGATGGTCGCAGGCTGTCGCGCGAAGCACAGCATGAGAGACGCAAACAGGCTGTG
>WRKX01000064.1 GCA_009777925.1 Betaproteobacteria bacterium | reverse complement strand
TTTGAAGGTACATGCAATACCATTCTATTCAACGAATGGCTCAAACATTTCCTGTTGCCCGAGCTAACACAACCTTCCATCATCATCCCTGACAACGCCGCGTTCCACCGATCACGTTCAACAATGCGACTCATACATGAAGCAGGGCATCGGATGCTATTCCTGCCTCCATATTCACCGCGTCTAAATCCCATCGAAAAGCTATGGGCAAACACGTACATGGCAAAACAAACAACAATATTCCATCGAACAAATTATTCAAGAGTCCAGTTAATTGCGGGAAGTACTATAAAGGCTGTCCAGCCAGTTCCGCTCGGTTGGTGGCGGGGCTGATCTATCTGCAACACACGTTCAACTGTTCGGATGAAATCCTCATTGAGCGTTGGGTGGAGAATCCGTATTGGCAATATTTTTGTGGAGAAACGTATCTTAAGCATGAAGCGCCGGTTGATCCCTCCTCGCTGTCGCGCTGGCGTCGTCGCATGGGAGAGGAAGGTGTGGAGTGGCTGCTCACGGCCACGATCGAAGCTGCTGGCAAGGCGCAAGTCGTCAAACCGAGCAGCGTCGAGAAGCTCATTGTTGATACCACGGTAATGGAGAAGGCGATCACTTTTCCTACCGACGGCAAGCTGCTCGAATGCGCCCGCAGGCGCCTGGTGAGACTGGCCCGGCGCAATGGGTTCGAGCTGCGTCAGAACTACAACCGCGTGGCGCCCCGGTTAGCGATTCAGGTTGGTCGTTACGCGCATGCCAGGCAGCACAAACACACGAAGAGTTCGCTCAAGCAACTGCGCGCGCTGGTGGGCCGTGTATGGCGTGATGTAGGCCGTCACGTCCAGGATTTGAGTGATGATAAACATGTAGAAGCATTGAAGGAACTCCTTTTGGTAGGTCGGTTGCCTGAGCAGAAAAAAATGACAGGAATAAGCTCTACAGTCTGCACGCGCCGGAAGTGGAATGTATCAGCAAGGGCAAAGCCCGACAGCGTTACGAGTTTGGGGTCAGGGTCTCGGTGGCCAGTACCCTTCGGGAAGGGTTGGTTGTGGGCATACGCGCCATGCCTGGAAACCCGTATGACGGGCACACGCTGGAAGAGGCTATCGAGCAGGCTGAGATTCTGAACGGAACGAGAGCGCACGCGGTGTTTGTTGATAAAGGGTATCGCAATGCCTGTCCTGCAGGGGTGCGTGTGTTTATGAGCGGGCAACGACAAGGGCTGACGCGCAGATTAAAAGCGGAACTCAAGAGGCGCAGCGCCATTGAACCAACGATTGGACACATGAAGACGGACGGGCGACTTGGGAGAAATTGGCTCAAAGGCACGCTGGGAGATCGTCTGCATGCAGTGCTTTGTGGTGTGGGTCACAACCTGCGCATGATCCTCAGGAAGCTGCGGCTTCTTTTTATCCTTATTTTTTGTGGTTTGTTTGGCGTGAAACAACGCTTCAACCTGGCAAATTTCGTCCTCTGTCAGAGCAGTTCCACAAAATAGGCTATTGTTCAAGGCCGACTACTTACTTTGAACGCCAGACCTCACGCAAATGGAGCAATAACCACGGGAAGTTACTATTATAGTGCTTCCCGCAAATAAAATGACTTTTATGCTGTGATTGGGAGAAGCGAGCAAAGCTTCTGAGAGTAGCTTTATTTACGGAAAGCACTATAAACTGGCACGAGTAAACAAGACAGGGTTGTTGAAAAAAATCTGCAAAAACAAAAAGTTAAACAATGACTGATGTTTAATTCAATCGCGCCAGATTAATATAAACCCGCGCCCCTGAACCAGTCCGCCAATTCCCGCACAGAGTCTGCGCAGAAGATTGGGTTGGCGGCAATGAGCGCGGATTTAGGGTGCGCGCCATAGGTCACGCCTATCCCCGCGCAACCGGCGCTCGTCGCCATGTGCAAATCATGAGTCGTGTCGCCGATCATGACAACCCTGTCCGGCGCGACAGACAACTCTGCCATCAACTCCAGCAACATGGCCGGATGCGGTTTGGATGGACATTCCCCGGAAGTACGGGTGGCGGTAAAGTAATCGTGTAATGCAAAGTGATCCAACGCGCGCTCCAGACCGATGCGGGTTTTGCCGGTAGCCACCGCAAGGGCAAAACCCGCCGCACGCAACTCGCCCAGCAAATCCTCCACCCCCGCGAACAGGGCAATATCATGATTGCCGGAAAAGTAATGGTAGCGATAACGTTCCGCCATTTTCGGATACCAACTGGTCGGCATGTCCGGCGCCAGATACTGCAAGGCTTCCAGCAGACCGAGGCCGATGACGTGCCGCGCCTTTTCCTCCGTAGGCGGCGGGATGCCGACATCGAGGCTGGCAGACTGAATGGCAAGCACGATTGCGGCGGCAGAATCCATAATGGTGCCGTCCCAATCAAAAACAACGAGATCAAAAGGTTTGGACGAGTTCATGGCCGTTATTCTATAGGCATTATGCCCAGAATGGGGAAAAATTATCAGCGAGATATTCGCGTTTTTCGGCAACATCAAGATAACGGAGAAAATCCCGCAACTCTCCCGGCAGAGGCGCAGCCAGAAAAAGGCGACGATCTTCGCCAGGATGCGGAAAAGCCATACTTGCGGCATGGAGCGCCATACGCTGCAATCCTTCCTTACGCAATGCCCTGTTAAGCGCAAAATCGCCATATTTGTCATCGCCGAGAATAGGATAACCCAGATGGGCAAGATGGACGCGCAATTGGTGGGTACGCCCGGTCTTGAGCTGCCCTTCCAGAAGACTGAAGCGCGCCCAACGCGCCACAAGGCGGAAAACGGTATGCGCGTTTTTGCCTTCCGTGTGGTCTACCCGTACCCGCCGCTCGCCTTCACCGGTCAGATACTTGTGAAGAGGCAGTTTTACCTGGCGGACAGGTTCCAGCCAGCGCCCCCGCGCCAGCGCCAGATAACGTTTGTCGACCACGCTGCCCGCTTCACGGAACATGTCATGCAGACGCGCCAGAGCAGAGCGTTTTTTGCCAAGCAGCAATACTCCGGAAGTTTCCCGATCAAGGCGGTGCGCCAGTTCGAGAAATTTCGCTTCCGGTCTTTGTCGACGCAAGGCTTCAATCACGCCCAGCGAAACGCCGCTTCCGCCATGTACGGCAAGGCCGGAAGGCTTGGCGATAACCAGCAGGGATGTATCTTCATAAAGGATCGGGAGCGTCGGTAAGTTCGAGGGAATTCCGGTTCCGTGTTCCGTCCTCGTTGCGACACGCATGGGCGGCAAGCGCAGCCGGTCGCCTTCCTGCAAGCGATAGTCCGCCGCCGCGCGTTTTTTGTTCACCCGCACCTCGCCGCTTCTTAAAACGCGGTACAGGTGGCTTTTCGGCACGCCTTTGCAATGTCGAATCAGGAAATTATCCAGGCGTTGCCCTGCCGCTTCGGCTGCGATTAAAAGATAAACAACGGTTTTTTTGTCTGTTTCCGCCATTTTGCAATATACTTGCCTCCCGATTCTGCGCCGCAAACGGCAAAAGAGCCTCGTCATAAGACCGACCAATGCCCATTCACTACAGGGCATTCACCCCGGAGACAACTTATATTCTCCCGGCAGGCCGACCTGGCAGCCAACATCCTGCCTCTTCCGGAAAAATCCGACTATAGCAGCGACAGGACAAGGCATTTGCCTTTATCACGCAAATCGGTCTGGTTAAGCTCGCTCACCAAAAGTAGCGATACTACTTGATTCGCGCATCGCTGACATCCGCGAGCGCCCACGCTGATTTAATCCGTCCGGAAAGAAAACCTTTCCTGGGCGTTGTTTTTTGCACCGGAAAAGAATAGTTGAACTTTTGCGAGATTTTCTCTCACTCAAGATGACGGTAATCCTGAACTCTCCTGTTATCTAACCGGGCGTACCCGCGTGGGTGCTTCGTTTGCCATGCGCCGGAGCACATAATGAAACGCATGTTATTCAATGCGACACAGGCCGAAGAACTCCGTGTCGCCATTGTCGACGGACAAAAACTGATTGACCTCGACATTGAATCGGCTACCAAGGAACAACGTAAAGGCAATATTTACAAAGGAATCATCACCCGCATCGAGCCTTCGCTGGAAGCGGCCTTTGTCGACTACGGCGAAGAACGGCACGGTTTTCTGCCTTTCAAGGCCATTGCGCGCGCCTACCTTCAAAGCGGTTCGGAACGCGGCAGAATTCAGGACATCCTGAAGGAAGGGCATGAACTCATCGTTCAGGTCGACAAGGATGAGCGCGGCAACAAAGGGGCGGCGCTTTCCACCTTCATTTCCCTGGCGGGGCGCTATCTGGTTCTGATGCCCAACAATCCGCGCGGCGGCGGCATTTCCCGGCGCGTGGATGGCGAAGAGCGCATCGAGCTTCGGGAAATCATGGATCAGCTTGACACGCCGCCCGGTATGAGCCTGATTACCCGCACCGCTGCCATTGGCCGCCAGTTTGAAGAACTGCAATGGGATTTGAATTACTTAAAGCAGCTTTGGCATGCCATCGAGGAAGTGGCGCGCAACGAGCACATTCCCCGTCTCATCTATCAGGAAGACAGTCTTGTCATTCGCGCCATCCGCGATTATTTTCAGCCGGAAATCGGCGAAATCCTTATTGATACCGACAGCATTTTCAAGCAGGCGCGGGATTTCATGTCCTTTGTCATCCCGAACGATGTGCACCGCGTCAAGCGTTACTGGGATGATGTGCCGCTTTTTTCCCGTTTTCAGATCGAACACCAGATCGAAACGGCTTTCGGGCGGCAGGTTAATCTGCCTTCCGGCGGCGCGGTCGTGATTGACCATACTGAGGCGCTGGTCGCAATAGATGTCAACTCAGGACGCGCCACGCGCGGCGCGGACATTGAGGAAACCGCCTTCAGAACCAATCTCGAAGCCGCCGAAGAAATCTCCCGCCAGTTGCGCTTGCGCGACCTGGGCGGTCTCATCGTCATTGATTTCATTGATATGGAATCCGCCAAAAACCAGCGGGAAGTGGAAGCTCGCCTGAAAGAAACCCTGAAGTTCGACCGTGCCCGTGTGCAAATGGGCAAGATCAGCCGCTTTGGTCTCATGGAGCTTTCCCGTCAGCGACTGCGCCCCGCTTTGGCTGAAACGAGCTACATTACCTGTCCTCGTTGCACGGGCACAGGCCATATCCGCTCCACCGAATCAGCAGCCCTGCACATCCTCCGCATTCTGGAGGAAGAGTCCATGAAGGAAGGCACTGCCGCCGTGCACGTGCAGGTGCCGGTCGACGTTGCTACCTATCTTTTGAATGAAAAGCGGCATGACATTCAGGTTATTGAGTTGCGGCACAAGGTGTCCCTGCTCCTGATTCCCAATATGCACCTGGAGACCCCGGCGCACAGCGTTATTCGCTTGAAGCATGACGATCTGAATCAGGATGACTGGATTGACCCCTCATATCGCATGGTCTTCATCCCCGGTGAGGAAAAAGCCGGTTCCGTTAGCGCCCGGCAGGAGCAGGCGCGTCCCAGGCAGGAGGCCGTCCTCAAGAACCTCGCGCCGGAGCAGCCGGCTCCCGTCGCTAAGACCCCGGAGAAAAAAGGTCTCATCTCCCGCCTTGTTTCCCTTTTCATGGGCGCGCCAAAGAAAGCCGCGCCTCCTGTCCAGAAAGCGCGGGAAAAGAGCCACGGCGTTCCTGAGTCCAGAACGGAAGCGCGGAGCGAAAAACGGGATGGGCGAGGAGAAAATCGCCGCAATAAGGGGCGCAACGAAAATCGTCGAGAAGAGCGGGAAGCTCGTAATGATGAGAAAAGCGAGCGGCCAACCCGCGCCGAGCGTAGCGCCGAGACGCGCAGCCGCCCTGCCCGTGTTGAGCCAGGCGTTAATGCGGAAGAGCCGCGTGAAGCAGCGCGTGAACCACGCAATAAACGGGAACGCGGCGAACGCGCCAGGCCGGCCATTGTACTGGCGCAAGCGGAAGCCGCCGCAGCCCCGGCGGAAAACAGCGAGGCTGCCAGCCAGGGCAACAGTCGCCGTGGGCGTAATCGCAATCGCGGCGGCGCAAGCGAAAGCAGCCGCCGCGCGGAATTTATCGTCCAGACTGAAGCCACGTCTATGCCAGCGGTTGCTGCGGAAAGCCCCGAACCGCCGCCCAACGACGCCAGAACACAAGCCGTCCCGTTGTTTGCGCCGGAGGATATTCCGCCTGCTCCTGCTCCTGTTGCGGCAGGGCAGTATGAGCGTGAATCCTTCGCCCCAAGCCCCCTGCCTGCCGCCGTGAGCGAAGCGGTAGCAGACTTCATCCCTGCGATAGCGCCTATTTCGCCTATTCCGCCGGTTGCGCCGGTTATACCTGTTGTTGCGCCGGTTGCGCCCGCTGTATCGGTTGCGCCGGTTGTCGCGCCCGCCACGCCTGTTCAGTCTGCCGCGCATACAACCGCTGTCACGGAAAGTTTGCTCTTGCCGCCATTGCCAGCAGAAACGCCGGTTGCGCCTCCTCCTGTCATGGCAACGCCCGTAGCACAGTCTATAGCGTCACCTATAGCGCCGCCAGCATCCACAGTCGAAGAGGCTGCGGCAACGCTGGAAGAAAGCGGCCTGATTCTGGTGCAGACAAGCCAGAATTCAACCTCCACGCCATACCCGGAAACCAAACCCCAGGGACGCCCACGCCGCAAGTCCACAGCCAGGGGCGAGGAAGAACCGATGGTCATGGTGGAAACCCGGCAGTAGCGCGTGGAAAGAGCTTTCGCTTGAATAATACAGGAGCGGGCTTTTGCCCGTTCCTTTGCCATTGCGAAGAACCTCACCCGCGCTGTCAGGATAAATTCGCTTCTACACATCTATGTTTTCCATGCTGCCCATTCACTACATTGATCCGGTCTATCGTCCGCCCAGTGAGGCAAATTCCCTGATTTTGCCTTTGACTGACGGTTGTTCCTGGAACCGCTGCGCCTTTTGCGAAATGTATACCGATCCGCAAAAACGTTTTCGGGCGCGGGATGAAAAGGAAGTGGAAGAAAGTTTGCGGCAGTTGGGGGAGATGCCGGAAAGCGCTCTGATTCGCCGGGTGTTTCTGGCGGATGGCGACGCGCTGGCTCTGCCTACCCGAAGGCTGCTTGCCGCCCTGACTAACATCCGTTGCTATCTGCCGAATGTTCGCCGAGTTTCCAGCTATTGCCTGCCGCGCAACCTGAAAAAGAAGTCGGCGGATGAAATGCGGGAAGTTGCCGAAGCGGGATTGTCGCTCGTCTATCTCGGCGCGGAGTCGGGTGACGACACGGTGTTGCAAAAGATTGACAAGGGCGAGACTTATCAAAGTACGGTTGACGCGCTGGAAAAACTGGGCGCGGCGCGTATCCAACGCTCGGTCATGATTCTGAACGGTCTTGGCGGGATACGTTACAGCAGGGAACACGCCTATAACTCCGCAAGACTGGCGAACGCAACCCAACCGGAATATCTGGCGGTTCTGACGCTTAGTTTTCCCAGGGGCGAAGCGCGTTTTCGCGCGGCATTTCCGGAATGGGAAATGCCAGGTATCCAGGGATTGTTTATAGAGATGCGGCATTTCGTGGAGAGTCTGGAGCTTTCCCGCACGGTATTCAGAAGCGATCACGCTTCCAACTGGCTTTCCCTGCGCGGCACGCTGGGCGCGGATAAGGCGCGTCTGCTCGCGGAACTGGAGCGGGCGATTGCCGCGCCGGACTCGGCTCCGTTACGCCCTGCCTGGGCGAGAGGTTTGTAAGCCGCATCCATCCCAATCGCAAGCAAAAGCCCCGCAAGCGGTAAAATGTTTCTTTTTCCTTCCCGTCCATACCATGTCGCTGCCCGACCTGCCTCTTTATCTGCAACGCATCCTGAACGCCAATGTCTATGATCTGGCAATAGAAACGCCGCTTGATTTCGCGCCGAATCTGTCCGGGCGCATCGGCAACCGGCTTTATCTGAAGCGGGAGGACATGCAGCCGGTTTTTTCCTTCAAATTGCGCGGCGCGTATAACAAAATTGCCTCCCTGCCGCTCTTAAGGCGCTCGCGCGGCGTGATTTGCGCCTCCGCCGGAAACCACGCGCAGGGCGTCGCCATGTCGGCATTGCGTCTGGGTTGCCGCGCGGTCATTGTTATGCCGGAAACCACACCTCTCATCAAGATAGACGCCGTAAAAAAACGGGGTGGCGAAGTGGTATTGGCGGGCGACTCTTACGACGCGGCCTACGCCCGCGCCCTCGAACTGGAAAAAACGGAAAAACTCACCTTCGTGCACCCTTTCGACGACCCGGAAGTCATCGCCGGACAAGGCACGATCGGAATGGAAATCCTGCGCCAGAATTCGCGCCAGGAAGGGAAAATCCACGCGGTATTCGTCGCCATCGGCGGCGGCGGCCTTGCGGCCGGAGTAGCCGCCTACATCAAGGCAGTCCGCCCTGACATCCGGGTTATCGGCGTTGAGACCTTCGATGCCGACGCCATGCGCCAGTCCATTGCTGCGGGAAAAAGAATCAAACTCGCGCAGGTAGGTCTGTTTGCCGATGGCACGGCGGTGCAACAGGTAGGCGAAGAAACTTTCCGCCTCTGCGCGGCGCTGCTGGACGACATCGTTCTGGTAGATACCGACGCCATCTGCGCCGCCATCAAGGACGTATTCGAGGATACCCGTTCCATTCTGGAGCCTTCCGGCGCGCTGGCTATTGCGGGCGCAAAGGAATACGCCAGCCGCCATCGCCTGAAAGATAAGACGCTGATTACGGTGGCATCCGGCGCGAATATCAATTTTGACCGGCTGCGCTTTGTCTCCGAACGGGCGGAATTCGGCGAACGGCGCGAGGCGGTGTTCGCCGTTACCCTGCCGGAAAAACCGGAGGCATACAAGCAATTCGTCTCCCTGATCGGCAAGCACAATATTACCGAATTCAACTACCGCTATAACCGTCCTGCGGAAGCCCATGTCTATGTCGGAATGCAGGTTGCCGACCGCGCCGAATCGAAGCGTCTGGCAGAAACCTTACGCAAGCACGGCTACCCGGCGCTGGATTTGTCCGAAGACGAAACCGCCAGACTGCATATTCGCCACATGGTCGGCGGCCACGCGCCGCAGGTGCGGGAAGGTGGCATGACTGAACTGCTTTATCGTTTTGAATTTCCCGAAAGGCCGGGGGCGCTGATGAATTTCTTAAACCAGATGAGCGCCGGCTGGAACATCAGCCTCTTTCACTATCGCAACCATGGTGCCGATACCGGACGGGTATTGGCGGGCATTCAGGTTCCGCCGCAGGAAATGTGCGAATTCCAGGCATTCCTTGACAAGCTGGGCTACCGTTACTGGAACGAATGTGACAGCGAAGTCTACAAACTCTTTCTGGGATAAGCGCTCAATCCTTGCCATGCTCCTGAAAACCCTGCCCACATTTGACCTGTCTCCCTACGCATTGTCCCTGTACGCGCTTTTTGCGGGGCTATGCGCCCAGACGTTTGCCTCCTTTTTTGCCCTGCGCCAATGTTCGGGCAAACCCGGCCGGGAAGTCTGGCTTGCCATGACCATAGCCATGCTTTTTCTCCTGAGACAACGCTGGGCAGCTCTTGAATTTTCGCTCGTTACCGGTGTTTATGACGGATTTTCCGCATTCTGCGATTTATGCGTCAGTCTTTTCCTTTGCCTCGCCATTATTGGTTTTATCCGGCTGGAACGACGCGCCTCGGCATGAGGCGGATCAATCTCCGGCCTGTTTTTTTAAACTCTGCCCATCACTTTACCGCCGCGCGATATAGGCGATCCAGCACCGCTTGCCAGGCAGGTGTTGCGGGCGGGACTTCGACAATGATGCGGGCAAGGCCGTAGCCATCCAGTTCGCGCAACGTCCTGTAGAGCGCATGCGCGTAGGTCGTTGGCGCAGAAGCCAGACAACGCCAGAGATGCGGCGAGGCCGCTTCGGGTTTCACACCCCAGGCAAGCACTCCCAAGCGGCAACCAGCAGCCTGCTCCTTCGCCAGTACCCTGGGCAACTCCTCTGACGAACATAACACAAGCGGCGTCGTGGGCGCGTAATGCGAATCCAGCGCGCCGGAAACGCGAGGGGCGGGAATGTCCGTTTTCTCGCCGCCCTGTCTTTCTTCTCCCGTATTGGCGCGGCGATAGACAGACTGTTTGCCAAGGATTTTTTCCAGCTCGGCGGGCGCGATGCCGCCGGGGCGCAAAACAACTGCGCCCGTGCTCTCCAGGCGGGTCAAATCCAGAATGGTAGATTCTATGCCTACCTGACAGGGACCGCCATCCAGCACGCACGCTACCTGATCGCCCAGTTCTTCGCGCACATGTGCTGCCAGAGTAGGGCTGATTCGGCCAAAGCGATTGGCGGAAGGCGCGGCTATGCCGGCTGTTGGTGATGCCTCTGCAAAGGCGCGCAGGAGTTGTTGCGCAAGCGGATGGGCAGGAACGCGTAAACCAATGCTCGCCTGTCCGCCGGTAACGTGAGAGGATACCCAATCCTGCTTTTTTAGGATCAGGGTAAGCGGCCCCGGCCAGAAAGCCTCTGCCAGTTCCCAGGCCAAAGGCGGAATATCCGCCGCCCAACGCGTCATATCCACGCCCTTAGCAAGATGCACGATCAAGGGATGGTCGGCAGGACGCGCTTTGGCGGCAAAGATTTTGCCGACCGCGCCCGGATTGGCGGCGTCCGCGCCCAACCCATAGACTGTTTCCGTCGGAAAGGCCACCAGTTCGCCCGCAAGCAGCAGGGAGACCGCCCGCTCAATGTCAGAAAAATCCGTTTCAGACTTCAGCATCGCTCGTTAATGGAAGGTAATGCGCAGTCCGCCATCGCCTGCCTCTTCCAACCGGTCAGGGTTATCTGATGGCAACGAAACACGCCTGTACGCCGATCCGCAAAATAGTGTTCCAGACAATAGGATATTGTTGGGAAAGCTAAATCCTGCCAGGGAATTTCCGCTTCGGCGAAGAGCGCGGTTTCCAGGCTTTCCTCTCCCGGCGCGTGTTGTCCCGCAACCAGTTTTGCGCGATAAAAAACATGCGCCTGGTCAATTCCCGGCACGTCAATGAAGGCAAAAAGCTCTGCGTCCTCAATTTCGGCCTGGGCTTCTTCCCTTGTCTCCCGCGCGGCTGCTTCAAGCGAGCTTTCGCCGTTTTCCATGAATCCGGCGGGCAAGGTCCACAGGCCCATACGCGGCTGAATCGCCCGGCGACACAGAAGAATCCGCCCTTCCCATTCAATGATGGCGCCCAGAACCAGGCGGGGATTTTCGTAATGGACATAACCGCAGATTTTGCAGACGGCGCGCAGACGCTCGTCTCCCAGCGGGATACGCGCCTCTACCTGTTGGCCGCAGTATGGACAGTAACGAATCATGGACAAATTCGGGAAAACAGTCTGCAAGAGTATAGTGCGAATGCCCATGACTGGCGTTCAAATCTGCTATTCGATGCTCTTTTCCCACTGCTTGTTTACATTTTGAGCGCGAACTAATTGAACATGCGTTGAGCGAGACAAATGCTTTATGGAGCCGCAGACTCCCCTGCCTGTATCGAGGAATCCCCGGCCCTGAGACCGGGATGACTCAAAAAACGCGTCCGCCGCCTTGATCCAGGCATAAAAAAACAATTAATTTTCTTCAGATATTTACAAAAAAATCTGTGACAATAACGCTTCGTCAATAAACCCGGTCGAGAGAAGAAAATCCCCGACCAACCCACAGGAGGAAATGATGAAAGCACTGGTATACAACGGTCCTGGCCAGAAAACATGGACAGATAAGGCTAATCCCGTTATCGAAAAACCAACGGACGCCATCGTCCGCATCACCAAAACCACGATCTGCGGAACCGATCTGCACATCTTGAAGGGCGATGTGCCCGCCGTCACCCCCGGTCGCGTGCTTGGGCACGAAGGGGTGGGCATAATCGAAGAGACCGGCAGTGCCGTGCGCAACTTCAAGAAAGGCGATCATGTATTGATCTCCTGTATCACATCATGCGGCAGTTGTCCGAACTGCAAGCGCCAGATGTACGCGCACTGCGCGGATGGCGGCTGGATTCTTGGCCACCTTATTGACGGCACACAGGCTGAATACGTGCGCATTCCGCACGCCGACAACAGCCTGTACCCGATTCCGACCGGCGCGGACGAAGAAGCACTGGTGATGTTGAGCGACATTCTCCCCACGGGCTTCGAGATCGGCGTACTCTACGGCGAAGTTGGCCCCGGCGATGTCGTGGCTATCGTCGGCGCGGGGCCGATCGGTATGGCGAGCCTCTTGACCGCCCAGTTCTACAGCCCTTCGCGCATCATCATGGTCGACCTTGATCCCAACCGCCTTGAAGTCGCCAAAAAATTCGGCGCGACCGATGTGGTTTGCGCCAGCGGCGATGAGGCCGTCAAGCAGATCATGGCGCTGACCACCGGCGGCGCGGGCGTAGACGTTGCCATTGAAGCGGTCGGCATCCCCGCCACCTTTGATGTCTGCCAGAAAATTCTCGCGCCGGGGGCGCGCCTGGCAAACGTGGGCGTGCATGGCGTGGGCGTAAATCTGGAACTGGAAAAACTGTGGATACGCAACGTTACCATAAGAACCGGGCTGGTCAACACCAACACCACACCGATGTTGCTGAAAACGGTGCAATCCGGCAAGGTTGAGCCGACCCGCCTGATTACCCACCGCTTCCGGCTCGATCAGATCGAAGAGGCATACCGGGTCTTCGGCGACGCCGCCAGGGAAAAATCGCTCAAGGTCATCATGAGCGCCTGAGTTTTACTTTTTATACTATTAAACCGCCTCCCTCCCGGGAGGCGGTTTGTTTTAGGGCGAACGTATTTGACATGGCGCAAGGCGTTTCCCGGTATAGCCTGGGTCACGTGTCGGAGACAACCGGGTATCTCTCCAGCATCCGATATTCTCCCGTGTCCGTTTTGCTTTCCAGGAGTGCGTATTCTTCGACGCGCCAGATGGCTTTCAGCGCCTGCGCAGGAAAATCAACCTGCCGCGCATGACGGGCAAGGGTAATGTGCGGACGAAATGGGCGCGCCTCCACAGGCAAACCAAGGCTGCAGATAGCTTCTTTCAGCCCGGCATGCAGCGCGCGCAATTCATCTGGAATGGCCAATGGTTCAATCACAGCTACACCGCGCGTCCAAAGCGCCGGGTGACCAAAGGCAAGGTCGAACGCGGCACACGGCGCAGTAAGCGCGGCGCGTAGTCCTGGTACACGGGCATGCGCCACGTTGCCGAGAAAGTGGAGCGTTATGTGGAGCTTGGCGTCGCGTGCCAACGCCGGACGGCCTTGCCAGTGACAGGCGTCGCGGTAATCGGCAAGGCTGCGACGAACTATGTCATCCGGCCACAGGGCAATAAAGAGACGGGCTTGTGCAGAAACTTGCATGTGGTCATAAATGTCATTGCTCATCATATTAGAGCATTTTTGGTTTAATCCTATACAGCAGACAGAGATCAGGACAATCGCATGAAAGTCATGTCAAGCAGAGCAATTGAGCGCGATAGGAATCGGAAGTCGCGGCGATGAGGCGGCGTGCTTTGATGCCGCCCTTTCGTGGTATAGGGTCAAGGCGGATGAGGTTCAGGGTGATGTGCCTGAGTACGGCGAGGTTGTGGGCGGCATGTCCGGTGCGAGCACGCATCTGATCGTCGGCGAAGACAACATCCATGCACCAGTGCAATCGATTTTGAGTCACCCCTGCCTGAAGGCAGGGGATTCCTCGATACAGTCCTGGGGAGCCTTCGGCTCCCTGTTACGCTTTGTCGCGCTTGTCTCCGCCATAAATGGCGGAGACAAGCGCGAGACCCGTGTTCAATACTCCAGTGATCGCGGATTGCCCGCAAGAGGCGATCGGCCAGGTTCGGCTGGTTGTCCTTGAGTGCCAGGATACAATGCGCACCACGATTGCGGATCGCCTGGGCGATGTTGGTCTGGGTTCCCATGGCATCGAGGGTGACGATGCACCCTTCCAGCGCCAGGGTAGCCAGGAGTTCAGGAATGGCCGTCTTTTCATTGGACTTCGCCGCCGTCGCCCGCTGCCCAAGCACCAAACCGGCACCTGCGGCAAACGCGCTCACCAGATGCTGCGG
>WRKX01000063.1 GCA_009777925.1 Betaproteobacteria bacterium | reverse complement strand
CTGCCTCCATATTCACAGCATCTAAATCCCATCGAAAAGCTATGGGCAAACATCAAACGTACATGGCAAAACAAACAACAATATTCCATCGAACAAATTATTCAAGAGTCCAGTTAATTACGGGAAGCACTATACGCTTGCCGGATCGGATTCCAGCAACAACTCCATTACTGGTGATGCTGGCGGTAACACTCTTCTTGGCGGCAACGGGACGAAGGGCCGGCTGAATGGTGGATCTGGAGTCGACATAATCATTGGCAGGACTGGAAATGACTACCTTGCCGGTGGCGCTGGAGATGACATCTATGTTTTCTCAATCTGAGACGGTCAGGATACAATTTCTGACAGTCAAGGGTCGAACACGATTCGCTTTACGGATGTGAACGCAGGCGGAATTACTTTCTCTCGTTCCGGCAATGATCTGGTGATTGGCTATGGCGAGAATGATCGGATTGTCGCGCAATACCATTTCAGCAATGCCAATTACCGGATGGCGCAGATTGAATTTGCCAACGGCAAAGTGTATCAGTTGAACGACCTGCTCGCCCCAATTCCGTTTGTTACCGGAGTGGTGTATCAATTGAGCGATTTTATCCTGCATGAGCAGGAGCCGGTGATTGATGACGAAGAGGACGACTCGCTGGAAGAGGCCGCCCTTTACGGTGGTACAGAGGATGACGGAGAAGATGATGTTCTCTCCGTCGTAGCGGGAGACGATGATCTGGAGGATGAGCCAGATGGCGACACCATACAGACCGGGGCAGAGGATGATCCGTTGGATTATGGCGAAGATGATGTTCTTTCCAGCGTAGCGGGAGACGATGGCGAAGGCGAATTCTCTGACGGCATCATCAGCTTTACGGGGCTGAATCTGGATGAACCGGGCGCGACGGGCGATGGAGAAACTTTCCAGCCTGCTGGTGCAATACCGGATGGACTCATGGAGGAGCTATCTTCCGGCTTTGTCGAAGAAGACTATCTGTTGGACGATGGCGATTTGGTAGACGTGACGCTTGCCGGTGTTCAGTTGCCGGAGGAAGCGCATTACGGCCTGTAAGCGAAACGCAAAAAAAGCTGTGTCCGACCGATTGCCCCCGGCTCACCCAACCGAGGGCAATCGATTAATGCGCATATACCTATAGAACAGGCTGCGCCAGTTCACAAAAAAACCGGCTCGGGTTCAAGATGAATGCCGAAGCGGGCGAAGACCGCTTCCCGCACGGCGCGGGCAAGGTTTTGCACATCGGCAAAGCGAGCGCCGCCCCGGTTGACCAGAACCAATGCCTGCGCCTCGTGCATTCCGACAGGCCCCAGATTACGGCCCTTCCAGCCCGCTTTTTCAATCAGCCAACCGGCGGCAAGTTTGACATTGCCATCCGCCTGCGGATAGGCGGGCAGATCGGGATAGGCAGAAGTCAACGCGGCGGCAAGATTTTGAGCGACGACCGGATTCTGGAAAAAGCTGCCGACATTGGGAAGTTTTACCGGATCGGGTAATTTCTCCCGGCGAATGCCCATCACCGTCTCCGCTACTTGCTGCGGTGTGGGAGTACGGATGCCGCGCTCTTGCAGACGCGCTTCAATATCTCCGTATCCGGCGCGCGGACGCCAATGTTTCGGCAGACGAAACACTACGCCAAGAATGGCGTAACGCCCCAACAGATGCCAGCCTTCCTGCTTGAAAACACTTGTCCGGTAAGCAAACTGGCACTCGGCGGCGGAAAAACGGCGAATTTCGCCGCTTATGCAATCGAAGGCTTCCAGTTCATACAAAAAATCTCCTACTTCCACGCCGTAAGCGCCGATGTTTTGCACAGGCGCGGCGCCGACCGTGCCGGGAATGAGGGAGAGATTTTCCAGTCCCGGATAGCCGTTTTTTAACGTCCATTGGGTAAAGGCGTGCCAGTTTTCTCCGGCGGCGGCGGCAACATAATGGTAATCACCGTCTTCGTCCGCCAGTTTGCGCCCTTTTAATTCCATTTTCAGTACCAGGCCGGGAAAGTCGCCGGTCAGCACCAGATTGGAGCCTTCGCCGAGAATAAAGTGATGCAGGCGGGAGAGGTCGGGATGACGCGCGAGCATTGCGAGTTGTTCGCGCGTCTCGATGCTGGCGAAGAATTCAGCGCGGGCAGGGAGACCCAGCGTGTTGCGGGCGGCAAGATTGGCTTTGGGGACGATGCAGTCGGGCAGCATGAGAAGTGGGAAATGAGAAGCGGGAATAATCAGCGAATGGGAAAAATACGATCATAGGCGAGATTGTAAACGTAGGCATAGCCGACGTAAGCCAGGGCAAGACCGAGATCGGCGGTAAGCGCGAACCAGAAGCCCATGCCTGTCCACAGCATGATGACAGGCAGGGTAAAGAGGATCAACCCGCCTTCAAAGCCGCAGGCGTGCGCCAGACGTAAGCAGAAAGGTCGCAGGTCGGCGGGGCGACGAGCAAGCCGCCGCTCAATCCGGTCGAACAGGTCGCAATAAATGGCGTTCCAGAACATGGCAATGCAGGAAAGAATGAGCAGGAGGCAGACAGAGGAGAGAATAGCTTCGCCGCTTGTCAGGGCAAACAAGGGGGCAAGCAGAAGCAAACCGATGATTTCAAACAGGATAACCTGTCGCGCCCGGTCGGCAAAGGTACGCAGGGGAACGGAAGAAAGAGGGTCAGACATAGCGTAGCGGATAACGGAAAAATTGCTTCATTTTGCCGAATTATGAAGGGTTACTGCCGCGCCGCCCTACACCAAAACCACAGTGCACTACGCCGCGCCAGCGTGTGGTTTACCAGCCTACGCATTATCAAGTCGGCGCATCCGGTGGTCTACACACCACGCCACGCTACGCGCCCAACAATACTGTCGCCATTGCCGTTGATACTGCTCCTGGCGGCATAATCGGACATGAATTTGGTCAGCATAATCCGGCTGCCACCATCGGTGGCGCAGTTCTCGGCGGCGTAATCGCCAACCGCCTAAGTCGCTAAATGGTAACGAGTTACCCACAGCAGTGGCACAGCAGCGGATATGCAAACAAAATCAAGAGCCGCCCCGCATCGTTGGAGCAGGGCGGGCGAAACGATTATAAACAACGCTTGCTATAAAGCAGGAACGCCACTAAAATAACTCTTAGAGCTATCCTAATGGCTCGCTGCCAACGACTTTGGTAGGGTCTTGGTTCCAAAAGTGAAACACCTCCCTTCCGGGCGATGATTCACCTAGCTGCGCCCCCACAGGCGCAATCAGGTGCGCCCGGACAGGAGAATATCTTAAAAACCGCCATGCCTGGCGGTTTTTTATCAAGGCGCACATGGAATAAACTGCTCTTCACAATTCATGCAAAGGGTTTGGAAAAAGCGCAATGGGTTTGAAAAAACGGTAGTGTCGCAGTTTGAAAGCAAGTTCAGCGATGCGCAGCAATACTCGCAGGGGCGCGATAAATCGCGCCCCTGCATGTTGCCGTAAACCCCGCTATCCCCCCGTAAACTCAACACATATTTCAAACCGGAATACTACCGAAAAAATACAAGATGATTTGAAAAAGCGCAAGGTGATAGAATTACCCTTTTTCAGTTTTTTCCGAAGGATGTCTCATGATTGGTCTTGCCTATGCTCAGGAAGCTGCCGCTGCCGCCCCGCCGGGAGGGTTCGTGCAGTTTTTGCCGCTGATTCTGTTTGTTGTCGTCATCTGGTTCCTGATGATCCGTCCCCAGATGCGGCGGGCGAAAGAACACAAGCAACTGGTGGGAAGCCTGCAAAAAGGAGATGAAGTCGTCACCCAGGGCGGCATTGCCGGGAGGATAACCAAAGTGGGCGAAGCCTATGTTTCCCTGGAAATGTTATCCGGCGCGGAGGCGCTTATGCAGCGCGACGCGGTTGTGCTGGTGTTGCCGAAAGGAACGCTGAAAGCCGTTCTTTGAGTGTTGCCGCCTGCTGGTTAGGCGGTTTTACTGGTTATTTTTCCCACAGGTAGTTCATGAAACGCTATCCCCTCTGGAAATATGTGACGGTTGTCCTCGCGCTGGCGCTTGGCTTTTTTTATACACTGCCCAATTTTTACGGCAAGTCCCCTGCCGTGCAAATCTCGCCCAACCGGGCAACCATTAAGGTCGACGCCGCCATGACGTCGAGGATCGAAGCCATCCTGAAGGACGCAGGCATTGAGAACAACGGCATTTTCGCCGAAGGCAGTGGCATCAAGGCGCGCTTTACCGACGTTGAGCAGCAGATGCGGGCGCGTTCGGCGCTGGAAAAGGCGCTCAATCCGAATGCGGAAGACCCGGATTATGTGGTGGCGCTGAACCTGCTCTCCGCCTCCCCCGCCTGGCTCACCGACGCTGGCGCGCTGCCCATGTATCTGGGTCTGGATTTGCGGGGCGGGATCCACTTCCTCATGCAAGTGGATATGCCGGGCGCGGAACAAAAACGCCTGGATTCTCTTGCCGCCGAGCTGCGCACATTGTTACGCGACCGCAATTTGCGACATGCCGGCATCAGCCCGACAGGCAAGACAATTGCCATCGCCTTTCGGGACGGAGATACCCAACAACAGGCACGCGCCCTGATAGAGCGGAACATTCCCGACCTCTCCCTTGTCGTGGAAGGCGAAACGCTGGTCGCCAGCCTTAGCGCCGAGGCGACTGCTTCCCTTGCCAAAAATTCAGTGCAGCAGAATATCAACACCCTGCACAACCGGATCAATGAATTGGGCGTCGCGGAGCCGGTTATCGCGCAGCAGGGCGCAAGCCGTATCGTGGTGCAGTTGCCGGGCATTCAGGATACAGCCAAGGCCAAGGATATTCTGGGGCGTACCGCAACCCTGGAAATACGACTGGTGGATGAAACGCCAGGCGCGCTGGAAAAAGCCCTTAGAGGGGAGATTCCCTTCAACACGGAACTGTTTTACGAGCGGGATCGCAGCGGCGGCGAATATCCCATTCTGCTAAAAAAACAGGTGGAGCTGACCGGAGAGCATTTAACCGACGCGCAGCCGGGCTTTGACGAAAACGGGCAGCCCGCCGTGCATTTGGGTTTCAATTCCACCGGCGCTCGCATTTTCCGCGATGTCAGCCGGGAGAACATCGGCAAGCGCATGGCGATTCTGCTGTTTGAGAAAGGCAGGGGCGAGGTTGTGACCGCGCCGGTGATTCGGGATGAAATTGGCGGCGGGCGGGTGCAGATTTCAGGGCGGATGACCAGCATTGAAGCCAGCGACGTTGCTCTTCTTCTGCGCTCCGGCTCACTGGCCGCGCCGATGGAAATCATTGAAGAGCGCACGATCGGCCCTTCCCAGGGAGCGGAAAATATCAAAAAAGGCTTCAACTCGGCCTTGTGGGGCTTTGTCGCCATCGTGGCCTTCATGTGCCTCTATTACCTGCTGTTCGGGGTCATTTCCGCAATGGCGCTTTCCGCCAATGTGTTATTCCTGATAGCCCTGCTTTCCATATTGCAGGCAACCCTGACCCTTCCCGGCATCGCGGCGATTGCGCTGACCATAGGCATGGCGATTGACGCCAACGTGCTCATCAACGAGCGCATCCGGGAAGAATTGCGCGCCGGAATGCCGCCGCATTCGGCGATTACCGCCGGCTATGAACGGGCTTTCGATACGATTCTCGACGCCAACATCACCACCATGATCGCGGGTCTGGCGCTGCTGATTTTCGGCGTTGGCCCGGTGCGTGGCTTTGCGGTGGTGCTCTGCATCGGCATTCTGACCTCCATCTTTTCCGCCGTAGTGGTTTCCAGGGTACTGGTAGAGCTTGCCTATGGGCGTAAAAAGAAACTTGTCAGTATCGCAATCGGGCAGATATGGAAGCCGGAAGCGGATACTGCAACCGGAAAGAAAAAGTAAGGAGCACTTGAGATGGAATTTTTCCGTATCAGAAAAGATATTCCCTTCATGCGCTATGCGCCGGTATTCAATGTCATTTCCCTTATTATCTTTGTGCTGGCGGTGTTCTTTCTGGCGACGCGCGGCCTCAATTTCTCCATGGAGTTTACCGGCGGCACGCTGGTTGAGGTGCGTTATGAGCAGGCGGCGAATACCGCCGCCATGCGAACCGCTTTGGTTGACGCGGGTTATACCGAGTTTGTCGTGCAGAATTTCGGCTCGCCGGAAGATGTGTTGATTCGGCTACCCTTGAAAGACATGACGGAAGAAGACGCTGCCGCCGACCAAAACATGGCGCGGCAGGGCGAGGCGGTGCTGGCGGCGCTGACCGCCCAGCCGGACGCGGCAACGCCGGAATTGCGCCGGGTGGAATTCGTGGGCGCGCAGGTCGGCAGGGAAATGGCTGAAAGCGGCGCGTTGGCGCTTCTCGTGGTCGTCATCGGCATCATGATTTATCTGGCGTTTCGCTTTGAATGGCGTTTTGGCCTTGCCGCGATTCTCGCCAACATGCACGATATCATCATCGTCATGGGCTTTTTCGCCTTTTTCCAATGGGAATTTTCCCTGCCTGTGCTTGCTGCGGTGCTTGCTGTAATGGGCTATTCAGTCAATGAATCGGTGATTATCTTCGACCGGGTGCGGGAAACTTTCAAGAAGACGCGCGGCATGGAGACGCCGCAGATTCTCAATCACGCCATTACCCGCACCATTTCCCGTACCATAATCACGCACGGCTCGACCCAGTTCATGGTTTTGTCCATGCTGATATTCGGCGGCGAAGCACTGCACTATTTTGCGCTCGCGCTGACCATCGGCATTTGCTTTAATGTGTACTCGGCAGTGCTCGTATCGTCGCCCATCGTGATGTGGCTGGGCGTCTCCCGCGAGCAGTTCATCAAGCATCCAAAGCCCCAGGACGCAACCCGTACTGCCGATGGCGCTTGTGTCTGACGTAGAGGAAAACGATATGCAAAAAATCAGGATTTGGGATATTCCGACCCGCTTGTTTCACTGGCTGCTGGTACTTGCTATCGCGCTCCTGTTCATTACCGGTATCGAAGGCGGCAACTGCATAATATGGCACGGCAGACTGGGCATTTTCGTCGCGGCATTGCTGGCTTTCCGTTTGGTTTGGGGGGTGATCGGCTCGACCTATGCCCGTTTTCTCCAGTTTTTCCCCACGCCATCTGCGGTCATTGCTTACCTGCAAGGCAAATGGCATGGCCTGGGACATAACCCGTTAGGCGCGTTTTCTGTATTTGCCCTGTTGCTGTTGATTCTGGCGCAGACGCTCACCGGCCTGGTGAGCAACGATGAAATCAGTTTCTACGGCCCGCTGTACAAGCTGGTTGACAGTGGTCTTTCCCTCAGGCTGACCGGCCTGCACAAAGAGCTTGCCTATTATGGCCTTGCCGTATTCGTCGGTCTGCATGTGGCCTCTATGCTGTTCTACAAGCTGGTGAAAAAAAACGACCTGCTCACTCCCATGTTGACCGGCAGGAAAGAGGTATCAGCGCAGGATGCGGACAAGGGTTACAAGGGCGGCGGCTTTTTGCCGCTTGTCGTGGCGCTGCTGTTTGCCGCGCTGGCGGCCTGGGGCGCGTCCGGGGAATGGATTCCCAAGCCTCCCCCGCCTGCCGCTGTGGAAACGCCAGACTGGTAATGTTTGTTACGTAGGCTGGGGTGAGCGAAACGAACCCCAACATCATTCCCAAACAGCTAAAACGTTGGGGTGCGCTACGCTCACCCCAACCTACACTAAATTTTTTAAATAGGTATCACCATGCCGGAATCACATGAAATTCTGCTCGTCCTTGTCACCATGCCCGACCGGGAAAGCGGTGAGCAATTGGCGGCGGCACTGGTGGAAAACCGCCTTGCCGCCTGTGTGAATCTTCTCTCCCCTTGTTATTCGGTGTATCGCTGGCAGGGCAAGGTGGAGCGGGCGGAAGAAATCCCCCTGTTCATCAAAACCGGCAGGGCAAACTATCCGGCGCTGGAAACCTTTATCCGCGCCAATCACCCTTATGAATTGCCGGAAATCATTGCCCTGCCGCTGGCGGAAGGGTTGCCGCCTTATCTCGATTGGGTAAAAGCTATGTGTAATGAAGAAGGGAACGCGACAGGCGGGGGCGGGGAAAACACGTCATGCGTCTAATAAAATGGTTGTGGATTTTTTTCTGGGTAGTTGGGGCGATTCTGCCGGTTTGGGCGGAGGATTTTTTGGATCCCCGGATTGCCTTTCAGCCATCGGTACGCACGCTGGATGCCGCTACTCTGGAAGTGAGTTTTGCCATTGCGCCCGGCTATTATCTTTATCGGGATAATTTTCGCTTCAAAAGCGAGTCGCCTACCCTTCTCGCCCCACGCTTGCCGCCAGGTAAGGAAAAGATGGATGAAATCTTTGGTCGGGTAGAAGTTTTTTATGATTCGGTCGCCATTGTTCTACCGGTGGAGCGTAACGCTTCCGGCAGGCTTCAGTTTCCTCTGGAAGTGACTTCACAGGGTTGCGCGGAATCTGGCCTGTGCTATCTGCCGCAGACGCAGGTTTTGAACGCTGAACTTCCTTCCGAGGCGGAAGCGGCAGCCCGTGCGCAGGCGGAGAATGCGGATGCAACAGCGGATGAAAGCGGTTTCTTTGCCCAACTGCTCGCTCGCGCCAACTTCTGGGGCAAGCTCTTTCTTTCCTTTTTGGCGGGGTTGGGGCTGGCGCTTACGCCCTGCATGTACCCCATGTTTCCCATTCTCTCCAGCATTATTGTGGGGCAGAAAGAAACGCCCGGCAGGGCGCGTTCCTTCCTGCTCTCGCTGGCCTATGTGTTGGGCATGGCGCTGGTCTATGCAGCCGCCGGAGTGGCGGCGGGATTTTTCGGCGTGCTCCTGTCCGGCTATCTGCAAAATGTCTGGGTATTGTCTTTCTTCGCTCTGGTTTTTGTGGCGCTGGCGCTCGCCATGCTTGGCGCATACCACCTGCAACTGCCGGTTGCTTTGCAAGGTTTTTTTGCGCGGCATTCCCGCCGCTTTCATGGCGGGCATTTGCCCGCGGTCTTTCTGATGGGCGCGATTTCCGCCCTGATAATAGGCCCTTGCGTTGCCGCGCCGTTGGCGGGCGCGTTGCTCTATATCGGACAGACCGGCGACGCCTTTCTGGGCGGGCTTATCCTCTTCGTCATGGCGTTGGGCATGGGCATGCCGCTGCTTGCCCTTGGCCTTTCCGCAGGCGTGCTGCTGCCCAGAGCCGGAATCTGGATGGACGGGGTGAAAAAAACTTTTGGCTTTTTGCTGCTGGCGACTGCCGTCTGGATCATCACCCCGGTTATCCCCGCGCCCGCTGTGCTGGTGGGCTATGGGGTAGTTCTGCTGGGCGCGGCGGTGTTTTTGCGCGTTCTCGAAGCGTTGCCGAAGGAGGCCAAACCCGGCGCGTATCTGCGTAAATTACTGGCGCTTCTCTTCCTTCTCTGGGGCGCGGCGCTTTTTGTCGGCGCGCTTTCCGGCGGGCGTGATCCTTTGCAACCGCTGGCTCACTTGAATTTTGCGGGGAGCGCGGAAACCGCGAAAAGAACCGGACACGTCAGCGAGCTGCCTTTTGAGAAGGTGGCAAGCCTTGCCGAGCTTGAGACACGGCTTCAGAGTTCAGCCGGACGGCCTTTAATGCTGGATTTTTACGCCGACTGGTGCGGTGATTGCAAGAAAATGGAGCGCCTTACCTTTTCCAACCCGGAAGTTCGCGCCCGTCTTGATTCCTTTGTTTTGTTGCAGGTAGATGTGACCGCCAGCAACGAAGCCGACCGCGAACTGCTGCGCCGCTTTCAGCTTTTCGGCCCACCCGGCATCGTGTTCTTTGACGCGACGGGACAGGAAATATCCGGGGTGCGGGTCGTCGGTTTCCAGAACGCGGAACGCTTCTTGAAAACTCTGGATCAGGTAGCAAAATAAGCGGAGATTAACCTACTCCATCCCCGCCCAAACCCTCTCCTTGAAAGGGAGGGCTTTGTTTCAGTCTTTCCCATGCGACGATACGTTTCTTCCTCCAAGCTCTCCACGCCCATAGCTCCTGAAAGGATCATGCCGACTTTGCGGCGGCTCTGGCCTTATCTGTGGCAATACCGAACAAGGGTTGTACTGGCGCTCCTCTGTCTGATCGGGGCGAAACTCGCGGCTGTTGCTGCGCCTCTCACTTTCCGGCAGATTGTGGATAACCTTGATCCGGCACATCTGGCAATCTCTTTTCCGCTCGTCCTGTTGTGCCTCTACGGAGTCTTGCGGTTCGCCACCTCGCTGTTTACCGAGATGCGCGAAATCATTTTTGCGCGAGTTACCCAGCAATGTATTCGTCGGCTGGCGCTGGAGGTGTTTTGCCATTTGCACGCGCTTTCACTCCGCTTTCATCTGGAACGGCAGACCGGCGGCATGTCGCGCGACATCGAGCGGGGTACTCACGCGATTGCGACCCTAATCAATTACACCCTGTATTCCATTTTGCCGACTCTGGTGGAAATCACTCTGGTGCTGGTGATTTTGTGGCGGGAGTTTCCGCCGATATTTGCGCTTGTCACTTTCACTTCTCTCTTGCTCTATGGATTGTTTACCGTGCTGGTCAGCAATTGGCGAATCGGCATTCGCCGCGAGGTCAACGAGACGGATTCAGCCGCAAACAGCCGCGCCATTGACAGCCTCCTCAATTATGAGACTGTCAAGTATTTCAGCAACGAGGCGTTTGAGGCGCGTGCCTACGACGAACACATGGAAAGATGGGCTGACGCTTCGACGAAAAGTCAGATTACGCTCTCCTTCCTCAATCTGGGGCAGCAATTCATCGTTGCCATCGGCGTGATAGTGATGATGTGGCTGACGGCAAAGGGAGTAGCGGAAGGAAAAATGACGGTAGGCGACCTGGTGCTGGTCAATGCATTTTTGATGCAGCTTTACCTGCCGCTCAATTTTCTCGGTGTTGTCTACCGCGAGCTGCGCCAGGCGATGACGGATATTGAGCGAATGTTCGGTCTGCTCTCTACCCATCAGGAAGTGGCGGATCGCTCGGACGCGATTCCGTTACCTGCCGGAACGCAGGAAGTGCGTTTTGAATCCGTCTGCTTTTCTTATGACCCGGCGCGTCCCATTCTCCTTGGGGTAGATTTTGTCATTCCTGCCGGACGCACGGTAGCTGTGGTGGGTACTTCCGGCGCGGGTAAATCCACGTTAGCAAGGCTCATGTTCCGGTTTTATGAAGTCACGGAAGGCGCGATTACCTGCAATGGTCGGGATATCCGCGCCTTTACCCAGGAGAGTCTGCGCGCGGCTATCGGCATCGTGCCGCAGGATACCGTGCTCTTTAACGACACCATTTATTACAATATCCGCTATGGACATCCTGAGGCCAGCCGGGAAGAAGTGCTTGCCGCCGCCGAGGCCGCGCAACTTGTTGGGTTTGTCGAAAGCCTGCCGGATGGCTGGGAGACCAGAGTGGGCGAGCGCGGCTTGAAACTCTCCGGCGGCGAAAAACAGCGGGTGGCGATTGCCCGCGCTCTCTTAAAAAATCCGGCCATCCTGATTTTCGACGAAGCGACTTCGGCGCTGGATTCGCATACCGAATGGGCGATTCAGAACCAACTGGAAACGGCGGCGCGCGGACGTACCACGCTGGTTATCGCGCATCGTCTCTCCACCGTGATGAACGCCGATGAGATTCTGGTCATGGAAGAAGGAAAAATTGCCGAACGCGGTCGGCATAGCGAACTTTTGGCGCAAGGCGGTATCTACGCGCGGATGTGGGAGCGGCAACGCAGAAGAGACGAGGCGGAAGATGCGGACTGAACAAGTACGCCGCGTCAAACGTAAAATTGACGGCGCGCTCCTGCTGAACAAGCCAAAGGGCATGTCGTCCAACGCGGCGTTGCAGCGAGCGCGTTGGCTCTTGCAGGCGGAGAAGGCAGGTCATACCGGCACGCTTGACCCAATGGCTACCGGCCTGTTGCCGCTTTGCTTCGGTGAGGCGACCAAGTTTTCCGCCGATCTGCTACATGCCGACAAAACCTACCGCGCCAAAGCGCGTTTGGGCGTCACCACCACGACGGGAGACGCGGAAGGTGAGATTAGGGAAATTCGCCCTGTTTGCTTCGATGCGGCGCGGCTGGCTGAAACGCTCGCGGCCTTTACCGGCGAGATCAGGCAGATTCCGCCGATGCACTCCGCCCTGAAGTTACAAGGAAGACCTCTGTATGAATTAGCGCGGCAGGGCGTGGAAGTAACAAGGGAGGCCAGGCCGGTATGGATTCATCGTCTTGAACTTCTGGCCTGTGAGTTGACGGGGGATGCGCCCTGGCTGGAACTGGAGGTATGTTGCGGCAAGGGAACCTATATTCGCGCTCTGGCGGAAGACATCGGCGAGGCGTTGGGATGCGGCGCGCATCTTGCCGAGTTGTGCCGCACTGCCGTTGGTGACTTGACATTGACGATGGCGCATTCCACGGAAGAACTGGAAACACTGGCTGCCAATGAGCCGCAGGCGCTTACCGATATGCTGCTTCCCGTAGATCATCTCCTCCTTTCCCTGCCTGTTGCTTGTCTGAGTGATACGGAAAGCGAACGATTTAGCCACGGCAATCCTGTTGAGTACACCGAGCTTGCCGGGGAGGGAACGAAAATCCGGGTCTATACCGCAAGCAGCAGACTGTTGGGGGTAGGGGAGATGAAGGTGGACGGCAAACTGTGGCCGAAACGTTTGTTGGCGGTCTTGCAGACGGCAATTGAAGAACCGATTCTGCGGATATAGGGTTTAAATTCGCTCTCCTCCCAACCTACGGACTGCTCGGCTTGGCGTGACTTTCATGCGATTGCTTTGGGAGGCCCTCTTTTCAAAACGGTATAAAATGTAATTGTTTTTTTGATTCAGGAGCCATCATGATTGCCTGGTTGTTGATTTTGCTGGCGCTGTTTACGCCATTCGCCGCATTGGCGACAGAATCTGCTCCGCAGGGAGTGTGGAGCGGAACTCTGGGAACAAAAGCCATCGTTGTCTGTTTCAATGGATCTGGAGAAGGAAGTTATTACTATGTCGCTTATCTTGATCCCATTTATCTTAAAAAAGAAAGCAATTATTGGTATGAATATGAACCAAGCAATAAAAAAATACAACAATTGGATCTTTCTGTTCCGAAAAATAATGCCATTACTGGCACTTGGAGCAATTTAGAAACAGGAAAAACTTTTCCCATAAATCTTACTCTTGTAGACGGCAATGACGATGAACGCGCGTGCGCGCGGGATTCATTCAACCTGCGTCTGGAAAAAAACATACCGAAGGTTAAAAAAGGAAAGATTATTTAATTTTCGCCAGAACGTTCATATCGGACATTGCGATTTGCGGGGCAGGAAACTGTCGAACTCTTTGGTACTGAACCCGTGCTTGAACGGATCAATTCACAGCTAAAACCGGATCAGAGCAAAGAGATTCTTGATGATTATTTTGCTACGAGACGCCTCCGATTGGGTAGTCATGGATATTATCAGGACGATGAAATTAGTACTAGCGTTAGCTACTGGGACTCAAACTTCATCACAATAAATTACTATTGAACCGGCAATTAAGGTTTGACTTTTCAAGGCACGCCCCATGTGGGCCGAAATGGCAAATATGATGCAACCCTTAATTGCCGGGTGAATATATATGGTATTTTGGAACTGGAACGTCGGGAATTTCAATCTACAATCGTACCTGGAGCACCAAAACAGGAAAGGAAATTGATTTCTGGAAATGGTTTGGAATGGACTCGGTCACTTACTCTGGTTATTCGGATTTACCACCTAAATTGGAGAAATTTCTGTACAAAAATTATGAAAGAGATCCTGAGTGTGAGGATACACCAAGAGGCTCTTACATGATAACTCCAGTAAAAGATGGACTCGACATTTCCGGAGGTGGCTGGAGGTACATTTGCGTGGATTCATTCTTTGTCCCCTACGAAAAGCTATACCCGTTCCTGACCCCTGCCGGGAAGAAAGCCGTCGATTCCATTTTGAGCCGGAAATGACTCCAGCTCACGACAGGACTCCAGAAAAGCTCGTAGGTTATTGAAGCGGTCATTAGGCAGTGTAGTCAATAGATTGTATAATATCTGAGTTTTTGGAAACCGGGAGAAATTTTATGCAACAGGCACACAGACGGCACGACATATCCGATACAGTCTGGCAGATTTTGGAACCTAATTTGCTTGGTCGTAAGGGAACCTGGGGAGGAAATGCCCGCGACAATCGCAAATTTATCAATGCGGTTTTCTGGATTCTACGCACAGGCGCTCCATGGCGGGATTTACCGCCGGATTATGGAAATTG
>WRKX01000062.1 GCA_009777925.1 Betaproteobacteria bacterium | reverse complement strand
CGTAAGCCTTCGCGGACGCGACATTTCCTCAAGCGGCGTTATGGCCTTGAACAAGCCAATTACCTTCCCCTCTACGTTGATGAGACCGGCTTTGCGCCGACAACCTGCCACCCTTATGCCCGGGCGCAGGCAGGCCATAAGCCAACGTGGTTTGATCGCGCATGTGCGCAGCCGCAAGCAAGAGGAACTTCAACGCAATCATGGGCCACAAGCCAGGCCACGATGCTGGGTTGTCGAACGAAGTCACAGTTGGCTCAATCGCTTTCGCAAACTCATGGTACGTTATGAGAAATCTGCCGCCTCCTTTGAGGCTTTGCTGTCACTGGCAGCGGCACTGATCTGCTGGCGACAGGAAACCACTATTTACGGATAAGCACTTAATAACAAAAGTAAATTTATTCGCGGAAAGTACTATATACAGGCTATCTACATCCCTAGGGGTCTTGCAATCCCCAGGCAATTGATCCAATTGTTCCGCGCTTAGTTTCATGTCATCCTCCTCGGCTCACGCCTAAATTAACGGATGACACAGTTTAAATTACAGACCCTCCATCTCTCATCTCCTCTCGATGCCCGGCGTGTAACAATGCGCCAGAAAGAGGCCGGATATATGGGCGCAGTCGCACCTTCCCCACTTGTTTTATTTTTCGCTTCTTCCTTGCATTACAGGAGGAGTCCATATATGGGGTGAGCGGAACGCGAACCCCAACGTTTCGGCTACTCACCCAAACCTACGGACTGGATGCGCATAGGGGTCAGGAATATCAACAGCCGGTTGCAAAACCCCAATTGATTTTTTGCACCAGTTTTGAGCGGTAGTAGATATAGAATCTGTAACCACTATGCCAAGGTTCGCAGAAGCTAATTTTTGTTCCAGAAGTTGAATATTGTTGCGGGACATGCCGATATTGTGCAATAGCCTGGCGAAGCTCTGTTTTTGTGTAGGCTGGAAATGGAAACCAAGGAGGCTCTCCAATGTAATCACGAAGCACGCCCTTACGAATAACAAACCTGTCGCCTATCCGCTGTAGGTGTATCTCCGGCGCTAATCCTTCTTTCCAGCCGAACAGAAAAAAAACAGATTCAGCCTCTTCATATTGACATTCCATAACGGATACTGCACGCACTCGTACATCGAAATCACTTAACGCCGCTTTGCCGCGCGTGAGTATCGTCAGATGAGTCATCTCGCCAAGCGAGGATTCTCCGGGGTCCTCCCCATACCATGAAGACAATTCATAAGGACGGACAATCTCGGTTATGAGATCCTCTCCCGCATGGAATCCAATCCGGCGAAATGGCATGACATCCGCAATGCCAGCACGCTGCTTTGCGCACTTGTTGAGCCTTGCCAGCGTGTCTCGTGTAATGCGGTATGTTGGACTGTTTTGGTTGAGCGGTATAACAGGAGCATTCTTGAAAACTTTGTCCAGGCTGACGAACTCACCTTGGTGAAAGATCATAAAATTGTAAGTGTTGAGAACAGTCCCTCTGCCAGCCAACAGACCGCATTCATCGTCCGGTTTGATGCTAACGTTATAATACTCCAAGCCTTTATTATCCTTTCCGTCTGTCACTCTCCAGTCAGGCTTATCATCAATGCTAAACAATGGATCAACTTCCGCATACAAGGCCGTGTACCCACCCTGTTCATATAGCGAAAGCACACGAGATACACGATAAAATGTAAAACCACTGACTACAAGCCTACCCTCAAGAGATTTTGCAACTGCTTTTAATTCAGGAGATATACCCAGCTTGGTCGGTTTTTCCAAAGGTTCCGAAGATGCGCTGACGGCAACAAAACAACCAACAAGAAGCACCGCGAAATGATGCAGAAAGTTATGCATTCGATACTCCAGACTGAAAACTGACAATTTGAATTCTATATACAAATGCCGTTGGGGTCAAAAAGGGGCCATACTCGATTTAATTCGATGAAAACAGCCCGGTAGGTTGTGATGAGCGGAACGCAAACCCCAACGCGCAACGATTATGTAGGGGCGCGATTTATCGCGCCCTGAACATTGCTGTCTGCAAGACCGATTTACCGCGCCCTGAACATTGCTGTCTGCAAGACCGATTTACCGCGCCTTGAACATTGCCGTCGGCAAGACCGGTAAATCGTGCCCTGCGTTTTGCCGGAAACGCCACTATCCTCGCGTACCTCCCAACTCACACGCACTACTTAACCGCCACATCAATCCGTTGCGCCGCAGCAATTATGTAACTATAATCTGCCGCGCTGTTTAAGCGTAACTCCCCCTTGAGAGCTACAGGCTGGGATGAAGCGTGGCGTAATTACGGCGTTTTGGATTTTCGATAATGCTTGAAGCCGGGATTCCTCTTCGTTCCATCCCAGCCTGTGAGCTACAAGCCGGATTGCTTCGCTTCACTCGCAATGACGCTGTATCCACCTGAACCGAAACCACTCTAACATAATCTCAACCCGCTACCAGCCATCAACAAGAAAGCACGCCATGCGCGAAAAACTGGAAAATATCAATGTTGCGTCCTTCGACCAGATGCCCACGCCACGGGAATTGCATCGCAAACTGCCGATCACCGAAGCGGCGCGGCAAACTGTAAGCCTCGGGCGCAAAACCCTGGGAGCCATTCTCGACCGCAAGGATCCCCGCATCTTTGCGATAGTAGGCCCCTGTTCCATTCACGACCCGAAGGCCGGGCTGGAATATGCCCGCCGCCTGAAAAGACTGGCAGATGAAGTCGTCAACGAAATCTTCATCATCATGCGCGTCTATTTTGAAAAACCCCGTACCACCGTCGGCTGGAAGGGTTACATCAACGACCCTTTCATGGATGATTCCTTCCGTGTCGACGTAGGAATGGAAAAAGCGCGGGACTTTTTGTTGCAGGTTAATGATATGGGCCTGCCTACCGGCACTGAGGCGCTTGATCCCAACTCGCCGCAATACCTTGGCGACCTTATATCCTGGAGTGCCATCGGCGCGCGTACTACGGAATCGCAGACCCACCGGGAAATGTCCTCCGGCCTTTCCACGCCAGTCGGTTTCAAGAACGGAACCAGCGGCGATCTTGCCGTCGCGGTCAATGCCATTCTTTCCGCCTCCCGCCCACATGCCTTTCTGGGCGTTGACGCCGCAGGGCGGGTTGCTATTGTCCGCACCACCGGCAATCGGCACGGCCACATGGTATTAAGGGGCGGCGACGGACAACCGAATTATGATACCGTCTCCATTGCCCTTGCCGAAGAGGCGCTTGCCAGGGCAAATCTGCCCGCCAATCTCGTCGTGGATTGTTCCCATGCCAACAGCCACAAAAAGCCGGAAATGCAGCCGCTCGTCCTCGCCGATGTGGTCAACCAGATTTGCGCAGGAAACCGCTCTATCATCGGCCTGATGATCGAATCCCACCTTGAGGCGGGCAATCAGCCGATTCCTGATGACCTGGCGCAATTGAAATATGGTCTTTCCGTTACCGACGCCTGTGTGGATTGGGTGACGACCGAAAAGATGTTGCGCGAGGCGGCGCAGAAACTCTCCACCGCGCTTGCCAAGAGAAACGCATGAATGCCGCCGCCTGCATTCGCTGTCGGCAGGAAAACGGTCTGGCCACCCTGACCCTCGCCAATCCCGGCAAGCTGAATGCCATTACCCTTGCCATGTGGCGCGACCTCGCCTGCCAGATGCGGGCTTTGTCGGCGGATGCGACGGTTCGCTGCGTCATCATAGAGGGCGAGGGCGAACACTTCGCGGCAGGCGGTGATCTGGAAGAATTTCAGCGCGAACGCGCAACACTCGCGCAGGCGCTCGTCTATCACGAAGAAGTTGCCGATGCGCTCGCTGCCATCCGCCACTGTGAACATCCCACCCTGGCCGCAATCCGGGGGCATTGCATCGGCGGGGGTCTGGAAATTGCCGCCGCCTGCGACATTCGCGTCTGCGATACGACCGCCCGCTTCGGCGCGCCCATCAACAAGCTCGGATTCTCCATGTATCCCGGCGAAATGTTGGGACTCCTGCGAACCTGCGGCGAGGCAACCGTCGCGGAAATGCTGTTGGAAGCCAGAATTTTGAACGCGGCGGAAGCCGTCGCCAAACAGATCGTAAGCCGTGTCGTCGCGCCGCAGGAACTGGCGGGAGAGATCGAATCCGCCGCACGCCGCATTCTGGCGGGCGCTCCCAAAGTCGCCACCTGGCATAAATTCTGGATGCGCCGCCTGGCGCATGACAATCCGCTTACCGCAGAGGAAAAACACGCCGCTTTTGCCTTTCTTGAGACCAAAGATTATCGGGAAGGCATTGCCGCTTTTCTGGAAAAAAGAAAACCTCGCTTTACAGGGCATTAACCGTTTGTTGCGCAGAAGCCCTGTCATTCATGGATAGGTCGGCAAGGCTTGCGCCGCCGGGAAGACTGTATGAGAATCACAGGATGGCTACCCAAAACGATGACCAGGCAATCCTGGAATCCGAGCAGATTCATACCGGGCAACCCCGGCTTTATCGGGTGCTGCTCTTAAATGACGATTACACGCCGATGGACTTCGTAGTCGACGTGTTGCAGCGCTTTTTTGCCATGAACAAGGAACTCGCCACTACCGTTATGCTGCAAGTCCACCGCGAGGGGCAGGGCCTTTGCGGCGTATATCCGCGCGACATTGCCGCTACCAAGGTGGATCAGGTTTCTGCCTGGGCGCGGCAACACCAGCATCCACTCGCCTGCGTCATGGAGGAAAACGGATGATTGCCCAGGAACTCGAAGTCAGCCTGCATCTGGCCTTTGTCGAAGCGCGCCAGAAACGGCATGAATTCATCACCGTCGAGCATCTCCTGCTTGCGCTTCTGGATAATCCCACGGCGGCGACGGCGCTACGCGCCTGCGGCGCAAACCTTGAATTGTTGCGGCACGACATTTCCCGCTTCATCGCCGAACATACTCCTATCGTTCCAGGGCAAAACGATATTGATACCCAGCCCACCCTGGGCTTTCAGCGCATCATCCAACGCGCCATTCTGCATGTGCAATCATCGGGAAAAAAAGAAGTTAACGGCGCGAATGTGCTGGTCGCCATTTTTGGCGAGCGGGATTCACACGCGGTTTATTATCTGCAAAAACAGGGCATTACCCGGCTTGATCTCGTAAATTACATCTCGCACGGCATCAACCCTTCGACTTCCGCGCAAACCGCAAGGAATCGGGAGAATGCCACCGTCGGCGACAATGAAGCAGCGCAACCGCAGGCCAACCCGCTGGAGAGTTTCACCATCAATCTCAACCAGCAGGCAACCAAGGGCAGGATTGACCCGCTGATCGGGCGCGAGACCGAGCTTGAACGGGTCATTCAAACCCTGTGCCGTCGCCGGAAAAACAATCCTATTCTGGTAGGCGAAGCCGGCGTCGGCAAAACCGCTATCGCGGAAGGGCTTGCCTATCGGATAGTTGCCAGGGAGATTCCCGAAGTTCTTGAAAAGTCCGTGGTTTATACGCTTGACATGGGCGCGTTGCTGGCGGGAACCAAATATCGGGGCGATTTTGAGCAACGCCTGAAAAGTGTATTAAAGCAACTTCAGGAACAGGCCAATTCCATTCTCTTTATTGACGAGATTCACACCCTGATCGGCGCGGGCGCGGCTTCCGGCGGCACGCTGGACGCCTCCAATCTTTTAAAGCCGGTTCTTTCCTCAGGACAACTGCGCTGCATAGGCGCGACAACCTACAACGAATACCGTGGCATATTTGAGAAAGATCACGCCCTTGCCCGGCGTTTTCAGAAAATTGACGTGGTAGAACCCTCCCCTACCGAGGCGCTGGAAATTCTGAAAGGGCTGAAAAGCCGCTTTGAAACTCATCACAGCGTCAAATACTCCAATGCCGCCCTCTCCTCTGCCGTCGAACTTTCCGCGCGTTATATTACAGACCGCCATCTGCCCGACAAGGCCATTGATGTCATTGACGAAGCGGGCGCGGCGCAACGCATCCTGCCTAAATCGCGGCAGAAAAAACTGATCGGCAAAGGCGACATTGAAGAGATCGTCGCCAAAATCGCCCGCATTCCTCCCCGTAGCGTAAGCGCCGATGACCGTGATACCCTGAAGTTTCTTGAGCGCGATCTGAAAGCGGTGGTATTCGGGCAGGAAGAAGCCATCGAAACCCTGGCGCGCGCTATCAAGATGGCGCGTTCCGGCCTCGGCACTCCCGGAAAACCGATTGGCGCTTATCTTTTCTCCGGCCCTACCGGCGTCGGAAAAACCGAAGTCGCCCGCCAGCTTGCCTACGCGCTAGGCATTGAATTATTGCGCTTCGACATGAGCGAATACATGGAGCGCCATGCCGTTTCCCGCATGATAGGCGCGCCGCCCGGTTATGTCGGTTTCGAGCAGGGCGGCCTGCTTACCGAAGCTGTGACGAAAAAGCCTTACAGCGTTCTTTTGCTGGATGAGATCGAAAAAGCCCACCCGGATATTTTCAACATCCTCTTGCAGATCATGGATCACGGAACGCTGACCGACAACAACGGACGCAAGGCCGATTTTCGCAACGTCATCATCATCATGACCACCAACGCGGGCGCGGCAGACCTGCAAAAGAACCTGATGGGCTTTGTCGCCAACAGTCAGGGCGGCAGCGAAATGGCGGAAATCAAGCGGCTGTTTACCCCGGAATTCAGGAACCGCCTGGACGCCATCGTTTCCTTCAGCGCTCTTAATCACGACATTATCCTGCGCGTGGCGGACAAATTTCTCATGCAACTGGAAGAACAATTGCACGAGAGAAAGGTGGAAGCGCGCTTCACCGCCGCGCTAAAAGAGATGCTGGCGCGAAAGGGCTTTGACCCGCAAATGGGAGCGCGTCCCATGGCGCGGCTGATTCAGGATACTATCCGCGCCGCTCTGGCGGATGAACTTCTGTTCGGCAAACTGGCGCAGGGCGGCAAGGTAACGGTTGATGTCGACGAACATGACGGTGTACACCTTGTTTTTGCGGCGGAAGAAGAAACCGTGCCGCTTTAGGTTGTTTAAGGTTTTAATTGATCCATTCTGGACTCACGTGACCAATTCATCCGTTGTTAGGCGCTATTCGATCACTATGAAAACAGCAATCGTCATTCGATTTACTTTAGCTGCACTATTCGGCACGATTGCATGTATTGGCCTGTGCTTCAACGTCGCGGTTCTTTATGTTTTATGGGTAGTGCCTTATTTGTTATTGGCGGGGCGTTCTGAACTTACAAAACCAATTATGCGTAGCAGTTGGAAGTGGTTATTTCTTCTGATTGGCATTCTTATCATGTTACCGTTTTTGCATCTGCCAACACCAAATCAGACAGTCCGTACTGTCATTTCGATACCGATGTGGTTTTTGTTCATGTGGGTGATTTATCGTCTATGGCAAAAAGAGAAAGGACAAGCGGATGCCTAACATTTCATTCAACCCGGATGTGCTAAAGCACAGTAGGTTGGGGTAAGCAGAGCGAACCCCCAACATTCGCACTTTATTTGCAGAAACCACTGTAAATGCCCCTCCCTTCTTCCTTTTCCCCGCCTCCCTTTCGTCTGGTCATTAACGGCTATGGGCGGATTGGTCGCTGTTTTCTTCGCGCCATTACCGAAGCCGGACTGACAGAGCGCTTGCAGGTCGTCGCCATCAATGAACCGGCGGAACTCACCAGCATTGCCTATCTCACCCGTTTCGATTCCACGCACGGACGTTTTCCCGGCAACGTGGCAGAAACAAAGGACGGTCTTGTGCTGAACGGTTGCCCTATCGCCGTAACCCATGCCTATACGCCGGAAGGGGTAGACTGGGACGCGCTCAAACCCGATCTGCTGGTGGAATGTTCCGGGCAGTATCACCAACGCGTTGACCTGGCGCGCTTTATTGCCGCCGGTGTGCCGCGCCTCCTCCTCTCCCATCCGGCGGCAAGCGCCCCGGACGTAGACGCAACTATCGTGTTCGGCGTCAACCACACTCTTCTTGACCGGCAGGCGCAAATCATATCCGGCGCGTCCTGCACCACCAACGCCGCCATTCCTGTACTTGCCACCCTGCTGGAAGAAGTCGGTCTGGAACATGTACTTATCACGACTCTTCACTCGGCGATGAATGACCAACCCTTGATTGATGGCTACCATCACCCGGACTTGCGCCGTACCCGTTCAGCCATGCAGTCCATTATTCCGGTGGCGACGGGTCTGGCGCGGGGTATTGAGCGCCTGCTCCCGCAACTAACGGACAGGGTAACGGCAAAAGCCATTCGCGTTCCGACCGCCAACGTCTCCGCTCTGGATATGACCCTTGCCCTGAAGCGGGCAACGGACGCCACAGAGATCAATCAATTGCTGGAACATGCCGCCGCCGGAAAATATCGGGGACAACTGGCGACAACCAACACTCCACATGCCTCCATTGATTTCAACCACGACCCCCATTCCGCCATTATTGACATGAGCCAAACCCAAAATGTCGCGCCCAATATTGTCAACCTTCTGCTCTGGTTCGACAATGAATGGGGATTTGCCAACCGCCTGCTGGATATTGCTCAATACTGGTTGAGCGCAGACTGACCTGGAACATTCGCTCACGGAATATCCGCCGATTTAAGCGCAACCGGATCATGTACTAAAATGCGGCTTCGTCGTCCGGCCTTCGGGTTGTTTTTCCTTCCAGACTACTCATGATTCTTCCTCCTGCCATACTTGCCATATTGGGCGGCGGCCAGCTAGGCCGGTTTTTCGTTGCGGTCGCGCATGAGATGGGTTACGCCGTGTGGGTACTTGACCCGGATGCGGAAAGCCCAGCCGGACGTGTCGCTGATCGCCACATCGTTGCTTCCTACGACGACCACAACGCGCTCGCCGCAATTGTCAGCCATTGCGCGGCGGTCACAACCGAATTCGAGAACGTGCCTGCCACGACACTGGCGTTTTTGGAAGCGCGAATGCCGGTTTCCCCTTCGGCAGAGGCGGTGGCTGTCTGCCAGAATCGCATTACGGAAAAAAACTTTCTCCGCGCTCATGGTTTTCCGCATGGCAATTTTGCCATCATCCAGAGCGCGGCCGACATTCCCGCTCTGGACAATAGCCTCTTCCCCGGCATTCTGAAAGTTGCCTGCTTCGGCTACGACGGCAAGGGGCAGGCCATAGTAAACACCGCAAAAGAAACCCTGGCCGCGTATAAAACCTTCAAGGGCAAAATGGTGGTGCTGGAAAAAAAACTTACCCTTGATTGCGAGATTTCCGTGATCCTTGCGCGGGACAGGAGCGGCAATGTCCGCAGTTTTCCGGTGGCGGAAAATCAGCACACAAACGGCATTCTGGATGTTTCTATCGCGCCGGCGCGTGTGTCTGTTCAACTCGCCGAAGAAGCGCGACTTATCGCGGCGCATATCGCGGCAAAACTGGCTTATGTCGGAGTATTGGCGGTGGAGTTTTTTGTGAGCAGCGGGCGGCTTCTCGTAAACGAAATGGCGCCGCGTCCGCACAACAGCGGTCATTACACTCTGGACGCCTGCACGTTAAGCCAGTATGAGCAACAGGTACGCGCCATGTGCGGATTGCCTTTGCATGAGCCGCGCGCGCATTCGGCCTCGGTCATGGTCAATCTGCTCGGTGACTGCTGGTTTGCCGCAAATGGCAAAGCACGGGAACCGGACTGGAACGCGCTTTATGCCGTACCCAACCTCACCTTGCGCCTCTATGGCAAACGCCATGCGCGTCACGGGCGCAAGATGGGACATTTTACGGTAGTCGGCGCCCGTCTGGAGGATGTGCTACCCGTGGCGCTGGCAGCAAGACAGGCAATGGGTATTACCATAGCAATCGCATGAATGCCATTGTTGTAGGTTCTCGGGAATACTCGTTACGATCAATGGGTTACGAGGGGGGCTGTTCACAGGGGATTGATTTGTGTAGTTTTCTGTCTTTTTGGAGAGTTCCATGGAGACGGAAGACAAACTGCGTCTGGCGGACGTATTCGTATCGATCAGCGATCCGAGACAGGCGGGTAAGGTTGAGCACGATCTGGTTGAGTTGCTGGTGGTGGCGGTCAATGCGGTGCTGGTTGGAGCCGACACCTTCGTTGAGATTGAGCTGTGGGCGAAAGAAAAACTCGATTGGGCGGCTGTTTAGGTTATAGTGCTTTTCCTAAATAATCTTACTCTATCAACCTTCAGACACCCTATCCTGCAAGCGAGAAAGGGTAAAAATAATTACGAGAAGCACTATAATTGATCCAATAAAATTCGAGACTGCCTTTCGGCGCTGGGTCGGATCGATCCTTCCCGCGCTGGGGGCCGATGCCGTGGTGGCCATCGACGGTAAAAGTAGTCGGCGCACAGGCAAGCTGAATGCGACGCCGCTGCATCTGGTGAGCGCGTTCGCCGCAGGTGCCGGTTTGGTGCTCGGGCAGCGGGCAACGGCGGCGAAGTCCAGCCATTCCTGAACTCTTGGCTACCCTGGCGCTGGAAGGCTGCATCGTTACGCTCGATGCCATGGGTACCCAGGCCATCCGCAATCGTGGCGCCGATTACATCCTGGCGCTCAGGGACAACCAGCCGAACCTGGCCGATTCGATGCGCGATTTCTTTGCCCGGTTCAAGGCGGCACCGGACAGGACACCCCATGCGATGTCCGAAACCGTGGAGAAGGATCATGGACGAATCGAGACGCGGCGTTGTTATGCCTTCGATCAACTGGCGTGTCTGCATCAACCGGAGCAGTGGCCCGATCTGAAGTCCTTCGCAGTGATCGAGTCGCAACGCGAAATCAGGGGCAGGACGACGCTTGAGTATCGCTACTATAGTGCTTCCCGTAATTAAAAGGACTCCTTAATAATTTGCTCAATAGAAGATTGAGCGTTGTTTTGCCAGGCACGCTTGATGTTTGCCCATAGTTTTTCGATGGGGTTGAGGTGTGGGGAATATGGGGGAAGGAATAGCATCCGATGCCCGGCTTGATGGATGATCCGCATGGTTGAACGCGAGCGATGGAAGGTAGCGTTATCAAGGATGATGAGGGAAGGCTGGGTCAGTTCGGGCAACAGGAAATGTTTGAGCCACTCGTTGAACAGAGCGGTATTGCAGGTTCCCTCAAATAGCAGAGGGGCTATCAGGCGCGTCTGGAGATAAGCGCCCAGAAGGCTCGTCCGTGGGTGCCGGAAGGCTGCGCGATAGCCAATAACCTTTTCGCCTTTGGGGGCGCGGGCGTAGGGACGGTAGGTCGTCGGGGCAAAGCCGGTCTCATCAACCAGTACGGCAATTGGCTTGTTCAAGACCATAGCGGCGCTTTATGAAATGCCGCGTCCGCCTGGGATCAAGCAGGCTTTCTCCGTAGCGCAGAGTTTTTTTTACGGACAGTCTTCATCCGCTTTAACGCCAGAAAAATGCTGTTGATGCTCACGCCACGCGAAGCCGCCAATTCACGCAACAAGGCATCCGGTTTGGCCTTTACTTCCGCGCGTAGCGCTTCCTGGTCGTACTTGCGGCTTCCCTTGGGGCCTGGCTTTCCAGGTTTATGATCTGGCGACTGCTTCAGCCAGACATACACCCGTGAGCGAGCAATCCCAAATCTGCGGACAGCTTCTGTCTTGCTGCCCCCTTTTGCCACAAAATCCAAAACCAGGCGGCGAAAATCTTTACCGTAAGCCATTTCCATTCCTTACAAAAAAAGAAATCCTTGAACCTTAGCAAAAATAGTACCATATGTACTATTGAATGTCCTTTTATCTACGAAAAGCACTATAGTACTTTCCGTAAATAAAGCTACTCTCAGAAGCTTTGCTCACTTCTCCCAATCACGGCATAAAAGTCATTTTATTTGCGGGAAGCACTATAAACAGGTTCTGGAAGACCTTCGCCGCCCGCAAGGACTGCGTCGGGTGCTGGCTATCGCCACACTCAATGCGGTGGCGGAAACGCTCTGGCTGCGCGACGGCCCGCCTGCCGCCGCCGAACCGCTCGCAGGCGCGACACCTTCGACGCGCTCATGCTTGAACCCAGGCAGTCCACCGCGCTGGTGGGCGCATTCCCGCCCTACATGCGCGAACTGCGTCGGCGCAACCAGCCCTTCAAGGTGCTTGAACTCGACCCGACAACCATCAAAGCGGAGGAACTGCCTTACGGAGAAATGGCGCGAACGCTTTCGCTGCTGGCGCGGCAGCGTCTATCACGTATCGGCTTTGTCACCGATTCAGGCAACGATTGATCTTTCTTTTGGAATCATCTCTCCATGATTTGTGCAAAACCTGTTGGCGACACGCCCTGGCGCATTTTCTCAATCTCTTTTCCCGGTTTCCTCATTCGTGTCGCGCCGGGAATCAGGGGCGTCCGCCGCCACTTCTTCGCCGGTAAACGGAATAAAGACTTCGCCTGGCTTTATCATGCCAAGTTCGGAACGCGCGCTTTCTTCAATGGCTTCATACCCTCCCTTCAGATCACGCACTTCCGCTTCCAGCGCGGCGTTTTTCTGCTTGATCTTCTGGTTTTCTTCCCTGATCTGCTCAAGTTTCTGGTCATACTCCCAGACACTGAGCCAGCCGCCATCGCCAAACCACAAGGGATATTGCAGCAGCAGGACGAGCAGCAACAAACCCAGCGTCAGTCGGCTCATACGGGGACAAAAAATCAACGCAGGTTATAGAAGGTCTCCCGCCCCGGATAGGAAGCCGTATCCCCCAAATCTTCTTCAATGCGAAGAAGCTGGTTGTACTTGGCAATACGATCCGAGCGGGAAAGGGAACCGGTCTTGATCTGTCCGGCATTCAACCCTACCGCAATGTCGGCAATCGTGGAATCTTCCGTTTCGCCGGAACGATGCGAAATCACGGCAGCGTAACCAGCGCGCTTGGCCATTTCCACGGCGGCAAAGGTTTCGGACAGAGTGCCGATCTGGTTGATTTTGATGAGAATGGCATTGGCAACACCTTTCTGAATGCCTTCTTTCAGAATGCGCGTATTAGTCACGAACAGGTCGTCGCCCACGATCTGCACCCGCTTTCCAAGCCTGTTCGTCAGGTGTCTCCAGCCTTCCCAATCGCCTTCAGCCATGCCATCCTCAATCGAAACCACAGGAAACTGGTTAACAAGATTTTCCAGATAATCCACCAACTCTAACGAAGAGAGTTGCAGGTTTTCCCCTGCGAGGCGGTATTTGCCGTCCCGATAAAATTCGGAGGCGGCGCAATCAAGCGCAAGCAGGATGTCCCTTCCGGGCGCGTACCCTGCCTCTCCAATCGCTTGCAGAATGAGACGGATGGCGTCTGCATGGCTCGACAGGTTGGGCGCGAACCCGCCTTCATCCCCCACGGCAACGGAAAACCCTTTTTTGTTGAGGATTTTTTTCAGGGCGTGGAAGACTTCAGCGCCCATACGCAAGGCTTCGCTGAAACGGGAAGCGCCCACCGGCATAATCATGAATTCCTGAAAATCAAGGTTGTTGTTTGCGTGCGCGCCGCCATTGATGATGTTCATCATGGGAACCGGCATCTGCATCGGCCCCATGCCGCCGAAATAGCGATAAAGCGGCAGGCCGGATTCTTCCGCAGCGGCGCGGGCGACCGCCATGGACACGGCCAGGAGCGCGTTCGCCCCCAGCCGGGATTTGTTTTCCGTTCCGTCAAGGTCAATCAACGTCCGGTCAATGAACGCCTGCTCCTGCGCGTCCAGCCCGATCATGGCTTCGGAAATTTCGGTATTGATATGCTCAATAGCCTTCAGGACGCCTTTGCCAAGGTAGCGGCTCTTGTCGCCATCCCGAAGCTCTACCGCTTCCCGTGAGCCGGTGGAAGCGCCGGAAGGCACGGCGGCGCGCCCCATGACACCAGACTCAAGCAACACATCGCACTCAACGGTGGGGTTGCCCCGCGAATCCAGAATTTCGCGTGCAATGACATCTACAACAGAACTCATGAATTTCTCCTGCCAGTTTTGGGCAACAACGAAAAATATAATGATAACACGCTAAAAATCCCCAGTTTATGTATTGAGCGGCTCATTCAGGGCAATCGCATGAAAGTTATGTCAGCCCAAGCAATTGAGCGCGGTAGGAATCGGAAGTCGCGGCGATTAGGCGTCGGGCCTTGATGCCGCCCTTTCGTGGTATAGGGTCAAGGCGGATGAGGTTCAGGGTGATGTGCCTGAGCACGGCGAGGTTATGGGCGGCATGTCCGGTGCGAGCACGCATCTGATCGTCTGCGAAGACAACATCCATGCACCAGTGCAGGCGGTTTTGAGTCACCCCTGCCTGAAGGCAGGGGATTCCTCGATACGGTC
>WRKX01000061.1 GCA_009777925.1 Betaproteobacteria bacterium | reverse complement strand
GCCGATACTCGCTGGCGGGTTTGCGTGGCGGCGCTGGAATCAACGGCTCGACCTTTTCCCAGAATTCATCAGAAATGCCCCATTGTTGTCGGTACTTTCCCATCACATGCTCCAAGCGGTGACTTTTAAGGTAGGAAGGATATCATATTATTTACGGATAAACACTTAGTAGATCACGCTGTTGCTGCAAGGCGGATTCAAGTATTGGTTTCTGGTGCTGCGGCACTTCCGGGCCTTTGGCTATAAACAACCGTTGCACACGGCGGTAGTCTGCCCGCTTGTTATCCAGTTCTTCTAGAGCGGTTTCTGTTTAATCATGTACATTTTCTGTAATATATTTCTTGTTATAGCTTCTTTTTGCTTGAACCGAAACCGCTCTAATAAAATCCAGAGCGGCTCAAACTCCCATGCTTATCCCATAGTTTTGACGTTCTGGATCACCTCGGCAATTACCTTTTGTGCGCTGCCGTACAACATGTGGCAATTGTCCTTGTAGAACAAGGCGTTCTCAATGCCGGAATAACCGGCACCCTGGCCACGCTTGACAACGATGACATTGGCTGCGTGATCGGCGTTCAGGATCGGCATGCCGTAAATCGGGCTGGATTTATCGCTTCGCGCCACAGGATTGACCACATCGTTAGCGCCGATAACCAGCGCGACATCGGCCTGATTGAAATCAGAATTGATTTCTTCCAGATCGAAAATCTTGTCGTAAGGCACGCCCGCTTCGGCCAGCAATACGTTCATATGCCCCGGCATTCGCCCGGCAACCGGATGAATGGCAAATCTGACATCCACCCCGGCTTCTTCGAGCAGTTCGGTCATCTCCCAGACTTTATGCTGCGCCCCCGCTACAGCCATGCCGTAACCGGGAATGATGATGACTTTGCTGGCATAGTGCATCATCGTCGCCGCGTCGAGCGCGGAGACTTCTTTCAGCGTGCCTTCCATCGCGCCGCCTGCCTGCGCTTCGCCGCTGATCGGCTGAAACAGGATATTGGTGATCGGGCGGTTCATCGCTTTAGCCATCAACTGGGTGAGCAGCGTGCCGGCCGCGCCGACGACAATGCCTGCAATAATCAGCGCCGGATTGCCCATGACGTAGCCTTCAAAGCCGACCGCAAGGCCGGTAAAGGCATTAAACAGGGAAATTACCACCGGCATGTCAGCGCCGCCGATCGGCAGAGTGACGATAACGCCCAATACTAACGCGCAGAGGAAAAAGGCAAGCAAAAGCCAGGCAGAAGCCTCCTGTCCGGACCAGACGATGGCAATCCCAAGGCCAAGCGTCAGCAAAGCCAGAACAATGTTGACTGCATTCTGCGTCGGCAGGCGAAATGCCTTTTTCATAATGCCCTGCAACTTGGCAAACGCCACGATTGAGCCGGAAAAAGAGACCGAGCCGATCAAAGCGCCCAGCGCCGCCAGCGTAAACATCATCGTGCCGTGCATGTGTCCACGCGCGAATTCGATGGCGGCAATCCCCGCTGCCGCGCCGCCGCCCATGCCGTTGTAGATGGCTACCATCTGCGGCATATCGGTCATGGCGACTCTTTTGCCGGAAATCCAGGCAACGGAGCCGCCAATGGCAATCGCAAGCACCATCAGGATGAGATTGTCCACCGGCATGAACAGCGTTGATTCGCCCGGCGTCAGGAAAGTAACCGCCGTAGCCAGAACCATGCCTACCCCGGCCCAGATGATGCCTTTACGCGCGGTTGTCGGCGAACTCATCTCCTTCAGGCCGAAAATGAAGAGAATGGCAGCGACAAAGTAGCTGGCGCTGATGAGCCATCTGATTTCCTCCATGGCTTAGTTCCCTTTCTTTTCGTTCTTGAACATGGCTAACATACGCTCAGTCACCACATAACCGCCTGCTGCATTGGCCGCGCCGAGCAATACGGCGACAAAACCGATGCCTTGCTCAAGCGGCGTAGCGGCCTGGCCCAAAGCCACCATCGCGCCGACGAGAACGACGCCGTGGATGAAGTTGGAACCAGACATTAAAGGGGTGTGCAGAATGACCGGCACACGCGAAATGACTTCATAGCCGGTGAAAGCGGCCAGCATGAAGATATATGCTGCAATAGAACCTTCCATGATCTTTTTTCCTTGCTACGCCTGCCTTACGCTTACAAACCAAGAGCCTGCCTGACGCCTTCGTGCCGGATTTCTCCGGCATGGGTGAGACAGGTGTCGGCAAGCACTTCGTCGTTCCAGTCGAGTGTCAATGTACCCTCCCTGATGAAAGGAGAAATAAAGTTGAACAAATTTTTGGCAATCATCTCCGAAGCATGTACCGGCATACGGCTGGTGATATGGGATGGCCCCATGATGAGCGCCTGATTTGCCGTTCGTACTTTTTCGTCGACCACGGTACCCGCAACGTTGCCCCCGGTTTCGGCTGCCATATCCACGATTATCGCGCCCGCTTTCATGGCGGCAACCATATCCGCGCTGATGATCTCTGGCGCGCGTTTGCCCGGAATCGCCGCCGTGGTAATCAGCGCATCGCATTGCGCTACAGCGCGCGCCAGTTTTTCGGTCTGTCGGCGTTTTTCTTCATCGGTCAGTTCGCGCGCATAGCCGCCCGCGCCGACCGCCGCGACGCCGGTGTCGACAAACTTTGCGCCCAGTGATTCGATTTGTTCGCGTGTTTCCGGGCGGACATCGTAAGCCTCGACTACCGCTCCCAAACGTCGGGCGGTTGCAATGGCCTGCAAGCCCGCGACGCCCGCGCCGATGACCAGCACCCGCGCCGGACGGATAGTTCCCGCCGCATAAGTGAGCATCGGAAAGAATTTCGGACAGCGGGCTGCTGCGATAAGCACACACTGATAACCGGCAATCGCGCCCTGCGAGGAAAGAATATCCATACTTTGCGCCCGCGTGATCCGCGGCAGGAGTTCCATTGCGAATGCCGTGATTTTCTTCGCCTGGAGCGCCTTGACCCGCTCAGTGTCGGCGTAAGGCTGCAACAGGCCGATCAGGACGGAACCCTCTTTCATCGCCGCCAGTTCAGCGGCGCTCGGCGGCTGGACTTTCAGTACGATGTCCGCCTGTTGTAAAACCTCGCGCCCGGAGGCAACAAAATTGTCCAACGGGAAAGCGGCATCAGCCAGAAACGTAGTGGTTCCGATGCCCTTTTCCAGCAGCAACTCTGCGCCCAACGTCTGATAACGCCCGGCAACGTCCGGCGTTATCGTGATGCGCCGCTCGCCAACTACCGTCTCGCGCAGCGCGCCGATTTTTATTTGTTCCGACACATGAACTCCTGTTCGGTCAATGTTTTATGGCCACACATGGAAAATTGACGCAGGGGGTGACCGCTCCTGTTTTTTTGAGGAGCGTAATCTTCCTTGATAATGCCCATTTGAGCAATAAGGTTTTTGTCATTGCCAACAAGGCGGCGAAGGCAGTAGCGATATTTGTCGTATTTTTATCGCTTTTGCAGCGTCTTTTGGGCACAAGCGGCCAAACTGGCTAAAGCGCCAGGGGTGTCAGCCGCCAGAATTCATTCGCAAGACAAACTTTTATAGACTGAATCGTTAATTGCCTTTATATTGGGCGCAGGACGCATCCGGCATGAGAAGCGATGTGTCTAAGTTTTTTAAACTTGTGGCGGGAAAGCGCCCGATTCGCTCCTGAGGTCGGAGCTGCCCGCCGTGCTTGCGACGCATATGGAAAAGAAGTATCGATTAGTGTTGGCTCTGGCGGGCTTGTTGGCGCTCCTGGCAGGTGGGTATCTCTGGCGGGAGGGCGCTTTTGCGTCTGCCCCTGCGGCAGCGGACAATGCGGGAAAGGGAGAGACAGTCACGGTTGAAATGACCAGGGTTGTCCGTTTTGCCTTTTCCGATGAAGCGATTGCGGTCGGAACGCTGAAATCCAATGAATCCGTCGTGTTGCGCCCGGAAATTTCGGGGCGGGTCACGAACGCCTATTTCAAGGATGGGGAAGTGGTGCGCGGCGGGCATTTGCTTTTCAATCTGGATGCCGATGTGCAGGCGGCGGAATTGCGGCAGGCCGAAGCGCAGCTTCAGCTTGCGCGCGCCACTCAACGCCGTAATGAAGACCTTTATCAAAGAAAATTCATCAGCCAGCAGGCGCTGGATAACGGTCACGCTACTCTGAAGGTGCAGGAGGCCAATGTGGCGCTTGCTACCGCCAGGCTGGAAAAGACGCGGATTCGCGCGCCTTTTGCCGGCGTTTTGGGGATTCGTCAGGTAAGTCCCGGCGACTATGTGCGGGAGGGAACCGATCTCGTCAATCTGGAGGATATTTCCACACTGAAGCTGGATTTTCGCCTGCCGGAGATAAATTTACGCCAGCTTCGTATCGGCCTTGCGCTGGAAGCCACTACGGACGCCCTGCCCGGCGAAGTATTCACCGCTACTCTGGCGGCGATTGATCCGCTGGTGGATGAAGGCGGGCGTTCGATTGCCTGCCGCGCCCTGCTGGACAACAGTGAGGGCAAGCTGCGTCCCGGCATGTTCGCGCGGGTGCGCCTCGTATTTGACGAAGCCGATGTAAATGCTGACGCGGCGCTGGCTATTCCCGAGGAAGCCGTCATTCCCGGCGCGACTCCGCAGGTGTTGAAGGTAGAAGAAGGTGTTGCCCGCGCTGTTTCCATCAGCCTTGGGCGTCGCCGCGCAAGCAAGGTTGAAGTGCTGGAAGGTTTGCAGGAAGGCGACGTGATTGTGACTTCCGGTCAATTGAAAGCGCGGGATGGTTCGTCTGTCGTGGCAGCGGACGATTTGCGCGGTTAACAGAGATGCTGGGGTTCGCTGCACTCACCACAACCTATGATTTATACTGGATCGCTTCGCTTCGCTTGCAATGACGCTGTATCTATTTGTACTGAAACCGCTCTAGGGTTTGTGTTCCGTTCACCCTAGCCCGCAAATACCTGACCTCTGATACCTGATATTTGATCCCTGCCCTTGGCACGCCAGTTGCTTCTATTCGCGTGAATCTGTTTTTCGGAGCGCGTATCATGAAGCGGTTTTTTGTTTTTCCGGCTCTATTGGCCTTGTTGTCCGGGTGTTCGACGACCCCGCCGACAAGCGTGCATCAGCCGATGACGGCAAGGCCGGAATACCGCCAGGTTCCACAGGCCGCGAACGGCAGCATTTTTCAGGAAACGTCCGCGCGTCCCTTGTTTGAGGACAGACGCCCCCGTTTTGTGGGCGATACCCTTACAGTCAATATCACGGAAAGCAACAGGGCCGCTGCCGATTCGTCCAGCAATGTTAATCGCAGCAGCAAGGTAAGCGCGGGCGTGGATAACCTCTCCATCTATCCGCTGGATAAAATAGGCGCTGTCAGAAGAATGGGCGACTTAAACATCGGCGCTTCCAGCTCCAACGAGTTTTCCGGCGGCGGCGACGTGACAAACAACAATGTCTTCCAGGGCAAGATGACCGTGACGGTAATCGAGGTGTTCCCGAACGGCAATTTCCTGGTATCCGGGGAAAAACAGGTTTCCATCGGCGCACAGCAGGAATTTATCCGGCTCTCCGGCGTCGTCAACCCGCGTGACGTGGTTTCCGAAACAAACAGCGTGGATTCTTCCCGCATTGCCGACGCGAGAATCGAATACAAGGCAAGCGGCACAATCAGCGAAGCGCAAATCATGGGCTGGCTGGCAAGGTTCTTCCTCTCCGTGCTGCCTTTCTGAAATCATCCCGGATGGAACGCAATATGAAACAAGGCGGCAAAAATTTCCTCATCACGTTTTTTCTGGCGTGCTTTCTGGCCTTTGCGCCACTATCGCGCGCGGAACGCCTGAAAGATTTGGCGGTCATCGAAGGCGTGCGCGATAACCAGCTTGTCGGCTACGGATTGGTGGTCGGTCTGGACAACAGCGGCGACCAGACGACACAAACGCCCTTCACTTCCCAATCTGTAATCAACATGCTGGCGCAGATGGGGGTCAATGTCCCGATGGATCAGATACGCAGCATCCAGTTGAAAAATGTGGCCGCCGTCATGGTCACCGCCAATCATCCGCCTTTTGCCCGCCCCGGCCAGACCATTGATGTAACGGTGTCCTCAATCGGCAATGCCAAGAGTCTACGCGGCGGCACGCTCCTCATGACTCCCCTGAAAGGGGTGGATGGGCAGATTTACGCGATTGCCCAGGGCAATGTGCTGATTGGCGGCGCAGGCGCTGCAGCGGCGGGAGCGCAGGTGCAGGTCAATCATCTGTCCGCCGGACGAATTCCGGGCGGGGCGACAGTGGAACGCGCCGTGCCGACCCCGGTAGGACAGGGCGCATACATCACCTACGAATTGCGGCGGATGGACTTCGATCTGGCCAGCCGGATGGTGGAAACCATCAATCGGGAAATGGGCGAAGGCACGGCACAGGCAATAGATGGTCGCCAGTTCCGGGTGTTTGCGCCGGAATCGCCCAGCGCGCGGGTAGCCTTCATGGGACGCCTGGAAAACCTTGAAGTAACGCCTTCCCCGGCACAGGCAAAGGTCGTCATGAATCCGCGCACCGGCTCGGTGGTAATGAATCAGAGGGTGGAAATCGAAGCCTGCGCCATTGCGCACGGCAACCTTTCCGTAGTGGTGGAGGAAGGCGTGTCGCGCCGTTCGGGAAGAGTGCAACTGGCGGTAGACGGCACGAATCTGCTTTCGCTCAACTCCGGCGTCAATCTTGCTGACGTGGTGAAGGCGCTGAATTCTCTCGGTGCGAATCCGCAGGATTTGCTGGCGATCTTGCAGGCAATGAAGGCGGCGGGCGCGCTCAGGGCTGAACTGGAGATCATCTGATGGCGATTCGCACCTATCAGCCGGATAACGCGCTGGCTTCCGACATCCAAAGCATTCATAGCCTGAAAGGGCGGCTGCGCTCGAATCGGGAAGCGGGCGTCAAGGAAGCAGCGCAGCAGTTTGAGGCGTTATTCCTGCAAATCATGCTGAAGTCCATGCGGGAGACGACTTCGCAAGACGGGTTGATGGATAGCGACGCGACCCGTTTTTTTACCGGAATGCTGGATGAACAGCTTGCCAGCAACGTTTCCAAACAGGGCGGGCTTGGTCTGGCGAAAATGCTGGAAGAACAATTGAGTCGACGGATAAACGGAACAGGCGACAGCATTACAACGGAGGAAAATATCATGATGGGCAATATGGTCGAGGGCGTCATAAGCCCGCCTGCAAGTATTGCCGGGGGAGGCATTGAAGGCTTGCCGCTGACTGCGCTTCAGAGTCTTGTCGCGGCAATGGAACGCGCCTCGCTGGCGCGGCAATCCGCTGTTGATTTACCGGAAAACAGTGGAAGCATTGCTGAGCGGTATACGACGCCGCGTGAATTCGCGCAGGCGATGTGGCCGCACGCGGTCGAAGCCAGCCGCAGAACCGGCATTCCGCCGCAGTTTTTGATCGCGCACGCGGCGCTGGAATCCGGCTGGGGGCGGCGCGACATCAAAAATGCCGACGGTTCGCCTTCGCACAACCTGTTCGGCATCAAGGCGCTGGGAAGCTGGCAGGGCAGGAGCGTGGAAGTAACCACGACAGAATATGTGGATGGCGCGCCGATGAAGGAAAAAGCCAGTTTCCGCTCCTATAACTCTTATGCGGAAGCCTTTGCCGACTATGCGCGTCTGTTGGCGGACAATCCGCGTTATGGCGCAGTCATCGGTTCACAGAATGGCACGGAGTTTGCTCGAAGATTGCAGCAGGCGGGTTACGCCACCGATCCGAAATATGCCGAGAAGTTGTCCGCCATCATTGATGGCGCAACTTTGCGACAGGCATTGATCGGATAGGCTAAAGAATTTCCCGCCGTATCCGTAATCAAACGGAGTATCGGAGAATATCATGAGCTTAATGAGCACGGGCATTACTGCCCTCAACACTGCCCAAATCGGGTTGGCGACTACGCAGCACAATATCGCCAACGTAAACACGCCCGGCTACAGCCGCCAGTCGGCCATGCAGGCGACCAATTTTGCCACGATCACCGGAGTAGGTTCCATCGGCCAGGGAGTGCACGTAAATACCATCCTGCGTAGCTACAACGACATTCTGACCAAACAGCTTCAGGACGCGCAAAGCCGTTCCAGCGAACTGGACGCCTATTATTCGATGATTTCCCGGATTGACAATCTGCTTGCCGATTCCACTTCCGGGCTGTCCCCGATGCTCGCCGGTTTTTTCAGCGCGGTGCAGGATGTTGCCGCCAATCCCGCCATGGTTTCTGCCCGACAGGCTATGGTAAGCGCGGCAGAGGCTCTGGTGACCCGCTTCCAGACCCTGGAAAACCGCCTGTTCCAGCTCTACGATGAAACGAACAGCCAGCTTGAAAGCGCGATTGCGGAAATCAACGCCTATAGCGGACAGATTGCCGAACTGAACCGGCAAATCGTCGCCCAGCACGGCACCGGTCATCCGCCCAATGATCTGCTCGACCAGCGCGACCAACTAGTGCTTGAACTCAACAAACTGGTCAAGGTAAGCACCTATCTGGATGACAATGACGCGCTCAATGTTTTCACCGGCGGCGGGCAATCGCTGGTGGTAGGCACTCAGGTTATCCAGCTTGAGGTAAGACCATCCGCAGCCGATCCCGAACGTCTGGTCGTCGCGCAGAAAGGAAGTCTGGTCGAGTTGCCGGAAACCTATCTGTCGGGTGGTATGGTGGGCGGCCTCATGTCTTTCCGCCGCGAGGCGCTGGATCAGGCCGCCAACACACTGGGTCAGGTCGCGGCGGCAATTGCGCTCACGGTCAACGCCCAGCAGGAGCTGGGACAGGATTTGCTCGGCGGAATCATGGGCGACGCGGGCTTTGTGAGCGAGTTCTTCAGGTTGAGTCCCCCCAAGGCGATTGAAAATTCACGCAATACCGGCACGGGCTCAATTGCCAGTTTTACCTTCGATCCGGCAGAAATGTCGGCAAGCGGCAATTTTTTCACCCAGATTACCGCCAGCGATTACGAAGTGCGTTTCAACGCGCCGGGGCCGGATACCTACACGATTACCCGCCTGAGCGACAACCAGCTTGTATGGAGCGGCACGGCGGACGGCGCAACCCCCGCGCAATTTGACGGACTTACCCTGGTACTGAATACCGGCCACATGCCGGGCGACACTTACAGACTGGAGCCGACCCGTGAAATTGCGCGTAACATCAGCGTAAACAAGGAAATTTCAGGCGATGTGCGTCGAATTGCCGCCGCCATGCCGGTTCGCGCAGCGGCGGATCCAGGCAATACCGGCGCGGCGCAAATCAGCGCCGGGGAAATCGTAAGTCCGAACTATGTAGTGCCCGCCGTGCCCTGGGTAATTACCTATGACACGGGAACCGGCAATCTGAGCATCAACGGCGCGCCGGGCAGCGTCCTGGTAAACGGCATTCCGACAGCCTTTCCCTTTGCCTACAGCAGCGGCGACGAGATCACCATTGACGGCTTTATGTTTACCCTTACCGGAATGCCTGGCGACGGCGACAGTTTTATCCTTGAAGCCAATACCGGCGGCATTGCCGACTCCCGCAACATCGTCAAAATCGGTTCGTTGCAAACCGCGCTCACCATGAACGGCGACAATCAGAACGGCGTCGCTACCTTTCAGGTCGGCTATTCGCAACTGGTGAGCAAGATCGGCACGCAAACCAAAACCGCGTTATCCAACGGTAAGGCGCAGGATATAGTTTTGAATCAGGCGTTTGAGAACAGAAGCCAGTTGGCCGGAGTCAATCTCGACGAAGAGGCGGCCAATCTTATCAAATACCAGATGTCTTATCAGGCGGCAGCCAGGATGCTGAACACGGTTTCCATCCTCTTTGACGCCCTGCTTGCCATCCGCTCATGAGAAGACACGCAGTAAAGGAGAACGACCATGCGTATCAGTACCGCGCAAATTTACGATAACGGAGTTTTTGGCCTTTTGAAAAACCAGTATGACGCTTATCGTTTGCAGAACCAGATGTCAACCGGACGCAGGGTGGTTACTCCTGCCGACGATCCGGTTGCCGCCGCGCAGGCTTTGGTGACCGAGCAGAAGAAGAATGTCAATCAGCAATTTCTCGACAATCAGGCCAACGCGGCAGCGCAGTTGCGAGAACTGGACTCCCTGATGAATAGCGTAGGCGGCATTCTGATAGACGCCAAAGCGCGCTGGGTCGAGGCGGGGAACGGCTCCTATTCCAACAACGAATTGCTTGATCTTGCCAAGGATATACGCAGTAAATTCGCCGAGCTTCTGGGCATTGCCAACGGTTCCGACGCGAATGGCCTTTTCCGCTTTGCGGGTTATCAGGCCGCTACCCGTCCCTTTGTGTCAATCAATGGCGTGGTTAGCTACCAGGGCGATAGCGGCGAGCGTCTTTTGCAGGTGGAGACCGGGCGTTTTTTACCGGTCAGTTTTTCGGGGCGTGAGTTTTTTGAGGCCATCCCTACCGGCAACGGCATTTTTGTGGCCAATCCCGGCGCGGGCAATACAGGCAGCGGCGTGATAGACAACGGCAGTCTGGTGGGCGGCGTTTATGACGGCTTGACCTACACCATTACCTTTACCGGCCCCGGCGCGTTTGATATTTTCGACGGCGCGACCACGACTTCGGTAGCCGGCTATGTTGCGGGCGACCCGATCAATCTGGGTGGGGCGCAGGTTTCCATCAGCGGCGCGCCCGACGCGGGCGATACCTTTACGGTGTCGCCAAGCCGGGAAGAGAGCATCTTCACGACCTTGAACACATTTATCGCTACTCTGGAGACGGGCAATTCCGCTTCGGCGGACTTCAGAAATGCCATGCTCCGCATTGGCGCGAGTCTGGATCAGGCGTTGCAACATGTGCTGGATTGCCGCGCCGTGGTTGGGGCGAGCCTGGCGGAACTGGATGATCTCACGAATCTTGGAAAAGACCTGGATGTGCAGTATAAGACGCAGATTTCCGACCTCGTTGATCTTGATTATATGAAAGCGGCAAGTGACCTGCAAATGAACCTGTTGCAACTACAGGCGGCGCAGCAGTCCTTTGTCAAGGTAACAGGACTTTCCCTGTTCAATTATCTGTGAGGAATGGGGTAAACATGGGTTGGAAGCGGCGACTTAGGGCAGCGACGGGGCGCTCTTTCGGAACGTTCCTCGCTGCCGCGTTTTCGTTGCCAACCTTGCTTCTTTCCGGTTGCGCCGCCCTGGGAGAAGCGCAGGAAGCAGCAGGAATCGAGCGGCAGGATTGGGGCGACGCGGCAACGGCCATTGCGGCTTACCAGCTTTTCAAGCCCAGCGGTTCCGATCTGGTTCTGGCCGGGCTGGTATATATCGTGGTTGATCCCCAGTCCCCTAATTGGCATATTGAAGAAACACGGCTTGGGGAAGACATGTTTTATTTACGCGCCACCTTGAAACGACATAACAAGGGCGGGGAAGGCGAAGCGCCGCGCCTCTTTCGCCGTCGCGCCGAACAGCTTCAGCGCGACCTGGGTTTTGGCGGCTATCGCCTCCTTGATTACAGCGAAGGGATTGAATCACGTTTCACCGGCGCAGAACGCTTCAGCGAGGGACGCATCCAGCTTGTCCGCCATTAGCGTTGATTTGCGTTTATAATGATTTCCGCAATTATTGCCCCCATTCCCCGCCCCTGATTATAAAGGATAATAGCATGCTGAATGCCGTCATGATTCGTGTTATCAGGCTACTTTTCGCCGCAAAACATGCCCTCCCCTGCATAGCTTTTCTGCTGTTGACGGTATGCCTTGCCGGACTGTCCGGGTGTTCCAGAACCGTTCTTGACGGTGATAAGTTAACGGTCAATAAAGGCGGCGATCGTGAGGAATTTTCACTGGCGTCTCCCATTGAGGATGTCTTTATGATTTTTGGCACAGAAGTAGCTAAATCATCGGATTTTGCGGATGGTTATCTTGCCGTGGTTCCCGCAAAAAAACTCATGAGTGCGGAAGAAAAAAGAATATTTGGGTCTGTCGATGTTACTTCCTGGAAAGATGGCCCTAGCGCCGCCATGAATCATGTGCCATTTCTGCTTGGCATAGAATGCCTGCTTCCTGTCGGTTCGTCATCGGAAGTCAGGAATGCTTTGCGTACCGCACATGAGCAGAATCTGTCCGCGAAAAACGCGCGGGCAAAGCGTGTTTGTGTCCGCTTAAGCGGACACAAATTGCGTTTTCTCAAAGAGGAAACCAAGGAAATAAACACCCAGATCCGTACTGTTTGCGGGAAGACGTATGAGGCTGCGCACCACCAGGACACCAAATCAGTCTTAACTGCCTCGGGAAAAGAGGTTGTCATTCGCAACGTGGAAAATGAGCTTGTCTATCTGGAGTCCCTGAGCGTGGTGTCCTGTCAATGAGCCACAATCGTTTATAGAGCCGCAGGCTCCCTGAACTGTATCGAGAAATCCCCTGACTCAGCGCGGCAGGTTGCAATCTGAATTAGCGCTGTGTACATCCATAGATGTACATCTGGCTGTTTATGCGCTAAACTGTTGGCATTGCATCCTGAAAGGAGGCTGTTATGCCTGTCACCAGAGCTTTTCGCAACGGCAACTCACAGGCGGTGCGCATTCCGGCGGAACTGGCCTATTCACCCGGCAATTAAGGGTTGCATCATATTTGCCATTTCGGCCCATATGGGGCGTGCCTTGAAAAGTCAAACCTTAATTGCCGGTTCAATATTCGCAAACCGACATGACGCTGGAGATTAAGCGTATCGGAGATGAACTGCGTATTCGTCCCGCGCAGCGTTCACTGGCTGGTGCGCTCGACATTTTTGCACGTTTTTCGCCGGATTTCGTTGCGGCGGTGGGAGACCGGAAGGAACAAGGACAGCGCGAGCGGGAGACATTCTGATGCCTCGCTACATATTTGATACCAACATGTGCATTTACCTGATGCAACAGCAACCGCCCGCCGTTGCGGCAAGGTTTGCGCAGTGCCGTGTTGGTGACGTGGTGATGTCTTCGATTACCTTTGCCGAGTTGGAATACGGTCTTTCCATTTGCGCCAACCCGGAGCGTGAGCGTCAGGCGCTCGATGATCTCGTGGAAATGATTGAAGTGCGGCCTTTCGACATCCCTGCCGCCCGTGCCTATGGGCCGGTGCGCCGGGCGACGCGGGATAGAAAAATGGATCACCTCGACAAATTGATTGCCGCGCACTGCATTTCTCTGGACGTAACGCTCGTTACCAACAATGAGCAGGACTTTTCCGATTATCCCGATTTGGTTATCGAAAACTGGCTTAAATGAGCAAGCCCTGGCAGAGTTGCCATGGCAATCGCATTTACCCTCGAGGAGTCAGACCGAGTAGAGCGGCTCTATATTCTGGGATTCGCTCGGTGGCTTTTCGTCGAGAACGCAGGCTGCGTTTGGGGAAGCGGGTATCCTGTCGCAGCAGGTTGAGTGCAAACTTTCGCAAGGTTGCGAAGTTGCGGGGTGCGTGCTCTTTGCGCACACGACACTCATCTTCACGAAAACAAACATCCAGGACCCAATGCAGGCGGTTTTCAATACTCCAGTGAGCGCGGATCGCCCGCAAGAGGCGATTGGCATCGGGGGCGAGGCTCGAAAGATAGTAGCGCTGCGCAAACGTCGTCTTGCCCTTGATTTCGCGCTGCGTCTCGATTCGTCCATGATCCTTCTCCACGGTGTCGGACATCGCGTGGGGTGTCCTGTCCGGCGCCACCTTGAACCGGGCAAAGAAATCGCGCAGCGAATCGGCCAGGTTCGGCTGGTTGTCCTTGAGCGCCAAGACATAATGCGCACCATGATTGCGGATCGCCTGGGCGATGTTGGTCTGGGTACCCATGGCATCGAGGGTGACGATGCAGCCTTTCAGCGCCAGGCTCGCCAAGAGCTCAGGAATGGCCGTCTTTTCATTGGACTTCGCCGCCGTTGCCCGCTGTCCGAGCACCAAACCGGCACCTGCGGCAAACGCACTCACCAGATGCAGCGGCGTGGTATCCGCCTTGCCTGTGCGCCGACTACTCTTACCGTCGATTGCCACCACGGCATCGGCCCCCAGCGCCGGGAGGATCGATCCGACCCAGCGCCGAAAGGCGACCTCAAATTGCGTTGGATCAATTAACCCAAACAGCCGTCCAAAGGTGTCGTGCAAGGGAATACCAGCTTTCAGCTTGAGGTAGCCCCGTAGCCAGTCGAGTTTTTCTTTCGCCCACAACTCAATCTCAACGAAGGTGTCGGCTCCGACCAGCACCGCATTGACCGCCACCACCAGTAACTCGACCAGATCGTGCCTAACCTTACCCGCCTGTCTCGGATCGCTGATCGATACGAATACGTCCGCCAGACGCAGCTTGCCTTCCGTCTCCATGGAACACTCCAAAAAGACAGAAAACTACACAAATCAATCCCCTGTGAACAGCACGCCCTAGAGTGTGTCGTCAATAGATTGTATAATATCTTGATTTTGGGCAAATAGGAGAAATTTATGCAACCGGCGCACAGACGGCACGACATTTCCGATACAGTCTGGCAGAT
>WRKX01000060.1 GCA_009777925.1 Betaproteobacteria bacterium | reverse complement strand
ACGCCTGCAAGAGCAAGGTGCTCTTGCCGATGCCGGGGTCGCCGCCGATTAACGAGACTCCGCCCGCCACCAGTCCGCCGCCCAGGGGACGATCAAGCTCGCCAATGCCGGTGGAAATGCGCTCGATTTCCCTTGTCTCAATTTCCGCCAGATGTTTCAGGGCATTGCCGGTAGCGGTCGGGGCGATTGATTGAAAACGGTTTTTCGCGCCGCTATCGATCACGCTTTCCGTCATGGAATTCCACGCGCCGCAGCCCGGACATTGCCCCTGCCATTTGGGCGAGGCCGCGCCGCATTCATTACAGAGATAAGCGGTTTTTGCCTTGCTCACAGTTTTGCTCCGTGTAGTTTTTCCGGCTGTTTAGAGCGGTTTTGATTTAAGCGCGTACACTTTTTCTCCAAGCTGGAAACCGACACGGCAGCCCTCTCCCCCGACCCCAATTGCCGTCTGCAAGACCCCAAAAGTGGGAGAGGGGATATCTTGCAGACGGCAATGTCGTTACCTCTACCGCTTGCGGGAAAGGAGATTGTCGTCTGCAAGTCAGGCCGGGAGAGGGTACGTAAAAATGTACTCACTTGAGCCGAAACCGCTCTAACCATAGCCTGTGCGCGATGAGAACGCCGGTTTTTGACTTCCGGCGCCACCTCCAGTGTGGCCTCCAGGCAATTGGTATTGTGCACCCACAGCCCCATTTTGCCGACAAAGTAGGTATGCCAGTCTTCTACTTCAATGTTATACACCGTGGTGGTGTAACGCTCACGGGTTTCATTGACTGGATCACCCCATTTTTCATAATCGTAAAGGCAATCATCAGCAAAGACAGGTTCTTTACCTGAAAAATCAACCAAACAACCAACACCTGAATGATCTTCCTCATAAAAAGCAATCACAGGATCATGGGTTCGATATAAACCGAACACATCCAGCATACACCCCGGACTACCATCGGCGAGGATCAGTTGTTGATTTGTCCATTCGCTACCATCGTAGGGTCGACGAATTGATGGAGGTCTATATTTCAGGGGAAGGTGCAGGTACCCAACCGCCACCCATCCATGCGGATTAAACCAAACGGGGTGGTTAGGGGTGACATACACCGACTCTGATTGCGCCCATTCAGCTTCCATATTAGGCGTCCACCAAAACCTCACCACCGGCTTGTCTTCAAACTTGAAAGTCTTGGTTACGCGCTTGTAAGCGGTTTCCGTCCCCTGCTCGGGGTTTTCAGGGCGGGAGAGCACCCAGTCACCAACCTTGATTTGCTCAATAGGTTTAAGTCCCTCCTTGGTGTGCACCAGCGTACCGGCAATAAAGCAGCCCAAAGCTGGCAGGCGCATTTCGTCCAATGCCTTGCGTTGCAAGGCTTCCCCTGACAGATTGGACTGTGTGCGCAGCTTCAACCCGATAGGTTGGGGTAAGAGCGGCGAATCCCAACATCTCTGCGCGGCGTTGGGGTTCGCGTATCGCTCACCCCAACCTACGAACTGTTTAGAGCGGTTTTGATTTAAGCGCGTACACTTTTTCTCCAAGCTGGAAGCCAGCGCGGCAGCCCTCTCCCCCGGCCCCAATTGCCGTCTGCAAGACCCCACAAGTGGGAGAGGGGAGGTCTTGCAGACGGCGATGTCATTCCCTCTCCCGCTTGCGGGAGAGGGTGGCCGAAGGCCGGGAGAGGGTACGTAAAATGTACTCACTTGAACCGAAACCGCTCTGGCGCCGCAGTTGGTGTTATGCACCCACAGACCGTGCTCGCCCACGTAGTAGGTATGGAAATCCTCAACCTCAAGGTTGTAGACCGGCAGTTTAAAGAATGGATCTGGGTCTAAGACAGGCCGCCATTCCGGCATCAATTTAAAGACTGGATCTGTAAGCGCATACTCGTACTCGCGAATAAACTCCAACGCCAGAACGCCCTGATCAACCAAACGATGTTCGGCATAGTTCCATAGCGTACCTGGAGAAGTAGGTGTAGCAGGCCAGCCAAGCGGGAACCACCCGACATTCTCCTGATCGGAGATATAGATGTCACGAATAGAATAAAAGCTGATGTCGTCGCCATCCTTATCCTCGAAATGGAATAATCCAGGGCCTCGTTCCTGCAGATAGCTTGGCGACGTCCACCCTTCTTCTTTCGTCCAGAACGGGTGGTTCAGCGTTACCGTGATCCGAGCAACATTTCCTCCACGAGTACTTGGCTTGTTGACGGGTATGTCATAGAGACATTCAACTACTCGTTCAGGCGGATGCGCGTAGGTCTTGACCACCCGCTTATAAGCCTGCTCACCGCCGTTTTCCGGCTTGGACAGCACATAGTCTCCCACCTTGATCTGCTCAATGGGCTTCAAGCCTTCCTTGGTATGCACCAGTGTACCCGCCGCAAAGCAGGCTCCCTGCTCGAACCAGCGGCTCTGCACGATAGGTTGGGGTGAACATGGCGAATCCCAACATTTCTGCGCGGCGTTGGGGTTCGCGTATCGCTCACCCCAACCTACGGGCTTGAGCCAGTTTTCCATTTCCTTGCGCGTCCAGAAGTTGGGGTGTTCTGGATTAAATATCACCTTTGCGCTGTCATCAACAATGTTGCGTACTTCAAAAAACAATCCATCGCGATTCTTGTTGTGAACCCAGATGCCATGCTCACCTACGTAGTAGGTGTGGAAATCTTCCACCTCCAGGTTGTAAACCGGGAGCTTGAAATACAAATCGTCAGGGTTATCCGAATCCCAGATATATTTGACGGATTCAATGGCCCATACATCTGCAGCAATCAGCTTGTCATTCACATAGTCCCAAAGAAAACCTTCAGTATCAGGTACAACCGTCCGTCGATTGGACGTCCACCCAACATTCGGCTGATCGGATATGTAAATGTTCTTAATTTGTGCATAGCCAATGCTGTTACCCTCTATATTCTCAAAATGAAATAATCCTGCATCATATCCCTGCATGCGGCTTGGCGGTGTCCAGCCTTCTTCTTTCGTCCAGAACGGGTGATTGAATGTCACGATCAAGCTAGCCATTTCTATAGGCTGGCTGTTAGCGATAGCTGCTCTTCTATCCTGTCCCGGCCGATCATACAAAACCTCAACCACCCTCTGCGGCGGATGCGCGTAGGTCTTGACCACCCGCTTATAAGCCTGCTCACCGCCGTTTTCCGGTTTGGACAGCACATAGTCACCCACCTTGATCTGCTCAATGGGCTTCAAGCCTTCCTTGGTATGCACCAGTGTACCCGCCGCAAAACAGACCCCAGGCTCGAACCAGCGGCTCTGCACGATAGGTTGGGGTAAGCTACCGCTAACCCCAACATCTCTGTTGGCGTTGGGGTTTGCGTATCGCTCACCCCAACCTACGGGCTGCCATTTGGGCGAGGCCGCGCCGCATCCATTACAGAGATAAGCAGTTTTTGCCTTGCTCACAGTTTTGCTCCGTGTAGTTTTTCCAGCAGCGCCGCTGAAGCCCGCCCGCGATGGGAACGCTGGTTTTTGACTTCCGGCGCGAGTTCGGCGGAAGACAAGCCGCTCTCCAAATCCAGAAAAAGGGGATCATAGCCAAAGCCGTTCCCGCCTCTGGGTTCAGGGAGAATTTCGCCCTGCCATTCGCCCTCGGCAATGATTGGGCGTGGGTCATTGGCATGGCGGGCAAGCGCAATGACGCATACAAAGCTGGCGCGGCGATTTTTTTCGCCTGCCATCTCGGCAAGCAATTTTTCGTTATTACGCAGATCGCTGTCATCCGGCTCCTGCCGGGAAGACTCCGCATAACGGGCGGAACGCACTCCTGGCGCGCCATCAAGGGCTTCGACGCAGAGGCCGGAATCGTCAGCCAGAGCGGGCAATCCCGTAATCATCGCGGCATGTCTTGCCTTGGCAAGCGCGTTTTCGACAAAGGTCGGGTGCGGTTCCTCCGCTTCCGGCACACCAAGCTCACCTTGCGGTGTCAACCGGATACCAAGCGGCAGAAGCAATGCGGTCAACTCTTCCAGTTTTTTTCGGTTGTTGGAAGCCAGAACGAGCTTTTTCATGGCGATAGGCTGGGTTTAAGGTTGAGTGGAATGCGAGCCTCAGCGCCTAACCCTTCCGTCATTCCCGCGCAGGCGGGAATCCAGTACTGCGTCAAATGACAGGAAAGGGTGAATGTAGCGCATGGGCGGCAAACTGAAACGACACAGGAACGGCAAGGCTTTGCTGGATTCCCGCCTGCGCGGGAATGACGAGTGAATTGGCGTATGCGCGGGGATGACGAACAGCAAACAGTTGCCGTCTGCAAGCTCCCTCTCCCATTTATAGGAGAGGGTAGCAGGGCTATAGGTTGGAATGAGCGTAACCAAACTGCTGCCCTCTCCCGGCGCTACGCGCCCCCCTCTCCCGCTTGCGGGAGAGGGGAGACATATCCCGCGAGCGCGGCTTTTTGCGCGTCAATCAGACGGCGAATGCCATCACCGGCAAGGTCAAGAAGCAAATCCATCTGAGCGCGTGTAAAGGGTTCGCCTTCGGCGGTTCCCTGCACTTCGACAATGCCGCCCGCTCCGGTCATGACGACATTCATGTCGGTATCGGCCTTTGAATCTTCCCCATAGTCCAGATCAAGCAACGTCTCCCCATTCAGAATTCCGACGGAAACGGCGGCGACATGATCCAGCACGGGCGAAGCAGTCAGTTTGCCTTCCGTGCGTAATTTCTCGCAAGCGTCCCATACCGCAAGCCATGCTCCGGTAATAGCGGCGCAGCGTGTGCCGCCGTCGGCCTGGAGCACGTCGCAATCTACAAGAATCTGCCGTTCGCCAAGCATGGAAAGATCAACCACGGCGCGTAATGAGCGCCCTATCAGGCGTTGAATCTCCTGTGTGCGGCCTGATTGTTTGCCTCTGGCGGCCTCGCGCGGCGAGCGGGTATGAGTGGCGCGGGGCAACATGCCGTATTCGGCGGTAATCCAGCCTTGCTTTTTATCGCGCAAAAAAGGCGGAACCGTCTCTTCAACGCTGGCGGTGCAAAGCGCCCTTGTCTGCCCCATTTCAATCAATACCGAGCCTTCGGCATGACATGTGAAGGAACGGGTTATGCGGATCGGGCGCAGATTGGCGTTGGCGCGGGCATTCGAGCGCATGGGATTATCCTATTTCTTGAAGCTGTATTTATCAATGGCGGCACGTATCTCTTCAATGGCGCGTTCAATGTCATCATTGGAGAGGTCTTCGCGCGGTATGTTGCCGAATGATTCCATGTGGGTCGTAACGTCAGTCGCGCTCATGCCGTGCGTGGAAATGCTGGAGGGCAAGGAATCGCCCATATAGTTTTCTTCCCAGCGCACAGCGAGCATGGAGAGGTTATCGCCGCTGGAGCCGCTGATGCCTTCCACGCGATCCATGAAGTGGGGCGCGGCTTTCAGCAGGTCTTCCATGTGCAGCGATTGCGCGATAATGGATTCGTTGGGCAGTACGCCCCAGATGCCGTCGGAACACAGCACGATCAGGTCGCCGGCTTGCAGGGGCGTTTTGTGGGAAAGGTCCAGATCGGGAAATTGCGGCCCGCCAAGGCAACTGTAAATACGGTTGCGGTCGGGATGATCTTCGGCCTGTTCGGGAGTGATTTTTCCTGTTTCGATCAGATGCTGCACGATGGAATGGTCACGGGTACGAGTGATAATTTTGCCATTGCGGATGAGGTAGAGGCGGGAATCGCCCGCATGTACCCAGTAGGCGACATTGTTCTGTATCAGACAGGCGACGATGGTTGTGCGGGGCGAGTCTGTCATGCGCCGAACCGAGGAGTAACCGATAATGGACTGATGCGCGGCATAAATGTTTTTTTGCAGGAACAGGAAAGGATCGGCTATGACAGGGCGAGCTTCCCGCTGGAAGGTATCAATCATGGTTTGCACCGCGATTTGCGCTGCGACTTCACCGTAGTAATGCCCGCCCATTCCGTCGGCAAGCACGGCGAGCAGGGCGTCGCGCGAATAGCAATGCGCCAGGCGGTCTTCGTTATTTTTGCGCCCGCCCCGGCGGCTTTCCTGATAAATGGTGAATTGCATAGCGGTTACTTTCTGAATTTGCGAAGCATTTTTTTGACCCATCCCCTGGCGCGGGAGCTTGCTTCCATTTCGATCATTTCGTCGTCGTCAGAGAGCATTTTTTGTAGACTATAGGCGCTTTGCGGCCTGTTTTCGTGCTCAATTTCCAGACAGTTATCAATGGTTTCCAGAAAATGCGCGGAAAACTCACCCTTCCAGCGGTTGGTGGCTTTTGGCATCTGGTCTTTTTTCTGCCGCTCATTGGCTGCCTGCGGGGTTGTTCCCGCAAGACAGGCGTAGAGTGACGCGCCGATGCTGTAAATGTCGCTCCAGGGCCCCAGATTGTCCCGGCTGCCGTAGTGTTCCGGGGAGGCGAAGCCCGGCGTATACATCGGCTTCAACATGGGAGTGTCTATTTGCAGGGTTTGACGCGCCGCGCCAAAGTCAATCAGGACAGGAGTATTATCCGTGCGCAGGTAGATATTGGAAGGCTTGAGATCAAGGTGCAGGAGCTTGTTGCTATGTACAATCCTCAGGCCATTCAGCAATCGGGCGAATATCCCCCGCAGAAAACGTTCGGAAATATGTCCCTGATGCTTGCGGATGAATTCCTGCAAAGTGCGCCCATGCTCGTAATCCATGACCATGTACACGGTCTCGTTGGCGCGAAAGAAGTTGGAAACGCGCACGACATTGGGGTGGGAAAGGCGGGAAAGCGCCTTGCCTTCCTCAAAAAAGCACTTGAGACCATAGCGAAACGCCCCTAAATGCTCCGCTTTGATGACGGGCTGGATTTCGCCTGCCGAACGCAGGGCCAGGCTGTTGGGCAGATATTCCTTGATGGCTACGTCCTGTCCCTCGGCGTCACGCGCCAGATAGACGATAGAGAAGCCGCCCATGGAGAGCTGACGGACTATCGTGTAGCCTTCAATCTGAAAACCATCCGGGAGGGCAGAATTAGCCTGGCTTGCCATTGGCGCTTTCACATGCAGCGGATTGCAAAGTTTTACATTGTCCTGTCTTGAGGGGGCGCTGTAAAGCAATACTGGTAAAAACGGGAGAAATTTTACGCAGGAAAAACCCAACCGATGGCATATTGACGTAGAATGCGCTGCCATGAGCCGAAAACATCGAAACCTTCTGGATACGATTCTGAACAATCCGCCGACCTGCAATCTGCACTGGCGTGATGTGGAAGCCCTGCTCATCCATCTGGGCGCGGTCATTGAGCCGAACCACGGCGCGCGCTTCAAAGTCACCTTGAACGGACATGAATTCTTTTTTCGTCATCCGAGCCACAGCAGCGAATTGCAGCGGCTGGACGTAAAGCATCTGCGCGGCGAGTTGCTTGCGGCCGGCATTGACCGGGCGGAAGCGGCGGATATGCGAAGGCGCGGAGAAGAAGGAGATATTTCCGGCAGGCACTTGGAGGACGGCGTTTGATTTGACGCCGGATGCGTGATTTTGCCTGCCGTTAACGCTTTTTCTTCCTCTTTGCGCCCAATTGGCGTGTTTGATTCGGGGCTGGGCGGCCTGACGGTGTTAGAGACGCTGCGCGCGCGTCTGCCAACAGAGGATTTTATCTATTTTGCCGATACCGCCCATTTGCCCTATGGCGACAAGCCGGAGGAAGTCGTCCGCGCGCGTAGCCTTGCGATTACGAACAATCTGCTTGAGCGAGGCGCGAAAGCTATCGTTATCGCCTGCAACACCGCGACTGCGGCGGCTGCCGAAAGTCTGCGCAACGCAATTGAAGTGCCGGTCATTGCGCTTGAGCCTGCCGTAAAACCGGCGGTTTCCCTTTCCCGGCGCGGCATGATCGGAGTTCTGGCTACTACCCGCACCCTGTACAGCCGGCGTTTCGAGCGCCTTGTCCAGACCCATGCCCAAAATGCGCGAATCTTTGCCCAGCCTTGTCCCGCGCTTGCGGAAGCTATCGAGCTGGAGGGAGCGGAAGGCGATACTGTGCGGGCGCTTCTGGATCGTTACGTCCGCCCGCTCGCGCTGGCGGAAGTTGACGTTGTCGTGCTGGGCTGCACCCATTATCTTTGGGTGATGCCCGCAATTGCGGCGCGTCTGCCTAAAGAGGTAAAAATTGTGGATTCCGGCGAAGCCGTTGCACGGCAGGTAGAAAAACGGCTTCAGGAAGAGAGTTTCCTGGGCGGCGGCGGCGCGTTCCGGCTGGCTACCAGCGGCGATCCTGCAAGTGTCGGCCAGACCATTCAGCGCCTTTGCGGATTTGCGCCTGACGTGGAATATTGGCGAATCTGAACCGGGAAAAGCGGTAGAAATTAAGAATTACAAAAATATATTGATTTTTTGCGAATTTACGCCGAAAATCCGATTTATTATATTGTGGAGTTGGTAAATGTTGATCGAGTTTCGTGTCAAAAATTTTCGCAGCTTGCGCGACGAGCAGGTGTTAAGCCTTGTTGCGTCCAGGGACAAAACTCTGGCAAACATCAATACTCTGAGCACGGGTCTGGCAGCCGCGCCAGACTTGATCAAAAGCGCCGTTATCTATGGCGCAAACGCCAGCGGCAAATCTAACCTGATCAAGGCATTACAGGACATGCAAAGCGTGGTGCTGGAATCAGCAGTTATCCCTCCGGGTCAGACTTTTGCAGTACAACCTTTCCGCCTTGATGCCGAATCCGACAGGCAACCCAGCGAATTTGAAGTTACCTTCATTGTTGATGGCGTGCGCTATCAGTATGGCTTTGCCATGCTGCCGCAACGCATTGTGAGCGAGCATTTGCTGGTCTATAAAACTTTCAAGCCGCAACGTTGGTTCGAGCGCCGTTTTGACGAAGCAACAGGCAGGGATATTTATGAATTCAGCGCCAGCCTGAAAGGTAAAAAAGAAATGTGGGGAAGCGCCACCCGCCCCAATGCGCTGTTCTTGTCAACAGCAGTACAACTCAACAGCGAAGCATTGCGTCCGGTGTTTGACTGGTTCGCCAGCCGACTGGTAATTTTCAATGAAGCTTCTCGTTTAGGGCCGCAGTTTACGGTACAGATGCTCAAACAGAATGAGGGTCGCAAACGCATTTGCGATTTCCTTACCGCTGCCGACATCAGTATTTCCGACATCGAAGTCATTACCCGCAAAGTTCCGACGCAAGCAGTACACTTTGACATGCTGACGGGCAAGGTCGAGACACGCACTGAGGAAGCCGAGGAATTCCAATTATTTTTTTCGCATGTTACCGACAAAGGCAAGGCTGTACTCACTCTTGCCGATGAGTCCGGTGGCACACGTAACTTGTTGTTTTTGTTGGGGCCGGTATTGGATATTTTGCACAAGGGGTTAACTTTGGTCGTTGATGAACTGGATACCAGTCTGCATACACATCTGGTAAGGGCGCTGGTGCGAATGTTCCATCGTCCCGACGTTAACACCGGTGGCGCGCAACTAATTTTTACCACGCACGATACATCGCTGCTTGACGCTTATGGCCTGTTTCGCCGCGATCAGATCTGGTTTGTGGAAAAGCAGGCGGATCAAAGCTCCACACTCTACAGCCTGTTGGACTACAGTCCGCGCAAGAATGAGGCATTGGAACGCGGCTACTTGCAAGGACGATACGGCGCAATACCCATATTAAGCGGCCTGGTCGGAGCGCCGCACTGATGGGGCGCGACAATCAACCAAAAGAACGCCAGCGGCGTGACCTGGAACGCAAACAACAACGCGGCAGAGCGCGTTGCGAGCGCATTCTCATCGTATCCGAAGGCAGCAAGACCGAACCGCTGTATTTCAACGAAATCCGCATGGATCTGCGCCTACCGGTACGCAACATCACTATCTTCGGCGGCGAGTCAGGTACTGATCCGCTTCAGATCGTCCAGTATGCAAAAGACCTGTTTGAGCGTGGCGACCTGCATAAAGGTATCGAGCCGCGCTCTTTCGAGCGTATTTTTGCGGTATTTGATCGTGACCAGCATCATGGCTACTTAGAAGCCTTGAATCAAGCCAATATACTGGATGGCAAGCTGAAAAACGACGAGAAGCAGCACGTCCCCTTTAAAGCCATTACTTCGGTTCCCTGCTTTGAGTTATGGTTACTGCTACATTATCAGGATGTGCAAGCGCCACTATGCCGCGACGAGGTGTTGCAGCGGTTGCGCCAAAACTTCCCGTGCTATGCAAAGGGCGCGTGTGACGCTTATGCTACTACCCGTGACCGACTGAATACGGCCATGCAGCGCGCGGAAATGCTCGCCGCCAAATTCACGGCATATTCCTACCCAGAGCCGTTTACGGCAGTGGGAACACTCGTCAAACTAATGACCGCCCTGCCACAATGAACCTTCGCCCAATTCACCTGCAAACCGCCGCCTGGACAGGCGTCGCGCTGGCGCTGGCAACGCTCCTCTGGCTGCTTGCGCCCATTCTGACGCCGTTCGCGCTGGGCGCCATATTCGCCTACCTGTGCAACCCGGTGGTAAACGCTCTGGTTCGCCGACGGCTGCCGCGCACGGCGGCGGCGCTCCTGGTCATCGTGGGATTGATCCTTTTGCTTGCCGCGCTTCTGCTCGTATTGCTGCCAATGCTCTACAAACAGGCGGTGATATTCGCGCAAAGACTGCCGGGGCTGATTGACCTGTTCAATATGCGCGTATCCCCCATGCTCAACAAGCATTTCGACGTGCAACTCCAGCTTGACGCGGCGCAGCTTCGCGTGTGGATCGGACAATTCTTCGCCAACGCGCACGACCTGCTCCCTGTCATACTGCAACGCATCGGCCACAGGGGCATGGAAGTTGCCGTAATGTTCGTCAACCTGTTTATGGTTCCTTTTGTCACCTTTTATCTTCTCCAGGAGTGGCCGCGCATTATTGACGGGTTGTCAGGAATGCTGCCGCGCCCCTGGATGCCGCGCGCGCGGCGGATTGCCAACGAAATTGACAGTGTGTTGGCGCAGTTCTTCCGGGGCCAGATGTTGGTAATGCTGATTCTGGCTACGTATTACAGCGTAGGACTGTCGCTGGTCGGTCTTGATTTCGCGCTGCCGGTCGGCGTGCTCACTGGCATGTTGATCTTCATTCCCTACATCGGCTTTGGCAGCGGAATGGTGCTGGCCGTACTCACCGCGCTGCTTCAGGGCGGATGGGAACCGCTGATCGGCGTTGCCATAGTCTATGGCATCGGTCAGGTCGTCGAGAGTTTTGCTCTCACGCCCTACATCGTTGGTGAACGCATCGGCCTGCATCCGCTGGCGGTGATCTTTGCCCTTCTGGCCTTCGGCCAGTTATTCGGCTTTACCGGCGTGCTCATTGCCCTGCCTGCCAGCGCGGCGCTCCTCGTAGGACTGCGCGAAGTCGCCTCGGCATGGTTTGCCAGCCCGGTTTATCTCGGCACGGCGTGCGGAACGGATCCGCCCGCCGCGCCCCCTCGGAGACGCCGCCGAAACCGGGAGCGCGACGTGAAGTGATTTTTATCCCGGCAGGGAGAGATTGCTCGCCCGCCGGGGCAGAATAATGCGTACCCGATAGCGGTCGTTGCTCTCATGCCGCTCAAGCCGGGCTTCCATGTCGTAATAGAGGGCAAGGCGCTGGCGGATATTGTCCAGCGCCATGTGATTGCCGGCAGGCTTGCGCTCGCTACGAACGATACTGTTGGTGATTTCAAGCTGGAAAAAATCGCCGGACAGACTGATGCGGGTACGGATTTCTCCCCCTTCATCCGAGGGTTCAACGCCATGATAGACGGCGTTTTCCAGCAGTGGCTGCAGGATCAGGGGCGGCACGCGCGTGTCCGTCGGCAATGCGTCCACTTCCCAAAAAACGCGCAAACGCTTTCCCAGGCGCAGTTTTTCTATTTCGAGATAGCGACGCCCCAGGGCGATTTCTTCCGAAAGCGGCACGAGTTCGCGCGGAGTTTTCAGAAGAGCGCGAAAGAGTTCGGAGAGGTTTTCCAGCGCGTTTTCCGCCCCCCTGGGATCGCTGCGGATCAGGGCCAGCACCGTGTTCAAGGCATTGAAGAAAAAATGCGGGCGGATACGGGCGTTCAGGGCGGAAAGACGCGCTTCTTCCAGACGCGGAGACAATGCTTCCGCTCGCAGTTCAAAATAAAAAATTATGCAAGCGGCAACCGCAACAGCCATGAGACAGGGGCGCCAGATGTTGGTGGATTCCGTAAGCGCGAGAAAATACATGCTGTCGTGCAGGAGGGCGGCGGAAGCGGCGACAAGCAGGAGAACGATAGCCTGCGCCAGACGAGGCGGGCAACGCCAGAGAAGATCGCGGAGGATTGCCAGCAACAGAAGATTGATGAGCAGCATAAGCTCGACCCAGGCCGAATTTTCCAGAACATGCGTTATCCAGCTTTGCATGCTGTTTGCGCCGACCAGCGCGACGCCGAGAGAAAAGAGGTTCGCGCCCAGAGCGACGCGGAAGATAATGCCCAGATTGCGCCAATCCGGCAGGGGGTGTTTTTGCCGTATACTGCCCATTTTGTAATCTTTACTTTCAGGTCAAAAGTCACATGAACAATCAATCCCTGCAATATACATGGGACGGGGTTTTTTCTGAACCCGTTTCCGATATTGTCAAGCGTTATACCGCTTCTGTTCATTTCGATAAACGCATGTGGCGGCAGGATATACGCGCGTCAATCGCGCACGCCCGAATGCTCACGCGGCAAGGTATTTTAAGCGAGAACGATTTGGCCGATATTGAGCGCGGCATGGCGCTTGTTCAGGACGAGATCGAATCCGGGCGCTTCGAATGGTCGCTTGGCTTTGAAGATGTACACCTCAACATCGAAAAACGCCTGACCGCGCTGGTGGGCGATGCGGGCAAACGCCTGCATACCGGACGTTCCCGGAACGATCAGGTAGCGACCGACATCCGCCTTTATCTGCGCGACGGGATAGATTGCCTGCTTGATTTGCTGAAAGCGTTGCAGGAAGCCCTGCTTCTGCTTGCCGAGCGGGAAGCGGCAACGCCCATGCCCGGCTTTACCCACCTTCAGGTGGCGCAACCCGTTACTTTCGGGCATCACATGCTGGCTTATTTTGAGATGTTTTGCCGTGACAGCGAGCGCCTCAGGGATTGTCGGCGGCGGGTAAACCGTCTGCCGCTGGGCGCGGCGGCTCTGGCAGGCACGACCTTTCCGATAGACCGGGAATCGGTCGCCGTTGAACTGGGGTTTGAGGCGGTCTGCGAAAATTCGCTTGACGCGGTATCCGACCGGGATTTTGCCATTGAGTTTTCTGCCGCCGCCGCGCTCTGTATGACCCATATCTCCCGTCTTTCCGAGGAATTGGTGCTGTGGGTGAATCCGCAGATAGGGTTTATTCGCATTGCGGATCGTTTTTGTACCGGCTCTTCGATCATGCCGCAGAAAAAGAACCCGGACGTGCCGGAGTTGGCGCGCGGCAAGACCGGGCGGGTCAATGGCAATCTCATGGCGCTCTTAACCCTGATGAAAGGCCAGCCGCTTGCCTACAACAAGGACAATCAGGAGGACAAGGAACCGCTGTTCGATACTCTGGACACCTTGACGGACACTCTCGCCATTTTCGCGGACATGATGGGAACCGGCATAACGGTGGTTGTGGACAGAATGAGAGACGCGCTCGAGGCGGGTTGTGCCACCGCGACCGATCTGGCCGATTATCTGGTGAAGCGGGGAATGCCTTTTCGGGACGCTCATGCTGTTGTGGGAAGCATCGTCAAGTTTGCCGAGGGGAGGGGTGTGGATTTGCCGAGGCTTGGGCTTTTGCCGCTTAAAGAGTTTTCTCCCCTGATTGATGAGGACGTGTTTTTCGCGCTTACGATTGAGGGTTCGCTATCCGCCCGCAATCATATTGGCGGCACCGCGCCAGAACAGGTCAACGCCGCAATTCATCGGGCGCGTAAAAAATTGGGCGCGGAGTGATGAACGAGTTGGGCTACCCCAGCGCCGATGTGCAGTGTGGGCAGCGGGTGGCGGCCAGGGAAATCTGGCTGCAACAGTGCGGACAGTCTTTGGTGGTGACTGCGGGCGCGGGGGTTTCCGTCTGCGCGCGCAGTTTGTTGATGCCCCGCACCAACATGAACACCGCGAAGGCAATGATGAGGAAACTGATTACCACATTGATGAACAGCCCCACATTCAGGGTTACGGCTCCAGCCTGTTGAGCCAGCGTCAGGCTGGAATAGGGGCCAGGCGTTTTGCCATCGGCCAGCACCAGAAACAGATTGGAAAAGTCAATCTTGCCCAGCAGCATCCCCAATGGCGGCATCATGATATCTTTTACCAGAGAATCAACGATTTTCCCAAACGCCGCGCCGATCACAATGCCGATAGCCATGTCCACGGCATTGCCCTTGATGGCGAATTCCTTGAATTCTTTCCACATAACAGTCTCCAGATAGAACGAACAGATAATTTTACCCTGCTATCGGCTTAAATGGGTGATGGCCTTCCTGTGGGGGAACGATAATTGCGATGAACCCAGAAGTGCGCCTCAATCTATACGTACTATTCTGCAATTTCTGCTTCTGGATTTTTCCAAAGGGTAGCAGGCAGGAACAGATACATTGCTAGAAATGTACCAACTGGAAACCCAAGTAGGTATGTAGCAAAAACAAATTCAGATATTCTTCGAGCAATTTCAATCTTCTTATAGCTGCCATATGAAAGCAATATGTGAATCAGTGCTAAAGAAAACCAAAAGAAGAGAATTATTATTGATGTTGGATCAGTATCAATTGATACCAAAATCAAGCCAGTACACATATAGAGGACGAAAAGCCAGAAATGGCATTTCGTCATCCGCAGATGATTGTTACGGAATATCCCGGACTCCCATTTGCGCATACTGATCCCCTGTGTTTCCAAATGAACAACCTACTGCTGTTGGAATGCAGCGAAGCGTTCGGCTTCTTGGGTGTGTAAATCGAACTGTGTCAATTTGGTTTGTTTCATAACTCATTTACTGGAACTCTGTCTTCGCCGAAGACGATTTGAAAGACCTGCAAAGCTGGCTTCCAGT
>WRKX01000059.1 GCA_009777925.1 Betaproteobacteria bacterium | reverse complement strand
ATTTGCCAAGGCATCTTGTCCTCCATAAGAACAAAAATGCCTACAGTATAAAATGTGTAAACGATGTCTCCGAACATGTGTCAACGATGTCCCCAGTCTGAACAGTGTGGGAGAGGGGAGAAACCCACGCTCCGCCTGCCCGTCCCCTCTCCCATTTATGGGAGAGGGTGGCGCGTAGCGCCGGGAGAGGGTTCGTAAAATGTATTCACTTAAGCCGAAAACGCTCTAGCCCGGCTGTTAAGCTCGTAGCCGCGCTGGCGCGCGCTGATTTAGAGCAGTTTCTGTTTATAGTGCTTCTCGTAATTATTTTTACCCTTTCTCGCTTGCAGGATAGGATGTCTGAAGGTTGATAAAGTAAGATTATTTAGGAAAAGCACTATAATACTGTACAGCCGACTTCCCAATCCGTCATTGCAAAGAGCGTAAGCGACGAAGCAATTCAGAGGTTTACAACTGGATTGCTTCGCTACGCTCGCAATGACGATGTATCTGCTTGAACCGAAAACGCACCGGAGGAATGTGTGGGTTTTCGTGAGTATGCCTATCACCCTGACCGGATCAGATGGTCGAAGGCGCTAAGGCTTGCCTTTGCGCCTTCGCCCATGGCGATGATGATCTGCTTGTAAGGCACAGTCGTGCAGTCGCCGGCGGCAAAAACGCCGGGTATGGAGGTTTGCCCACGCGCGTCAATCACGATTTCGCCGTTGGGGGCAAGCGGTAGCGTATCTTTCAGCCAGCCCGTGTTGGGGACAAGGCCGATCTGCACGAAAATGCCTTCCAGTTCCAGGCGGCGCATGTCGCCGCTTGCCCGATCCTTGTAGGAAAGGGCGGTCACTTTCTGCCCATCGCCATGAACTTCAGTGGTTTCTGCCTGTGTCAGCACAGTCACATTGTCGAGACTCATCAGTTTTTCCTGAAGAACTGCGTCGGCGCGAAGCTGCGGGTCGAATTCAAGCAAGGTGACATGGGAGACGACACCTGCCAGATCAATGGCGGCTTCGACGCCGGAATTGCCGCCGCCGATGACCGCAACCCGTTTTCCCTTGAAGAGCGGCCCGTCGCAATGTGGGCAGTAGGCAACGCCCCGGGCGCGATATTCGGCTTCGCCTGGCACGTTCATTTCCCGCCAGCGGGCGCCGACTGCCAGAATCACAGTCCTGCTTTTCAATTCCCCGCCATTGGTGAATCGGAGAGTAAAGAGACCGTCGGTATCGGCGGGAAGGAGGCGTTCAGCCTCAACCAGGCTCATGATGTCAATAGGATAGACGCGCATATGCGCTTCCAGCGCCTGCGCGAGTTTTGGCCCTTCGGTGTGCTCAATGGAAATGAAATTTTCAATGGCAAGCGTATCGAGAACCTGCCCGCCCGGACGCAGCGCCGCAACGCCGGTTCGGATGCCTTTACGCGCCGCGTAAATGGCGGCGGCGGAACCTGCGGGGCCGCTCCCGACTACCAGGACATCGAATGCCTCTTTTTCCGAAAGTGCTTTCGCGTTGCGTTCGGCAGCGCCGGTGTCCAGTTTGGCGAGGATTTCTTCCACACTCGTCCGCCCGGAGCCGAAAGGTTCGCCATTCAGATAGATGGCTGGCACGCCCATGATCTGTTTTGCCTCGATTTCCTGCTGGAATTCGCCGCCTTCGATCATCGTGGCTTCAAAAGCGGGATTGAGGGCGGCCATGGCGTTGAATGCCTGCACCACGTCCGGGCAGTTGTGACAGGAGAGGGAAACGTAGGTTTCAAAGCGGAAAGGACCGGAAAGCGCCTTGATTTGCTCAATGGTTTCGGCGTCCAGTTTCGGCGGTACGCCGCCGGTTTGCAGGATGGCTAGTATGAGAGAAGTGAATTCGTGTCCCATCGGCAAGCCCGCGAAATGAATGCGCGGGGCTTCACCCATGACCGCGATGGAAAAGGAGGGGCGGCGCGTGTTCGTGCCGTTGAGGTTAAGAGTTAACTTGTCGGAGAGAGAGGCAATTTCTTCCAGCAATTCCCGCATTTGCCGCGCGCTGTCGCTCTCGTTCAGGGAAGCGATCAGCTCAATGGGTTTCGTCAGTTTTGCAAAATGGCTCCTGAGTTGTTCCTTGAGAGAATCATCCAGCATGGCACGTTCCTTTTCGTTTGAATGTTGGATACATTCTGAACTCCTGCCCGCGCGGGCGGGAGTTCAGATAATTTCTTGTTGATAAGCAGGCGGGAATCAGATTTTGCCGACCAGATCAAGCCCTGGCTTCAGGGTCTTTTCGCCTTCTTTCCATTTGGCGGGACAGACTTCGCCGGGATGTGTGGCTACGTACTGCGCCGCCTTGATCTTGCGTAGCAGTTCTTCCGCGCTACGTCCGATGTTGCCGGCGTTGATCTCGATGATCTGGATTTTGCCTTCGGGATTGATGACGAAAGTGCCGCGTTCGGCAAGACCAGCTTCCTCAATCATCACGCCAAAATTACGGCTGATCGCGCCGGTGGGGTCGCCCACCATCGGGAACTGGATTTTCCGAATGGTGTCCGAAGCGTCATGCCAGGCTTTGTGGGCGAAATGGGTATCGGTGGAAACAGCGTAAATTTCCACGCCCAGCTTCTGAAATTCAGCGTAACTGTCGGCGAGGTCGCCAAGTTCGGTGGGGCAGACGAAGGTGAAGTCGGCAGGGTAGAAGAAGACGACAGACCACTTGCCTTTCAGCGTGGCTTCTGTAACTTCGACGAACTTGCCGGCTTGGAAAGCCTGGGCTTTGAATGGACGGATTTCAGTGTTAATCAGGGTTTGCATCGAAGACTCCTTATAGGGTTGAGAAAGAACGTATCGGTTCGGAAAATGACCGAAACAGAACGAACAGAAGGCATGGTAGAAGAGTTTGAACTTTTATTCCAATTGTTTTTACTCATGCTTGCGATAGATACAAGCTATCATGGTATGGTGTGCATTTTGTGTGTGCTATTGGAAGGAGATGCTGGGCTGCACTGTCTGCGTTCGCCTCGCTGGTGAGGGTTCCTACTTGGCGATTTAGGGGAGGAAGATCATCGCCTGGAACGGCGTTACATATGTGACCAATGCTGATGTTTTGCACAATGGTAGGATTGCTTCGCCTTTGTTTACATACTGTCTAATCTATGATCCTGCTTTTTTATAAATTTAAATTGACGATAATAGTTATATCCCCATAAACTTAGAGAAGGAATAAGATTATACCACAATACAAAAGCAGTATCTTCTTCGAACTCTAACGTTGTAAAGATGATGCCGATTCCAACGAAGATAAAGATAAGTAATGTGTCAAACATGAAAAGTGAGGATAAATTTCTCAATAGAAAGCGCAACCCAGATGTAATTAATGCCAGCAAAGCGATCCATTTTGCTGTCCATAAGTTCACCGTGGAAATGATAATAGAAAGGAAGCAAAGAAATGGTATCCAAAACTGAGCCAATAATTTAAAATACAATTTATTGAAAAATTCATCAGGACGAGATTGCCAGAAAGCATATCCCATAAATGCAAGAGACCCTAAAGTTGCGATCAATATTATGTTTAAGTCATAAAATAGAGTCAGCGCAACTTCAGCCGTATGACCATCGATATAAGGCAATATCTGCAAGATCGTGGACGCTGGTTTGCCGCTGACATACATCAATGCGACAAAAACAACCCATATCCATGCATCAAGCAACAGCAAACCAAAAAAACGTTGTGTAAATGGGCGGCGCATATAAATAAGGAGTTTGATTTTCAGAGGTGTATAATGGTCAATTTGTGCAGATAAACTAGCATAATAATCATACCCCCAACAAAGTAAAGGTAAAATAATACCAAGCCGTATTGTAGTATTATTTACATGTAGCGTAGATAAAGAAAAATAGAATGTTACAGTAATAATAAAAAACAGAATCCAAACATATAAATTCTGTCTAAAGATCGGGGCTTGTACTCTCAGTAACAAACGTAATCCTGATGTAATTGATGCTAGTAGTACGATTGGTACAGACATCGTTAAATCAATGACGGAGACAGCGAGAGAGGCGATACATAGCAATGGCACCCAAAATTGTGTCAATAATTTGAAATAACCTTCACTAAAACTATTATCAGGGCGTGATTGCCAGAAGCCATATCCTAGTAACATAAGCAATCCCAAGCAGGCTATCGTTATTGCGTCTAGAATATGAAATAGTTTCAGAGTAGCTCCTGCTTTATATATATCAAAAGATTTGTGAATAACACCAATAGTTATAAGTAACCATATGAGCGATAATTGCCTCGTTTTAATTTTATTAATGAGATGTTGCCAAAAAATGTACCTTTTTAATACAAGGCATAGCAAGTAAACAAGCAAGTAGACAATTATTATCATGCCTAACGCAAAAAATAGCTTTAAAGTAAATTCGGCTATTAACTCACTAATGCTGCCAGTACTGCCAACAAACTTCTCCAAGCTAGAAATCAGCCACATTCCTGTTCTAACAAATAACATACAACATACTACCCAAAGTGTGTACACTAGCAATTTAGTTGCATTTATACCTTTTTGTTTCAAGCCGAGCCAATGCTGTATCTGGTTAGGGTCGCATTGTGTAGTAGGTATTTCTGTGCTATCGCCAAAAAGTTCACGAAGTTTGGCAGACCAGGAATAAGCTCTCCAAGGAAAAATGGACGCAATAAGAAATTGTGGCCATGAGAATGGGCGGTGCAATTGTCGAATCAACGAATCCGGTAAAATAGCATCTTCGTCATCCGGCACGGGTTGTTGGCTCAGGCTTCTTTCCTGATCAAACGCTCGGACAATACGAGTACACTGGCGAAGTTTAATCAACTTAACATAATCTATTGCTGAAGAAATATCATGCCAGTTAAAGAAATCACATAAAACATCAAAACAGGCCAGTCGCAACGAAGGTTCTTCTTGATATAAACGCTCGAATAAAAAAGTCCCGATCTGATTTTTTATCTCAAAATCCCATAATTCAGGATAATGATTCAGATATGCGAGCAATTTTTCCGAAGTTTCCCGTCTGCCAATATCAATACATTCGGCGTAAAACAAATCGAAGGCAGCGAGACTTTCTTCATTTAACGCAGTAGTAAATGATGCTTCCGTGAAATGCGGATGCCATTGGAACGAATCTGCTTGATCATGGAGGTTATTGTCTGCCTCAAAGCTTTCTTCCGTAAAATGCTTATGCCATTGAAACGAATCTGTCTGTTTATAGAGATTGTTGTCTGTCTCAAGGCTTTCTGGCGTAGCGGTAAATGACCATGACCAGTTCGGAGAAGCAGTTATACTGTTAGCATCCTCATTATCATGATGATTGGCTATGGCTTCATCAGGATATGATGATAGAATCTCATCTTGTTGTGTTCGATACCATTCTAGCGCAACCTGATACGCTTCATGCAAACGCTGAAATCCTTCTGGATCGTCATCAGGCCTGGTTTGTTTAAGCATTTTGGCGTAGGTGCGCTTGATTGCGCGTTCATCCGCCTTTCGATCAAGATGTAAATAACGAAGCGCCCACATAATTCAAAGCATAATTTTATAGAATCTCTCGTTCAAAACTATCCAGCATTTCCAGCAATTCCTGCCGCCGAGGTGCAATAAATAGCTCGTCTTGTGATTCTAGAATATTCTTGAAAGAGACAATCCATGATTGTAATAATTCACGATGTTCAAGCAATTCTTCGTACAAGCGCTCTAACCGCGCCAGAACGACAATGTTCTGTTGCTGGTCGCGCGGATGGACTTTCAGCGCCATCAATGCAGTCAATCGTGTTCTTATTTCTTCAGGGCTGAGAATGCCAGGGTTTTGTTCGAGGATCAATTCTTTTCTTTCGCCAGTAGCTTCTACCGTTACCTCTACTTGTAACAAGCCGTTTATATCGTAAGTGAAACGAACATTGGCGCTCCGATTTTTCATAACTGTGGGCATGGCAACATTTAAAGCGCCCAGCTTGATATTTTTTTCGATTAATGGATTTTCACCTTGGTAAACATTAACTTCAATTGCTGTTTGGTGATCATATATTGGGAATATGACTTGTTCACGGCTGACCGGAACGACGCAGTTACGTGGAATAATCGGTAAAAAGAGACCATCTATTAGCGCGTTCGTTCGCTCATCTCTTTTGGCTATATCAATACCCAAGGTGTAAGGGCAAACATCCGTCAAAATAACTTCTTCAAGGCGTATGTCGCGCCCTTTCAATCCTGCGGCAACAGCAGCGCCTAAAGCAATTGTCTGATCCGGGTTGATATGGCGCATCGGCAGACGACCAAACATGCGGGTAACCATTCGGCTGACGAGCGGTATGCGGCTGGCACCGCCGACAAGGACTATTTCATCCAATTGCGAAGACTTCAGGCTTACATCGCGTATGGCGCGTTCAATTGGCATCCGCATCCGCTGGATCAATGGATCACACAACTTACTGAAACGTTCTTCAGTAATTTGCCACTGATACTTCTGGCCACTTAAATCAACTTGTATCGTTGTGCTGTCGTTCTGTGTCAATCCAAGTTTGAGTTGCTCCATTCTTTTTGTCAAAACGGCGCGCTCGCTCGGTGATAGTCTTTGCGGGTCAACTTGCTGATCATTACAGAATGCGGTCAACAAAACATTTAAAAAATCATCTCCACCCAAAAAATTGTCACCGGCACTGGCATGTACCTCGACAACGCCCTCAAACAATTCCAGGATAGAAACATCAAAAGTTCCGCCCCCAAGATCGAGTATCAGAAAGCGGCAGCCGTCTTTCTGCTCTTGCAGACCATAGGCCAATGCAGCCGCTGTCGGTTCATTTATCAAACGCTCGACGCGAATTCCAGCAAGTTCGCCTGCCGCGCGGGTCGCCTTGCGTTGCGCGTCGGAAAAATAAGCAGGCACGCTGATAACGGCTTCCTCGACTTTTTCGCCGCTTGCGGCTTCGGCGTCGGCAATCAACGAACGTAACACCAGCGCCGACAATTCTTCGGGACGGAAATTATGCTGTCCTAATGTTGTGACGCGCTCGCTTCCCATCCAGCGTTTGAACGCGGCGACGGCATGCCGGGGATGCGAAATTAACCGCTCTCGTGCCGCCTGACCGACCAGAATCGTTCCATCATCGGACAAGGCAACCACGGAAGGCGTCATCATCTCTCCCAAAGCATTGGGAAACAATTGTGCGCCCTCTTTGGTATAAGCGCCAATCAGTGAATTTGTCGTGCCTAGATCAATACCAACGATCATTATTTTTCCGATGAGCAGTTATTCGAATGCGATCTTACCAAGTTATGTTGGACGGTGCCAACGCAGAGGCAAATCACTTGCATATGCTAAAGGGCAGGTGAGGAATGGTCACACGCCTTGCGTCATAACAAGTCGGCTGCCCGCGAGGCGGTCGTGCAGGAATTGTCTTTCCGGGTCAACAAAGCGCCAGAAAAAACCGATTCCAAAACAAATGAGGCTAAACCAGGCCGCCAGATAGCGAAACAATGCCTGCATGGGGCGCAGAGGCCCGCCATCCTTATCAACTATGCGGATTTTCCAGGTTCGCATCGCCAAAGTTTGCCCGCCATGCAGCCAGAACCAGACAAAATAAAAGGCAGGGAGCAGGACAAAATGCAGTTGATGTACCCAGGCGGGCGCTAAGACATTAGCAAGCGACCCCAGCAGAATGTGGGGCAGGAGCCAGCCGATGGCAATCACGCCGATAAGCAGCAATAACTCATACAGCATGGCTGATAAACAGCGAACAAAACTGGGCGAGGAGGTGGATCGGCTTATGTCACCGGCGTTCATATTTGTCCGCTTGCCTGGCTTATGTGTTGATGGGCGGGTGCAGGCGACGAGGCTGCTATCCGGCTTGTCCGTTCATCCAGCCAGTTTTTTGCGGCGATCAAACAACCCAACAAAATGAACGCGCCGGGCGGCAGGCTCGCAAGCAGGAAACCGTGATAATCCTCCGAGAGAATCTGAAAAGCCTCAGCGCCGGGAATGACAAGATCAATGCCGCCCAGAAAGGTACCGTGCGCGATAAATTCGCGCAAAGCGCCGAGCAACGCCAGTACCCATAACAATCCAACCCCCATGAAAATGCCGTCGAGCGTGGATTCCAGAGGCGGGTTTTTGCCCGCAAACGCTTCTACGCGAGCAAGCACGATGCAGTTCGTGGTGATAAGCGGGATGAAAATCCCAAGCACCATATACAGGCCATGAAACCAGGCATTGAACAGGAGGTCAACGACCGTGACCAGGCCGGCAATAATGAGAATGAACACCGGAATGCGAATTTCGTGCGGAATCCAGCGACGCAGCAGGGAAACGGCGACATTGGCAAGCGCCATGACGATAAGGGTCGCGGTCGCCAGCATGACGGCGTTTACCATGTTGCTGGAAATGGCAAGCAGCGGGCATAGCCCCAGCAATTGGGCAAGGCCGGTGTTTTGCTTCCAGACGCCGTTCCAGGCCAGCGTTTTTAAGGTTTCCCGATTCATTTTGCGCTTTCCTCGCCGAACAGTTCATCCCGATGGAGCACTGTGTAACGCACTGCCCGATGCACAGCGACAATGACGGCGCGGGGCGAAATGGTCGCTCCGGCGCGATAATAGAAACGGCCATTGTCCTTTCGCACCTTCCATTGCGCGTCGGGTACGGTTGGGTAATTCATGCCGTCGAACTGGCGAATCCAGGGGCGCTTCCTGTCCTTGTCTTTTTTCAGGTCTACATAGTCGCCCAGGCCCGGCGTCTCATGATGCTCAATGATGCGAACGCCGGTAATCGTGCCGTCGTAAGTAATCCCCATTATCATGCGGATTCTGCCCGCGTAACCGTCAGGCGCGATGACTTCCAGCGCCAGCGCGGTAGGTTTTCCATCCTTGCGGGCGCGGTAGACCTGGCTTTCGGCGCTTTGCCCAAATTCCGGCGTGGGCGGCAGAACAAGGATGTCGGCAAGCAGATCGTTGTCGTAATACTCCTGGGGCAGCACTTCATTCAGGAACGCCAGCCGTTCAGCAGCAAGGGAGGCTTCAATGGCGGGCAGCGTCAGACGATGCGCGGCGGCAAGCAGCGCGGTAAAGGGCAGCACAAAAGCAAGGAGAATGCCGGCAAGCCGTAGCGAGGAACGAAGCGCGGCGTTCATGGTGACTCCTCTTCCTTAACTTTGGCGGCAAGGTCTTTTTTGACCGGCATGGAAGGCAGCGCGCCAAAGACTTTGGGCTGACAATAGAGATCAAGCAGGGGCGCGGTCATGTTCATGATGAGTACGGAAAAGGCAATGCCGTCCGGAAAGGAGCCGAACACCCGGATCAGATAGGCGAGCAATCCCGCGCCCGCGCCAAAAATGAGTTTGCCTCTGGGAGTCGCGCAACCGGAAACCGGGTCCGTGGCGATAAAAAATGCGCCCAACATCGCCCCGCCGGAGAAAAGATGGAAAAGCGGATTGGCAAAACGGGAAGGTTCAATCAGCCAGCATATAAACGCGATGGCGCTCATGCTGACGATGAAAGCAACCGGCACATGCCAGGTGATAACACCCATGATGAGGAGAAAGACGCCGCCGCAAAGGTAGGCGGTCGTCACCCATTCCCAGCCACGTCCCGCAAAGGTTCCGTAGAGGTTCTGGTTCATCAGGAGTTTCTGTAGATTGTCATACAGCGCGTCCGTTTTCAACGCTGTTTTGATGGCGTCCAGCGGGGTAGCGGAAGTCAGCGCGTCCAGACGCGGGGCAAGGCCAAAGATGATTTCCGCCTGCTCCCTGAAAGGCAGGTTCAAGCCCTGCGCCGGCCATTGCGACATCAGGGCGGGAAAGGCGATGATACAAACGGCAAAAGCAATCATCGCCGGATTAAAGGGATTTTGCCCCAGACCGCCGTAAAGCTGTTTGGCGACTACGATAGCGAAAAAAACGCCGATGACGGTCAGCCACCATGGGGAGAGCGGCGGAAAAGTAAGCGCGATCAACCAGGCTGTGACCAGCGCTGAATGGTCGCTTAGGCGCTCACGTACCGGCCTGCCGCGCCAATAAAGAAGGAGCGCCTCAAAAAACAGGGCGGATACGCTGGCGATAAAAATCTGCACAATCAGGGCCGAGCCAAACAGGGTGAGGTAAACCAGAATGCCGGGCAGGAGCGCGACCAGCACCAGATTCATGGAGCGGTTAACGCTGGTCGGACGGTGGAGATAGGGAGCAGAGAAAGGGTTCATGCGCTGTTTCCGTGATTTGGCGCAAGCGCCGCTTCGGTTGCGTTTGCGCCTTCATCGCAGCCAACTTTGGCGCGCTCGCCTGCCACACGCTCAATGGCAGCGGCAATGAGCGCCTGTTTTCTGGTTTCATCCAGGTCTTCGGCGGGCGCGGCATTGGCATTTTCCGCCGCCAGTTTCGCGCTTTGTTGTTTGGCGGCCTGGGCGAGCTTTTGCGTGCGTTCAGTCTTTTCTCGTTCGGCGCGAAACTGACGAAACTCAAAGCGTTCCCGCGCCTGGTCAGCCATCTCTTTTTTCGTGGCGGCGGTACGAAGCGCGTCCTTGGCAAAGCGAAAGTACTGGACAAGCGGAATGGAGGACGGACAGACATAAGAGCAACAGCCGCACTCGATACATTCCTGGAGATTGTGGCGCTCGGCTTTGGCGAAGTCTCTGGCGCGACTCCACCAATACATTTCATAAGGCAAAAGACCCTGCGGGCAAGCCTGAGCGCAGTTGGTGCAACGAATGCAGGGCGATTCCGGCGCTTTATGCGGGAAAAATTGTGGCGAGCGGGCGATCAGGCAATTCGCGCCCTTGCCGATGGGCGCGTCGTAATCAGGCAGGAGAAAGCCCATCATCGGCCCGCCGACCAGACAACCGTCGCTTTCCGGGCGAGCTTCCGCATATTGCAAAACATCCGCGACGGACGCGCCGAGTGGCACTTCCAGATTGCCGGGACGCCCGACATTGCCGGTTACGGTGACGATCCGGCTGATAACCGGCTCGCCGCGCGCCACTGCCTGCCAAATAGCATACACGGTGGCCGTGTTGAAACACTGAACGCCAAGCTGGGGGGGCAACACGCCTGCCGGGGCGCGTTTGCCGGTAAGGGTGTAAATCAGTTGCTTCAGGCTGCCCGCCGGATAAACGGCGGGAATAACCACGACACGAATATGATTTGCCGTAGCTTCCAGGCGGGCAGCCAGCGCGGCGCGCATGGCAGCTGCCGCCTCCGGTTTGTTGTCTTCGATGGCGACAACGGATTCCTTTGCCTCAAGAAGTTCCGCAAGAAAAATAATGCCGGAAACAATTTCAGCGGCGCGCTCGCGCATCAGGCGGTCGTCGCAGGTGATGAAAGGCTCGCATTCCGCCCCGTTTACGATCAGCGTTTCCAGCGGTACTCCCGGAGCTTTCGAGAGTTTGACATGGCTGGGGAAAACCGCGCCGCCCATGCCAACCACGCCCATGCTTTGCAAATAGCGTTGGACAGTTTCCGGGTCGAGGCGCTCCGAATCCGCGTGTTCAAGCAAGGGTTGACGCTCTCCCCAGGCGTCTTCACCGTCCGCCTCAATGACGATACAGGGGGCGACAAGACCGGAAGGATGCGCGATGGGGTAATCGCCAATGTCGCGTATCGTCCCGGAAGTGGGCGCGTGCAGGCTGGCGGAAATCCAGCCTTCGGCAGCGGCAAGACACTGCCCTTTGTTGACTTTTTCTCCTACTTGCACAATGGGCGCGGGCAAGCTGCCCGCGCTCTGGCGCAAGGGGAGAATCAGTTTTTTAGGCATTGGGAGCGGCGCTATCGCTTTTTCCGAAGAGTATTCTTTTCGGTGCGCCAGCTTGATGCCGCCGAGAAAGCTGAAAAGTTTTTTCTTGCTCATTGGATGTCCGCTGCGGCTGTGGGCATGGGCGCGTGTGTTGCCGCGTCAGGCGATTTATCTATTTGGGGATAGGGCCATTCCCAGTTTTCCGGCGTTTCCGGTAGCGGCTTCATTGCGATGCAATCAACGGGGCAGGGCGCGATGCAGAGTTCGCAGCCGGTACACAGCGGAATGATGACCGTGTGCATTTGCTTGGCCGCGCCCAGAATGGCGTCTACCGGGCAAGCCTGAATGCAGAGGGTGCAGCCGATACAATCCGCTTCATCAATCAGGGCGACGCTGGCTTTTTTCTCGGTCTGACTTTCCTCTGCGAGCGGTTTATATTCGCGTCCCAACAACTCGGATAGCTGGTGCACGCCTTCGTCGCCGCCGGGCGGACAGAGGTTGATTTCCGCCTCGCCCCTGGCGATGGCCTCGGCATAGGGCTTGCAGCCGGGATAACTGCATTGCCCGCATTGGGTTTGCGGCAGAATGGCGTTGATTTTTTCCACCACCGGGTCGCCCTCTACCTTGAAGCGAATGGCGGCATAACCAATCGCCGAACCAAGAACAAGCGCGCCCAGCGCCATGACGGAAATTGCGACCAGGATTTCCATTTAGCGATTCAGACCCGCGAATCCCATGAAGGCAAGACTCATCAAACCGGCGGTAATCATGGTAATAGCCGAACCTTTGAAGGGGCGCGGCACATCGGCGGCTTCTACCCGTTCGCGGATGCCCGCAAAAAGGAGGAGCACCAGCGAAAAGCCGATGGCGCTTGCCATGCCGAAGAGAAGGGACTCCACAAAGTCGTGCCTGTGCGAAATGTTGATGAGCGGCACTCCCAGTACGGCGCAGTTGGTGGTAATCAGCGGGAGATAGATGCCAAGAGTCTGTTGCAGGACGGGCGAAGTCCTGGCGATGACCATTTCCGTAAGTTGCACCACGGCGGCGATGGTTACGATAAAGGCCAGGGTACGCAGATACTCAAAGCCGAAGGGCAGCAAAAGATAGTGGTCAATAATGAAGCAGGAGCCTGTGGCCAGGGTGAGTACGAAGGTAGTCGCAACGCTCATGCCGAAAGCTGTTTCCAGTTTTTTGGAAACGCCCATGAACGGGCAAAGGCCGAGGATTTGCACCAGCACGATATTATTGACCAGAACCGCGCCGATGATGAGGAATAAGTATGCGGTCATACTTTTTTGCCGTTTGTTTTGCCGTTCATAAGGGCAAGCGCAATTTCCCGCACAAGGGCGGGACCACGGTAAACCATGCCGGTGTAGATTTGGACGAGTTTGGCTCCGGCCGCGATTTTGGCGCGAGCGTCTTCTCCGCTCATGACGCCGCCCGCGCCGATTAAGGGGACTTCGCCTTGCAGGGCGTTGGCTAGTTTGCCCAGTACCTGATTGGCAAGGCGGAAAACAGGCGCGCCGGACAGGCCGCCGGCTTCATTACCGTGCGGCAGATGCTCGACCCCGGTGCGTACAAGGGTGGTATTAGTGGCGATGGCTGCGTCCAGGCGATGTTTTTTGAGGGCAACGGCAATATTCTGAATATCCGCGTCTTCCAGATCAGGCGCGATTTTGAGCGCCAACGGCATGTAACGCCCCTGTCGGTCGGTCAGTCTTGCCTGTGCCGCCTTCAGCCTGGCGAGCAGGTCGTCGAGCGCCTCGGGTTTTTGCAGCGCGCGCAGGTTTTGGGTGTTCGGGCTGGAAATGTTGATGGCGACATAACTTGCGACGGGATAAACCTTTTCCAGACAGAAGAGATAATCTTCTGCCGCGCGCTCCAGCGGCGTGTCGGCGTTTTTACCGATGTTGATGCCGAGGATGCCGCCTTTTTTGGGGAAGCTGGCTTGTTTGACATGCTCAAGGAGGGCGTCTACACCGTGGTTGTTGAAGCCCATCCGGTTTATGACGGCGCGCGCTTCCGGCAGGCGGAAAAGGCGTGGTTTGGGATTGCCCGGCTGTGGGCGCGGCGTGACGGTGCCGATTTCAATGTGTCCGAAACCGAATGATGCCAGCGCGTCTATATGTTCGCCGTTTTTGTCCATACCTGCGGCAAGCCCTATCCGGTTGGGAAAGGGCAAGCCCATGACTTCGATCGGATCGGATACGGGCGGGGGGAGAAAACGGGAAAGCAGCCCGGCGGCTTTCAGGAACGAAAGGCCGTCGAGGCTGATATTATGCGCGCACTCGGCGGGGAGGGCGAACATGGCATGGCGAAGAATCGGATAAGGCATGATTGGGCAGTATTTTACCAGACGAAAAGCGTGAACCTGTACCGGGAAATCCCCATTCGAGGAATCACCATTTTTCTCATGCCGCTTGCCGCATGAGAAAAAAATAGAATACATGCCAGGCGCGACCATTGCCAATGGCCTGGCAATATCTCTCAAATTCGGTCAATGTCCTGCTTTTCTGTCATGTCAGTCATGCTTCAGGGCTTGCGCGATTGCCAGATCGGATTTGGGTAAGGCGAGAACAGGGATGCGGCGTTTCCGGTCATTTGTAGGGGCGTGATTTATCACGCCCAAACATTGCCGTCTGCAAGACCGATTTATCACGCCCAGGCTCGCAAACCCCGGCAGACTTGCAGACGGCAATTGTTTTCCCCTCTCCCGCTTGCGGGAGAGGGTGGCCGAAGGCCGGGAGAGGGCAATTATGCTGCAGTTGCTATTTCGCCAGGAGAAAAGCGTACACACTTGCATCAAAATCGCTCTAAAGGCAATCGGTCGGAGATATTCCATCTTCTGGATACCGCTTACAGGCCGTAATGCCCCTCCTCCGGCAACTGAACACCGGCAAGCGTCACGTCTACCCATTCGCCATCGTCCGGCAGGTAGTCTTCTTCGGCAAAGCCGGAAGATAGCTCCTCCATGAGTCCGTCCAGAGATTCCCCGGCAGTATGGACGGTTTCCCCGTTGTTCATCGAATCCGGTTCATCCAGATTCAGCCCCGTAAAGCTGATGATGTCAGCAGAGAACCCATCTTCGCCGTCTTCTCCCGTTGTGGCGGAGAGAGCAACGTCGTCGCCTTCGTCCTCAGAGTCACTGTAAAGGGAGGCGTTTTCTTCGCCATCATCTTCCGAGTCGCTGTAAAGGGAGGCGTTTTCTTCGCCATCATCCAGCGGATCATCCTCTGCCCCGGCCTGTGCGCTGTCGCCATCCGACCCATCCTCCAGATCATCGTCTCCCGCTACGCTGGAAAGAACATCATCTT
>WRKX01000058.1 GCA_009777925.1 Betaproteobacteria bacterium | reverse complement strand
CAGCATGCGGCTGGAGCGCGCGGCGGCAACCAGGACATGGGTCACACAAAAGGGGGCTCAACTCAAAGATACATTTGGCCGTGGATGCGCATGGTATGCCGGTCAGAATGCTTGTCACAGCGGGTACCACAGCGGATTGTACCCAGGCTTGCAAGCTTGTTGAGGGGATAGACGCAGGCAGTTTGATTGCGGATAAAGGCTATGATAGTGATGCAATTATTGAGCAGGCAGAGGCCAATGGTATGCAGGCTGTAATCCCGCCCAGAAAGCATCGGAAAGAGCAACGAGAATATGACAAGCATCTCTATCGACTTCGCCATCTTGTCGAGAATGCTTTCCAGCAGTTGAAAGCATGGCGTGGTATTGTTACACGTTACGCCAAAAATACAGCTTCATTTCTGGCAGCAGTACATATCAGGTGTATCGCAATTTGGGCAGAAATCTATTGACGACACTGCCTAGCATTAAATAAATCTATTGACGGCACTGTCTAAATCAAAACCGCTCTAACGCCCAGCGCTCCCAGCCAAGTCGGCTTGTCATCCGGGGCAAATGCGATTGTCCTTTTGCAGCCTCTGTGCACATAACGCATACCAGGTTTTTACCTTATAATCAGCGCCTTTTATTTTGCGCTCATTATGGGCCGGGATACTTTTTCATGGATATGCTTTTGCTCCTCAAGGCGCTGATCCTCGGCATTGTGCAAGGGCTGACCGAGTTTTTGCCGGTGTCTTCGACCGGTCATCTGATTATCACGGGCAGCTTGTTAAGCTATGACAACGCGCAAAGCAAAATCTTTGTTGTCGTCATCCAGCTTAGTTCAATTATCGCGGTGTGCTGGCATTATCGCGCCCGTCTTGCCATGACCGTAAAAGGGATTGTCCATTCCCCGCAAGAACAGCATTTCGCCAAACTTTTGATTGTCGCTTTCCTCCCCGCCGCCATTATCGGCGTATTGGCGCACAGCGCCATCAAAACCTATCTGTTCAATGCCTATACGGTCGCTTTCGCCCTGATTGCGGGCGGTCTGCTGATTATGTTTATTGAGTATCGCCAAAAGACGGCAAGGATTAATCAGGTAGACGACATGACCTGGAAGGACGCGCTAAAGGTAGGCTTCGCCCAATGCTTCGCCATGTGGCCGGGCGTCTCGCGCTCCGGCGCTACCATTATGGGCGGAATGCTATTTGGCCTGAACCGCAAGGCAGCCACCGAATTTTCCTTCTTTCTGGCAATTCCTACCATGTTTGCCGCCACATTCTATGACCTGGCAAAAAGCTGGCATGAGCTGCGCCTGGAAGATTTTCCGGTGTTTGCGACCGGCTTTATCGCCTCTTTCATCTTCAGCCTGATTGCGGTAAGAGCCTTGCTCCACTTCATAGCGAACCACACTTTTATCGGTTTCGCCTGGTATCGCATCGCGTTTGGCGCTCTCGTGCTTCTTTCCGCATGGACAGGTCTGGTAGACTGGAATCCCTGATTCCGAATCGCCGGTTTATAATGCCCAAATGACTTTGACCCACGTTCTGTTTGAGGAAAGCGGCAGCTTCAAGACGGGCAACATTCTGGCGGATAATGAAACGTCCCTCCAGGTGGAAATGCCCTCTGGAAAGCGTTGCAAGATCAAATCGGCGCAGGCGCTGTTGCGGTTCGGTTCGCCTCTGCCTGCTTTCCTTCTGGCCGAAGCGGAACCGCTTGCCGCAAAAATTGACGTTGCCTTTCTTTGGGAGATCGCAGGTGAAGAAGAATTCTCTTTTCATGATCTGGCATGTGAATACTACGGGCAGGCGCCCAGCGCGCCGGAGGCGGCATCCATGTTGCTCGCCCTTCATGGCGCGCCTGTTTACTTCCACCGCAAAGGCAAGGGGTTTTTCCGCAAAGCCGCTGCCGACATTCTCCGCGTTGCTCTGGCCGCTATTGAAAAAAAGCGTCAACAGGCCGCGAATATTGAAACCTGGGTTGCCGAACTGACGGAAGGCAGACTCCCGGAAGAACTCCTCCCCTGGGCGGATTCCCTGCTCGGCAAACCCGACCGCAATTGCCCGGAAATCAAGGCGTTTGAAGCCGCCGCCGCCCGCCTTGCCTGCGACATGCCGGAATTGCTTCTGAAGGTCGGGGCGCTATCCTCGCCTTACGAGGCGCATTTACGCCGTTTCCTGCTGGAGCAATTCCCCAAAGGCACAGACTTTCCGCCTCTGGCGCGTTTTTCCCTGCCGGACGATCTGCCCACCGCAAATGTGGCGGCCTTCTCCATTGACGACGCGACCACCACCGAAGTCGACGACGCCTTTTCCATCGCGCCGCTCGCCAGCGGCGGCTGGCGGATTGGCATTCATATCGCCGCGCCGGGGTTGGCTATTCAGCAGGGCGACGCGCTCGACGCCATTGCCCGCGCGCGCCTCTCCACCGTCTATATGCCCGGCGCGAAAATCACCATGTTGCCCGACGCGGTAGTCAACGCCTGCACTCTGGAGGGCGGACAACACTGCCCGGCAATTTCCCTCTATCTGACGGTCAATGAAGCGTTGGAAATCACCGACACCCAATCCTTTGTGGAGCAGATTCATATCGTCGCCAATCTGCGCCACCATGAAATCGAACCCTGGTTCAACGCGGACACCCTGGCGGCGGGAGAACTGTCGCCACTGCCTTTTCGGGACGAACTAACCCTGCTCTGGCGTTTTGCCGAAGCCGCTGAAACACGGCGCGGCAAGCCTTCCGCCGCAGAAAGCGGCATGGATTACACGTTCACTATTCACGGCGACCTGACCGCACCGGAACATTGCCGGATAGGTATCGCGCCGCGCCCGCGCGGCAGCCCGTTGGACAAACTGGTGGCGGAACTGATGATTATCGCCAATACCACCTGGAGCGGCCTCCTTGCCCGGCATGGTTTCTCCTGCCTCTACCGGGCGCAGACCGGCGGCAAGGCGCGGATGACCACGCTGGCGCAACCGCATGAAGGCTTGGGAGTGCCGCATTACGCCTGGATGACCTCGCCCCTGCGCCGTTATTCCGATCTCATCAATCAATGGCAGTTGCTCGCCCTGCTGCGTGACGCGCCGCCGCCTTTTCTTCCCCGTTCCGCCGAATTGTTCGCGGCTCTGCGCGACTTTGAAACAACTTATGCCGCCTATGCGGATTTTCAGCGCCGTATCGAACGTTACTGGTGTCTGCGCTGGCTTCAACAGGAAGGCATCCGCGAATGTACGCTTCTTGCGCGCCGCGACGATCTTGCCCGCTTTGAAAATCTGCCCCTGTTTACCCGCCTCTCCGGCATAGGCGGCTGCCCGCCGGGGCAACGCCTGTTAGCGCGTATTGAGTCTATTGATTTCCTCGCGCTGGAAGTGCGTTGTCATCTCCTGAAACGTCTGGAGCAGGAAGGTAGTCCGACGAAAACCCTGGCAGATGAAACAGACGACACACTGGCGGAGAATTGAGCCATGTTTGCCTCGCTTCGCCGCCTGCCGCTTGCCTGTCTCAACTATACCAACCTGCATACTTTCGGAGTGGCGCTCTCCATTTCCATTGTCATGCACGGCATTACCCTGGGAACGACAATCGGCGAGCCGCCGAAAAACAAGCGGGTGCGGGATCGGGGGCTGGAAGTCATTCTGGTCAATGCGCACTCAAAGAACGCGCCGCGCAAGGAAGAAACACAGGCATTGGCGCAGGTCAATCTGGATGGCGGCGGCAATACCGACAAAAACCGCCGCGTTGCCTCGCCGCTGCCGCCTACCGTCAACAAGCCGGGCGACCAAACGCTCGATTTACGTCGGCGAATAGAGTCTCTGGAAAGGGAGCAACGTCAATTATTGAGCGCCAAGCGGAGTAAAGATAGCATCTTGCAAAACACGGAACAGATTCAAAGCGAAAATCCTTCGCCGTCACCGGGTTTTGATCCGCATGAAGCCTATCGTGAAATGAAACGGCTGGAAGGCGAGATCGCCAAAGATACCGAAGCCTATAACAAGCGTCCACGCAAGGCTTGGAGTACTACGCGCACGCTGGAATATCAATTTGCACAATATATTCACGACTGGGCGCAAAAGGTCGAACGCTGGGGCACTCTCAACTACCCGGAAGCGGCACGTGGCAAAATTTATGGTTCACTCATACTCACCGTGATTATTGACCGGAACGGACAGGTCGTTGAAATCACCGTTGACAAACCTTCCCCACACCCCATCCTGAATGAAGCAGCGCGGCGTATTGTGATGACCGCCGCGCCCTACGCCCCTTTCCCGCCTAATGTTTCCCAATACGACCAGCTCGTCATCACCCGCACCTGGTCGTTTACCCAGGGCAATCGCATCGAGAGCCGTTGAAGCTCTGTTTTTCCCCTCCTTATGCCCGACCTGTACGCCGTCTTCGGCAACCCCATCGCCCATTCAAAAAGCCCGTATATCCATACCGCCTTTGCGTTGGAGACTGGCGAGGACTTGCGCTATGAAGCCCGCCTTGCCCCGCTTGCCGACTTTGCCGAAACCGCGCGGCAATTTTTCGCCGCCGGGGGCAAGGGGTGCAATATCACCGTGCCTTTCAAGGAAGAGGCGTTCAGACTGGCGGACGATCTCACCCCCCGCGCCCGCGAAGCCGGAGCGGTCAACACCCTGAAAGCGGAAGCGGGGCGTCTTCTGGGCGACAATACCGATGGCGCTGGCTTGCTCGCCGACATTGAACGGAATCTTGCTTTCACAGTCGCCGGTCGGCGCGTGCTGCTTCTGGGCGCAGGCGGCGCGGCGCGAGGGGCGCTCCCGGCCTTGCTTTTGCGCCAGACTGCCTGTGTCGTCATTGCCAACCGCACTGCCGAACGCGCCGTGGCACTGGCGGAAATTTTCCATACCACGGAACACAGCGTAGCAGGCGTGGGATTCGCAGACCTTGGCGACAGCTTCGATCTCATCATCAACGCGACTGCCGCAAGTCTCACCCAGGAAGCCCTGCCCCTGCCCGCCGGAGTGTTCGCCCCCGATTGCCTTGCCTACGACATGATGTACGGCAAAGGAGAAACTCCCTTTCTTGCCCAGGCGCGCGCGGCAGGCGCCAAAATACGCGCGCATGGTCTGGGCATGTTGATCGAGCAGGCTGCCGAAGCCTTTTTCTTCTGGCGCGGCAAACGCCCGCGCACCGACCTTTTGCGGCAGGAAATGCTTTTGGAAAATCCGGTATGAGCCATCCGGATAATTCACCCAAACCTGCATCCAGGCCGAACAAGCTCATTCGTTTTCTTCGGGCCATAAAATGGTGCGTCAGTCTGGCTGTCTGCACCCTTTTTCTAATCCAGCTCTGGTTTTTCGGCTGGATCATGTGGTGGAAGTGGATGCCGCCCAGTGAAACCCGCTTCATGCAGATTCGCCTGGCCGAACTGCGTAAAACAACGCCGGACGCGCAATTGTCCTACCGTTGGGTTCCCTATGAACAAATCTCTCCCCATCTGAAACGGGCGGTCATTGCCTCCGAGGACGCGCATTTTGCCGCCCATGACGGTTTCGACTGGAAGGGCATCCAGATTGCAATGGAAAGAAACGCGCGTAAAGGCCGCTTTGTCGCGGGCGGCTCCACCATTTCGCAGCAACTGGCAAAAAATCTCTTTTTGAGTCCAAAACGCTCGCTGCTGCGTAAAGGCGAGGAGGCTATCATCACTCTGATGCTTGAAACCTTCTGGGACAAGGAGCGCATTCTGGAGGTTTATTTGAATGTAATCGAATGGGGCAACGGCGTTTTTGGCGTGGAGGCTGCCGCCCAACATTATTACCGGAGCAACGCCGGGAAACTTTCTCCCTGGCAGTCCGCCCGCCTTGCGGCAATGGTTCCCAATCCGCGCTATTACGACAAACATCCAAACTCAAGCGCCCTGGCAAAAAAGACCGCCATCATTCAGGGGCGCATGGCGGCTTCACGTTTGCCCGGGCAGCCGCCCGCGCCCTGAAATTTCCGCTTCGCTCATCTCCCGCCACACTCCGTCCATAAAACCCTGAAGCGGGCGAAATTTGGCTTTATAGGCCATTTTTCTGGATTCCCGCACCCAATAACCCAGATAGAGATAAGGCAAACCAAGACTGCGGCATAGACGAGCCTGCCAGAGAATGTTGTACACACCATACGCCGATCCCGGCACAGCGGGGTCGAAGAAGGTGTAAACCGAAGACAGGCCGTCAGCGACAAAATCAATAATGCTCACCATCCGTAGGGTGTCGCCCTCATGAAACTCCACGAGACGAGTGTCCACGGAGGACGCCAGCAAAAATTGCGCGTATTGCTCGCCATTGTCCTCATCCATGCCGCCGCCGGGATGCCGCGCCGCCTGATAACGTCCGTAAAGATGGTAGTGGGAGGCTTCGTAGCGAAGCGCGCCTTCCCGCGCTGTCAATTCCTGATGTCGTTGCCATGCCCGCCGCTGGGCGCGATCCGGCAACAGACGCTCCACCGGCAAGCGCGCCGGCACGCAGGCGGAACAGGCGTCGCAGCAGGGACGATAGGCAAACAGGCCACTGCGGCGAAAACCTGCACGCAGCAAATGACTGTAAATTTCCCGGTCAAGCTCCTTATGCGTCGGGACGAAAACCCGTGAACGCGCCAAACTATCCGGCATATAACTGCATTGATAAGGCTCGGTCACGTAAAACTGCAACTCGGAGGGTGAAGCGGCAGAAGGAGTCATCCTGCCGCCTGCCCCTGTTCCTCAGCCCACAGCAGACGCTGTGGCCAGAGGACAGGCGTTGTGTCCTGTCCGGTCAGGCGGACAAGGCGGGCAAGAAATTCGCCGCGCCCAATTTCCCGCCCGCCGAAAGAAGCAAGATGCGCGGTTTTCATCTGGCAATCAATGAGGCCAAACCCTTCTTTTTGCAAATGGGAAACAAGATGGGCAAAAGCGATTTTGGATGCGTCGCTGCGCCGGGCAAACATGGATTCGCCATAAAACATCCGCCCGATAGCTACTCCGTAGAGGCCGCCCGCCAATTCTCCGTCCATCCACGTTTCCACGCTGTGCGCGTAGCCCGCATGATGCAGCGCCGTATAGGCAGCGGCAATGTCAGGAGTGATCCAGGTTCCGCGCTGCCCATTGCGTGGAACAGTGGCGCAGGCGGCAATGACCGCGGCAAAGGCAGTATCCATCCTTACCGCATACGCGCCCCGGCGTAACGTTCTGGCAAGCGAGCGGGAAAGGCGGAATTCTTCCGGGAACAGCACCATGCGCGGATCGGGATTCCACCAGAGCGGCTCCGGCGCTGTCGCGTCATACCAGGGGAAAATGCCTTGCCGGTAAGCGGCCAGCAGACGGGGCAGGGAAAGGTCGCCGCCCACCGCAAACAGATCGCCTTGCGGCACAACCCGGCGCAATGGCAAAGGCGCGTTGCCTTGTCGCCAAAATTCGGCGCGATCCAGCGCCCCTGCTGCGGATGCGCCGGCCATCATGCGCTAAGGGAAGATACGCGCTTTCACGTCCCGCCTGAATCGGCGGCTACGCTTGCGGAAGGTGAGGGAGAGGCTGTTGCGTCATTGTCCGTCCGGAGCAGACGACGCGCCCCGTTATAACGCCCCTGCCAGTAGTGGCTCAACATGTTGTCCAGGCGCACGCCGCCGCCGCTACTGGGCGAATGCAGGAAATAATTGTCGCCCAGATAAATGCCGACATGGGAAAAGGCGTGCCGCATCGTGTTGAAAAAAACCAGATCGCCAGGCTGCAAATCAGCCCGGGCAACGGCTTCGCCCTGCTTTGATTGATCTTTGGCCGTGCGCGGCAGGATGAGACCGGCAGCCTCACGGTAAACAAACTGTACGAAACCGCTACAATCCAGGCCGTTCTCCGGCTCGGTGCCGCCCGCGCGATAACGGCTGCCGACTACGGAAAGCCCCTTCAACAACACGTCCTGCGCGACGCTGGAATAACGCTCGAACAGGGAGGTTTTCGCGTCGCGGGAAAGCGGATCGGCGTTCGCCGCATCCATTCCAAAGGCACAAATAAAAAGAAACGCGCCCAAAACAGCGAAAAAAAAGCTGTCGCGCGCCTTGCAAAAATTTATCATTGGGGCAGAATTTTGAAATTTGAGAGCGTGAATTTAAGGTAAAGTCCTGCTCATGTAAAGTTATCCCTTTGTTCGCCAAGGAGATTTTTGCCGTGTCCAACCTGCCTCGCGTTTTGATCGTTGATGACTCAAGCGTAGTCCGCGCCTCGTTTGCCCGCCACCTGAAAGGGCTTTACGAAATCCGTGAGGAAAGCAACGGCGAATCTGCCTGGCAGTCCCTGGTGCTCGACCAAAGCATCGCAGCAGTTATTTCCGACTTGCAAATGCCGGTGCTTGACGGACTCGGCCTTCTGGAGCGTCTGCGTTCCTGCCGTCTTTCCCGGCTGCGCAACATCCCCTTCGTCCTGGTTTCCGGCGACGACAGCCAGGAAACGCTGGAAAAATTCGAGAACCTGGGGGTTTCCGATTTCATCCCCAAAGATGTCAGGGCAAGCGAACTTAGAACCCGCCTGCACCGTCTGCTGCAATTCCTGCATACCCAGCAATCGCTGGAAGAATCGCTTGCCAATCAGACCAAAGACCCCAAAACTGGCTTGTTTACCCGGCGTTATATCGAACTGCACGCCGCGCAGTCTCTTTCCCGTTCCATTCGGCATGGCTCTCCCTCCTGCCTGATTATCATCGGCTTTGATAATTACCCCTTTATCGTCTCCCAGATCGGGGAAGAAAAAGCGGAAAACGTGGGCGCGAAGTTTGCCAAAAAGGTCGCCGACAAGGTACGAAAAGAAGACTGCATCGGTCATTTTTCCCCCGGCCGCTTCGCCATCGTTTCGCCGGGCACAACGCCAGAAGCCTGCGCCATCTTTGCCAATCGGCTGCGCCGCGCGATTGCGGAAGCGGTCATTTCCGTCAATGGGCGGCGCATTCCTCTCTCCATGAGCGCCGGCATCGCCAGCGTTCCTGTGGATAGCGCCTATTCCGCCGAACACCTGATGGAGCTTGCCTATCAACGGATGGAAAGCGCGATTGCCGCCGGCGGCAACCGGACGGAATACGGCGATAGCGTCAAACCCAGCTTTGCCGCCCCGCCGCTGCGCATAGACCAGGCGCTTGAACTGATCCGCGCCCAACGCCATGACGCCGTAACGCCGCAGTTATCCGACCTGGGCGAACAGCTCCTGCCCCTGCTCCGCCTCGTGCAGCAGGAACTCGATCCGGGACTTTCGCTGGAAACACTGGAAAAAAAGCTGGCCGAGAAAAAACTTCCCGATACGCCGCAGGGCTGAATCCCGGCATTTCCTTGCGCAAGAGACGGCAATGGAACCCAAAGCTCCTAAAAAAGCCTTCCGCTGGCTTTATTGCCTTGCGGCTCTGGCGCTTCTCCTCGTCGTTTCAGGCTTTGCCGCCCTCCAGTACGCCAGCCATCTCCTGAAAAATGAAATCGCCGCCGCCCTGGGCGGAAAAGGCGAAATTGAAGCGTTGGCCGTTGGCTGGGGCAGTGTGGAAATTAGCGGCATCCGCCTACCCGGCACTAAAGGATGGCCGGCAGAAGAGCAACTCCGCGCCAAACGCATCACGATCACCCCTTCCGTGCCGGATCTTGTTCGTGCCAAACTGCGGATCAAGAGTATTCGCATTGAAGAGGCTTATCTTTCCGTTTTCCGTGACCAGAAAGGGAAAATCCACATCCTCCCGGATTTGACCGAAGGCCGGGACGGGACAGGCAACGGCAAGAAAAAGGGCAATAGCGACACCAACATTGAGGTCATCATTGACGCAATAGAACTCTCCGTCGGCAGCATTGACTTTTACGACGCCAGCGTCCGCCGTCCGGCGCTCAAAATCCAGATGGATAATATTCATGCTCGCGTCGCCAACCTTCGTTTTCCCAACCTGGAAGGGATGAGCGACTTACTGTTCGATGGCATAATCCTGGGCAAACAGCATAACGGCAAGGCGCGTATCGAAGGAAAAGTTGAATTCGCCAGCATGGAATCCGACTTGCAAGTCAAACTCGCCAGTGTCGACCTTACTACTCTGGAAACCTATCTGATTCGGTCTGCCAATACCAGCATCAAACGCGGCAACCTTACGCTGAATCTTCACAGCGTCATCAGACAGGGACGCCTGAACGCGCCGGGGACGCTAACCTTGAGCCAACTCGAAATTTCCGGCAAAAATCCCTTGTTTGGCGTGGCACAGGATGTCGCGCTGGCCGCGATCAAGGACGGCAAGGGCGAAATAAGTGCGCAATTCGTGCTGGACGGCGACATCAATTCGCCCAACTTCTCCCTGAATGAGCGTATCATATACCGCATGGGTAACGCGCTCACAGAAAAGCTGGGCGGCGGCCTGAAAAACACGGGGCAGATTGTCGGCAACCTTGGCAAACGCGGCAAAGACATACTGAAAGGTCTGGGCAAAGACGGCAAAAAGTGACGTAGACAGCAGTTGGCAGTTTTTAAAAATGATGAAAAAAATCCTGCTTTTCTTCTTGCTTTCTTTGTTTTTAGGTCGTCGAACGAAGTCACAGTTGGCTCAATCGCTTTCGCAAGCTCATGGTACGTTATAAGAAATCTGCCGCTTCCTTTGAGGCTTTGCTGTCACTGGCAGCGGCACTGATCTGCTGGCGACAGGAAACCACTATTTACGGATAAGAACTAAATAGAAAATGCTCTATACGACATGCAGACCCCTGTTCATCGTAATGTTGATTCCGGCTTGAAACCCAGCCTTTCAGGGCGGCGCGAAGGTTGGAACCCCGGCCTGAAGATCGGGGTTTCGACCATAATAACAAGGGAGGGGATGCAAACCCCTTCCTTGTTCGTTTTGAACTATAGGCATGAATGCCTGTAGCTCATTTCTTGCTCTTCCAATGAATTATTTTGTCATGTAAATCATATTCCGTGCATTTGTTAATCCATTGCCCCTCGGTTGGGTAAGCCGGGGGCAATCGGTCGGACACATCTTTTTTTGCGTTTCGCTTACAGGCCGTAATGCCCCTCCTCCGGCAACTGAACACCGGCAAGCGTTACATCCACCCAATCGCCATCGTCCGGCAGATAGTCTTCTTCGGCAAAACCGGAAGATAGCTCCATGAGTCCGTCCAGCGTTTCCCCGGCAGTCTGGACGGTTTCCCCGTTGTTCATCGAATCCAGTTCATCCAGATTCAGCCCCGTAAAGCTGATGATGTCGTCAGAGAATCCGCCTTCGTCATCAATCACCGGCTCCGGCTCATGCGGGATAAAATCGCTCAATTGATACACCACCCCAGTAACAAACGGGATGGGCACGAGCAGGGCGTTCAATTGATACGCACTCCCATCCGCAAACTCAATCTGGGTAATCCGATAAGCTGCATGCTCGAAGTGCTTCATTACGGCAATCTGGTCATTCTCGCCATAGCCAATCAGCAGATAGTCGCCAGAGCGAGAGAAGGTGATTTCATCCACATTCACATCGCTAAAGCGGATGATGTTTGCCCCTTGACTGTCAAAAATGGTGTCCTGACCATCACCAATTGAGAAAACATAGGTGTCGTCACCCAGGCCACCTTCCAGATAGTCGTCCCCATTGCCCCCTATTATGGTGTCATTTCCAGCATCACCATAAAGTTTGTCATTCCCTGCTCCACCATAGATCAGGTCATTTCCTTCACCACCACGGATCGTGTCATTTCCTGAACCACCATAAACAATGTCATTCTCCGCGCCAAAGGTGAGGTTATTATTCACATCCAGCAGATAGACAGGATTGGCCTTGAGAAGCTCAGGCATCGAATACACGCTACCATCGGCAAACTCAATCTGCGCTATCCGATAGACAACATGGTAAAAGTGCTTCGTCACGGTAATGCTGTCACCATTACCATAATTTATTACCAGATTGTCGCCTGAACGAGAGAAGGTGATTTCATCTACGTTCACATCGGTAAAGCGGATCGTGTTCGTCCCCCTGGGGTCAGAAATGGTGTCCTGACCATCACCTTTTGAGAAGACGTAGGTATCGTCACCTACACCGCCGTCCAGATAGTCATTCCCGGTTCCGCCGATTAAAGTGTCGTTTCCGTCTTCACCATAAAGATAGTCGTTCCCCGCTCCACCGTAGATCAGGTCATTTTCGGCACCACCATAGATCGTGTCGTTTCCAGAACCGCCATAAACAATGTCATTGTCCGCGCCGAAGATGTGCTTGGCGCTCGCATTTGACAGATAGACAGGCTTGCTCTCAAGCAGTTCCGTCATCGAATACACGCTCCCATCGGCAAACTCAATCTCTGCCATCCGGTAAACAATGTGGTAAAAGTGCTTCGTCACGGTAATGCTGTCACCATTACCATAATTTATTACCAGATTGTCGCCTGAACGAGAGAAGGTGATTTCATCCACATTCACATCGCTAAAGCGAATCGTGTTCGTCCCCCTTAAGTCAGAAATGGTGTCCTGACCATCGCCTTTTGAGAAGACGTAGGTATCGTCACCTACACCGCCGTCCAGATAGTCATTCCCGGTTCCGCCGATTAAAGTGTCGTTTCCGTATTCACCATAAAGGTAGTCGTTCCCTGCTCCACCATAGATCAGGTCATTTTCGGCACCACCATAGATCGTGTCGTTTCCAGAACCGCCATAAACAATGTCATTGTCCGCGCCGAAGATGTGCTTGGCGCTCGCATTTGACAGATAGACAGGCTTGCTCTCAAGCAGTTCCATCATCGAATACACGCTCCCATCCGCAAACTCGATCTCTGCCATTCGATAACAAACATGGTAAAAGTGCTTCGTCACGGTAATGCTGTCGCCACCACCATAATTTATTATCAGATCATCACCCGAACGGGAGAAGGTGATCTCATCCACATTCACATCGGTAAAGCGGATGGTGTTTATCCCTTTACTGTCAAAAATGCTGTCCTGCCCGTCACCGACTGAAAATACGTAGGCGTCATCACCTGCGCCGCCATCCAGGTAGTCATTTCCTTTGTTGCCGATCAGAGTATCGTCATTGTCTCCTCCATACAGCTTGTCGTTCCCCGCGTCGCCATAGATCACATCTCCTTGAATTCCATCAAATATCGGAAAAAGGTCAGACATTGAACGCACGCTACCATCCGCAAACTCGATCCGGGCAATGCGATAGATTGGGGAGTAAAAATGGTATTGCACGGTGATTCGGTCATTTTCACCATAGGCAATCACCAGATGATCACCTGAGCGGGAGAAGGTAATTTCGTCTACGTTCACGTCGGTAAAGCGGATCGTGTTCGTCCCCTCGTAGTCGTAAATGGTGTCCTGTCCATCCCCGATTGAGAAGACATAGGTATCGTCGCCCGCGCCGCCCTCCATATGGTCATTCCCGGCTTCACCGATCAAGGTGTCGTTTCCGGCATCACCATAGAGTTTGTCATTTCCTGCTCCGCCGTAAATCAGGTCATTTCCCGCTCCGCCATAAATTGTGTCATTCCCCGCGCCGCCATGAACAATGTCATTCTCTATGCCAAAAGTGAAATTGTCCGCGCCTGCTGAAAGATGGACAGGGTTGGTCTCAAGGAGATCAGACATTGAATGTACGCTGCCATCCGCAAACTCGATCCGGGCAATGCGATAGATTGATGGAAGAAAGTGATATTGCACGGTGATGCTATCATTCTCGCCATAACCAATTACCAGATGATCGCCTGAGCGGGAGAAGGTAATTTCATCCACATTCACATCCGTGAAACGAATGGCGTTCGTCCCCTGGTAGTCGTAAATGGTGTCCTGTCCATCCCCGATTGAGAAGACGTAGGTATCGTCGCCCGCGCCGCCCTCCATATGGTCATTCCCGGCTTCACCGATCAAGGTGTCGTTTCCGGCATCACCATAGAGTTTGTCATTTCCTGCTCCGCCGTAAATCAGGTCATTTCCCGCTCCGCCATAAATTGTGTCATTCCCCGCGCCGCCATGAACAATGTCATTCTCTATGCCAAAAGTGAAATTGTCCGCGCCTGCTGAAAGATGGACAGGGTTGGTCTCAAGGAGATCAGACATGGAATGTACGCTGCCGTCCGCAAACTCAACCCGGGCAATTCGATAGATCGAGGGGAGAAAGTGATATTGCACGGTGATTCGGTCATTTTCACCATAGGCAATCACCAGATGATCGCCCGAACGAGAGAACGTGATTCCGTCCAGATTCACATCCGTGAAACGAATGGCGTTCGTCCCCTCGTAGTCGTAAATGGTGTCCTGTCCATCCCCGATTGAGAAGACGTAGGTATCATTACCCGCGCCTCCTTCCATATGGTCACTTCCGGTTCCACCAATCAGCACATCATCTCCAGCAGTTCCTGTGAGTGTGTTGTTGCCGCTATTCCCGGAAATAATGTTCTTGTTGAGCAAGAACAGCGTTTGTTTCAAGCCTGCATGGCTGATTTCTGCCTCTGCGCGTACCAACTGGCTCAACACAAGCTGGCTGTACTCGTCGCCTATGCTTTTTAGGCTATAACCAAAATCCTGAACAAGTTTCAGTCCGGCAGATTCATTCAATTCCACCTGTTCCGCAAAGTAGGCCAGAAGTTGGGTGAGATCTGGTATCCAATTCTGGCTATCCCCGCCCGTGGCAAGACGAAAACCCACCAATTCATAAAGATACTTCTGACTGGTTTGCGCCAGAAGTTGGGCAGAAACATAGTCTGCCAGCGCCTTATAAGCCTTCATCAAATCCACTGCCGCATCCAGGCCAGGATTGGGATCAACGCCATACTGGAGGAAATCTTGACCCAAAAACGCTTCCAGCACATAGAGCTTGCGCCCGTCTATACTGGCTCCCCGACTGCTGATCGCATAACTATCCGAGCCTGTCCAGACGAACAAAATCTGGTCAAGCAATGCCGCTTTAGCGGCTGTATCTGTTTCCGCTATCCAATCCTCTACCAAGGCTTGAAGCCGTCCCGATTCATCCTGCGCCATTGCCTGCCGCAGGTCTTTGACGTTACCGCTTCCTTTCACGTCCGGCAATGCCAGTATTTCAGCGGAGAGTTCCACGGTGTTTTTATCCTCCGTGTAAATATTGTTCGCCGCGAACCAGACATCGGCCATCGCGT